>CAZZZI010000078.1:0-19692 GCA_964658415.1 uncultured Sphingomonas sp. | reverse complement strand
ACGACGATCTTGTCGGCCATCGTCATCGCCTCGATCTGGTCGTGGGTGACGTAGATCATCGTCGCTTCCAGCGTCTTGTGCAGGCGCATCAATTCGAGACGCATGTTGACGCGCAGCGCCGCGTCGAGATTGGACAGCGGTTCGTCGAACAGGAAGATCTTCGGGCTGCGAACGATGGCCCGGCCGATGGCAACGCGCTGCCGCTGGCCACCGGAGAGATCCTTGGGCCGCCGATCGAGCAGATGCGCCAGTTCCAGCACCTCTGCCGCCGCCCGCACCTTGGCATCGCGCTCGGGCACGGGCGTGCCGGCGATCCTGAGCGCAAAGCCCATGTTTTCGGCCACCGTCATGTGCGGATAAAGCGCGTAGGACTGGAACACCATGGCCAGGCCCCGCTCCGACGGGTCGATGTCGTTGGCGCGGACGTCGTCGATCAGGAGATCGCCCCCGGTGATGCTTTCGAGACCGGCGATCATCCGCAGCAGGGTGGATTTACCGCAGCCGGACGGCCCGACGAACACCACGAACTCGCGGTCCTCGACATCGAGATCGATGCCCTTGATGACTTCCACCGCACCATAGGCCTTGTGGGCGTCGCGCAATTTAAGATTGGCCATGTCGGGCCTCCATTGTGCGGGCGGGAATGTCCGCGCCCGGATTGTTCGGTTTGGCCGGGGCCGTCGCTTCATCCTGCTGATAAAGGACGAGGCTCGCTGCCCCGACCAGGCCGGCCTGGCGCCCGAGCTGGGCCGCGACAATCGGCACGTCGCGATAGGCCGACATGGCGCGCTCGCCGACCGTCGCCTTGATCCGGCCATGCAGCATGTCGAACCCGTGAGAGATGCCGCCGCCGAGGACGATGATATCCGGCGAATAGAGGTGCAGCAGGTTTGTGAGACCGATGCCGAGCCAGCGGGCTTCGATCGCCAGCATGTCGAGCGCCTGCGCATCGCCCCGGCGCGCCGCATCGACCACGTGCCGCCCGGTCACGTCGCCATCGGCCGACATCGCGCGCATCATCGATCCATCGAACGGCCGGGTGCCGGCGGTGGCCCTGCGGCCGAGCGCCGTGCCGGACGCAACGGCTTCGAAACAGCCGATCGCGCCGCAGAAGCAACGCTCGCCCTCGTTGGTGATCGTCATGTGGCCGATTTCCGCCGCGAGCCCGCGACGTCCGTGCAGAATGCGCCCGTCGGCAATGACGCCGCCGCCAATACCTGTCGAAACGGTGGCAAAGACCATCGACGCAGCACCGCGCCCGGCTCCGTACCGCCACTCACCGAGGGCTGCGGCATTGGCGTCGTTCTCGAGCCATACCGGCATTCCGAAGTGTTCGCGCAGGATCTCTGCCAGCGGCACATCATGCCAGCCGGCAAGGGTGGGTGGCGCAATGACGATGCCGGATACGGGATCGAGCGGACCGGGCGCGCCGATGCCGACGCCGATCGGTTTTATATACGGTGTCTGCCCCTCGATCTCATTGGCCAACGCTTGCATCTGCCCGATGACGGCGCGCGGACCGTCCGCCGCGCGTGTCGGGACCGCCAGGAATGACAGCACGTCGCCCGCACGGCTTACCATTGCGGCCCGCAACTCCGTCCCACCGAGGTCGAATGCGAGGGCGGCGTCTGTCACTGGGCGTTGCTTTCCAGAGCGTGCAGCCATTTCATGCGGGCAGCCAGATCCTTGTCGCCGAATGCGAGCGAGCCCAGCACAACCGTCTCAGCCCCCGCCGCACGCAGCAACGGTACGGTCTGCTCGCGAATGCCGCCATCGGCTGCCAGAACGATCTCGGCCTCCCGGCCAGCCGCCCGGATCAACGCGCGGGCTTCGATCAGCCGGTCGCAGGCCTTGTCGGAAAGGCTCTGGCCCTTCACGCCGATCGACGTTCCGAGCAGCGTCACGAAGGATACATGGGGAAGGAACGGCTTTACCGCTTCCACCGGCGTCTCGAGCCGCAGCACAACGCCGCCTGCAGCCCCCAATTCCTTGGCGAGCGCCAGAGCCCGAAGGCCGGCCTCGCCGTTTTCCGCGTGGACGCTGATGAGATCGGCGCCGGCTTCGATGAACTGCCGTGTCTGCTCCTCGACGATCTCGGCCTCGACCATCAGATGGACATGGATCGGCTTGGCGGTCGCCTTGGCAATCCGGGCGACGAAGTCGGGAAAGAACAGGAAGCCCGGGGTGAAGCGGGCGTCCGCGACGTCGATATGATGCAGATCGACATGCGCCTCGATGCGGCGCAGATCGCTTTCCATGTTGGCGAGGTCGGCGGACCAAAGGGAGAATTCGCCGAGCAGCCGGTCGCGGGGCAGGGCGGCGATGGCCTTGGGGCCGGACAGGGTCTTCGTGGTCATGATGCGAAACGGCTCCGTAGGGTTTCGGATGAAAGAAATTCAGAGATGGCAGTCTGCGTTTCTAGGAAATGCCGGGGCTTGTCGGCAGCCTTGGCCGCTACCTCGACGAAGCGTGCACCGGGAACGGCTGCCGCAAGCTCCGTGGCCGACGACAGCGGGTGAATGGCGTCCTGCCTGTTACCGATGACAAGTGTCGGAACGTCGATGGCGGCCGCCGAGACTTCGGAAACCCCAGGCCCGTCGCTCGCGATATCGCCCAGCACCTCGGCGAAGCCGGCAGCATCGGGCCGGTCGAAATAGCCGAGCAGGGAGGCAAAGTTGTCGGGCGCATGCTGCTTCAGATCGGACGCGATCGCGGAAGCTTCAAACAGAGCGCGGGCCTCCTCGATCGCGTGCAAACGGAGCAGCTCGGCGATGGTGCGGATCGGCGTCATGTTTTCGGGCGCGGCATGGAACGTCCAGGCCGGCCGCAGCAAGACGAGGCCGGCGACGCGGTCCTTATGGAAATGAGCCAGATGCAGCGCGATGGCGGCCCCCATGGAGATCCCGCCCACCACCATTCGCTCGAAGCCGCAGCGATCGGCAGCCGCCAGCGCATCCTCGGCAAACAGGGCGATGGAGAAGGGCCGCCGGCGGCCGAGCGAGGAGGTGCCATGGCCGCGACATTCGACCGTCACGCGCCTCAGCCCTTCACCAGTCGGAAATGCCTGGGCGACCTGCGCCTCGTCGCCGCCCAGCCCGTGCTGGAACAGCACCGGGATGCCGCTGCCATTGTCGAAGACGGCAATCCGGGCATCGTCGCGGGTGATATAGGCTGGCTCGTCCATCACACCAGTTCCTTCAGGAAGGTTGCAACGCCGGGGGCCTCTTCGGCCGAGAGGCCGTGGGTCACCAGCGGGCCGTCGAAACCGGTCGCCTTCAAGCGGGCGAGGAAATCGCCGAAGTCGACGACGCCCTTGCCTGCGGTTGCAAAGCGCCCGTCGGCATGGCGGTCCTTGGCGTGGGCCATGGCGATATGGCCGGCCGCAGTGTCGACCGCGCTCGCGACGATGGATCGCGCCTCCTCGGGCGTGGCTGCCTCGAAGAGGTTGGCCGGGTCGAGCACGATGCGCAGCTTGCTCGATCCCATCTCCGCGATCAGCCTGACCGCATCGCCGGCCGAGGTGACGATATTCGCCTGCTCGGGCTCGATGCCGAGCGAGACGCCGTAACCTTCGGCGAACGCCAGGGCCTTCGCCATTTCCAGCGCCATGTCGGCCCAGGCCGCAGGATCGGCGTTATCGGGATGATGCGCCCACTGGTCCGCAGCGTTGCGGGTGCCCGTGCAGAGCGTCACCAGCGGAATGGAGAGCGCCGAAGCCGCCTTGATGACGACCTCCAGCTGCCGCAGTCCGCTCGCGCGCACGGCGGGATCGGGATGGGCCATGTTATATGTGCCGGACAGTGCGACGAGCGAGACCTTGCTCGCTTCGGCAGCCGCCCGGATGGCTTCGATCGCATCCTGCGGAACGGCATCCGGCATCGACGGCAGGCCGCAGCAGGCGAGGTTGAACTGCGTGGCACCGTAACCGCTGGCAGCGACTGCCGAGAGCACCGTCTGCGGATCGGTTCCGGGAAACGTCTTGGCAAAAATCCCGATCTGCATCAGACCGATCCCGTGACGGAGAAGATCTCAACGCGTTCGCCTGTTTCGACCGAGCGAGCGATTGCGACCATGGCCCGGATCGAGGCAATGCCGTCGTCGACGTTGGCGCCACGCATCGGTGCACCGTTGAGAACCGTGTCGGCGAGGCCTTCGAGCTGGCGGCGGAAGAAGTGGCCGTCAGCGCCCAGGGGCCTGCGGGTCGTCGCATCCTTTTCGTGGAAGATATCGACCTCGCTGGAGCGGAAATACCAGGGATTGAAGGTCTTTGCGAGGACAGAGCCGTGCTCGCCATAGAGCTGGAACCCCTCGTGCCAGTCCATGCGGACCGCCACCGTGAGGTCGAGATGGCCGAGCGCGCCATTGGCGAATTCGGTCTCGACGAACCAGCAATAGGCACCGGCGCGTTCCAGCAGACGGGCCCTGACGGCGACCAGTTCGCCGCAGAAGAAGCGCGCTGTGTCGACGAGATGCGAGCCATGCGCCAGCATGAAATACTGCCGGAGATCGGCCTTTGGATTGCCGCCCGGCTTGCGCGCCAGCTTGCTGGTGACCGGCAGAGGCTGCACGGCGTCGGTGTTTGTGTAGCGATGGGTGCTATCGCAATACCAGGCCTTGAGCGCGAAAATCTGGCCGATATCGTCGCGCACGAAGTCGCGCGCTGCTTCCAGCGCCGGGTCGAAGCGCTTCATGTGGCCGACCTGCAGGATCTTGCCCGAGCGTTTGACGGCATCGGCCAGCTGCTGGCCTTCCTCGACCGACACGCCGATCGGCTTTTCGCAGAGCACATGCTTGCCGGCATCGAGCGCCTTGATCGACATCGGCACGTGATAGGCGTCGGAGGTGGCCACGATCACCGCCTCGAGTTCGGGATCGGCCAGCATGGCGTCGTAGTCGCTGTACTGTTTCTGCGGCTCGTAGGTGGCACCCATGCGGGCCAAGAGATCGGGGGCCGCATCGCAGATCGCGTAGAGATCGGCGTTGCGCGCCTTCACGCAGGATTCCAGATGGGCGAACTGGGCGATCGGTCCGCAGCCGAGGACACCGACCCGCAAACGGCGCTGTTCTTTCTCGATCATCGCTTCTCTTCCTTATGCACCATAGCCGCGCATCGTCTGGCGGTTGAGTTTCACGGCTGCGGCCGGGTCCTGCCCGGCCGTCTCGGATTCCTCCTCGAGGACCAGCCATCCGTTGAAGTGCGGGGCCTTGCCCACGATGTCGAGGACGGCAGGCGTGTCGAGGACGCCCTTGCCGAGCATCGCCCAACTGTCGTTCGCACCGACGTCCTTGAGGTGGAGATAGCGGATGCGGTCCTGGTAGGTGCGCAGCGTGTCGAGGATATCGTCATGGCCGCGCAGGATATGGCCGGTATCAGGGATCCATCCGACCAGATCAGCATCGAGCAGCGCGAAGATCGTGTCGTAGTCGGCGCGGTCGAACAGCAGCGTGTTGTGGTGGGAGCTCGGATGCACCGCCACGGTGACGCCGGACTCCTGGCCAAGGGCTGCAGCGCGGTTGTAGAACTCGGCGGCAACCTTGAATTTGTCCTCGCGCGGCCCGTCGGAGACGACGGTTGCCGAGCCGATCGATACCATCGCGCCGCTGAAATTCGCCGCAAAGTCGATCCAGCGCTGGGCCACCACCAGGTCGGCGTCGATCTGGTCGGCCAGCGTGAAGCCGGTGTGCGAGCCGAAGGCGAAGGAGACCAGATCAAGCCCGTGCTTCTTCAGGGCGCCGGCGAAATCCGCCGGCCGGTCGGCATAGCTGCCGATCATCGTGTCGGTGATCTCTATACCCTCGTAACCGCCGGCAGCGATTGCCTCCATCAGGTCGTCGGCGTTGCCGGTCCAGCCGGCACCCAGCATTTCCCATGTGAAGGTCTGGCAGCCGACCTTGAAATCTTTGGTCATCGTCTATTCCTTGATTCCGCCCTGTGTCAGGCCTTCGATGATGTGCCGCTGGAAGACGAGCACGAGAATGATGAGCGGGACGGTGACGACGGCGGACGCGGCCGCGATATCGCCCCAGGGCACGTAATACTGGTTGGTAAAGTTGGCGATGCCGACGGGAATGGTCTGGCTGTCCGGATCCGACGTGAAGGCCAGCGCGAACAGGAACTCGTTCCAGGCGGTGATGAAGGCGAGCAGGCCCGTGGTCACCAGGCTCGGCAGCGACATCGGCAGGATGATGTGCCAAAGCAGGCCGACGACACCGACGCCGTCCATGCGCGCAGCCTCGTCAATCTCGCGCGGCAGCGTTTCGAAATAGCCGAACAGCACCCAGGTCACCAATGGAAGGCCAAGCGCCAGGTAGGTGATGATCAGCGCCGTATGGGTATCGAGAAGCCCGAGATCGGAGGCCAGCAGGTAGAGCGGGCCGACCAGTGCGATCTGCGGAAACATCGACACCGACAGGATCACCATCAGAATGCCGAACCGGCCTTTGACATCCAGCCGCGACAGCGCGAAGGCCGACAGCGATCCGACGACCAGGCTGAGCGCCGTGGTCGATAACGAGACGATCAGCGAGTTCAGCACATAGTGATGCAGGCCCTTTTCGACGAAGGCATTGTAGTAATGCTCCAGCGTGAAGGGATTGGGGATGAGCGTCGGCGTGCCCTCGGTCAGCGCCTTGTCGAGCTGCAGCGAGGTCGAGAACTGCCAGAGGAACGGGCCGGCCGACCAGATCAGGATGAACAGCGCGCCGAGGTAGATGAGGATTGACTGCAGGGTGGAGCGACTGTCGGTCATGTCGTTTTCCTTATCTGTCTGACGAGGAACAGGCAGAATACCACGGCAATCACGCCTTCGGTGACGAACATGGCTGTCGAAACGGCGGAGCCGTAGCCGAACTGCAGCGTCGAGAAGAGGATCTTGTAGGACAGCGTCGACAGCGTTTCGGTGGAATCGGCCGGACCGCCGCCCGTCAGCACGTAGACCAGATCGAAGACACGGAAGGCGTCCAGCGCCCGGAACAGTCCGGCGATCAGCAGCGTCGGCAACAGCAACGGCAGGCGGATGTCCCAGAAGATGATCCAGGCCTTGGCACCGTCCATCCGCGCCGCCTCTATCAGCGACTTAGGCACAGTCTGCAATCCGGTCAGCAGCAACAGCGCCATGAAAGGCGTGGTCTTCCAGACGTCGGCGAGGATGATGGTGATGAGCGCGGTATCGGGCGATCCGTACCAGTTGACGTTCTGGTCGATCAGGCCGAAATGCAGGAGGATGAAATTGATGACGCCGTGCTGACCGTCGAACAGCCAGCCGAACATTTTCGACGTGACGACTGTGGGCATCGCCCACGGCACCAGCATCGCCGCCCGGATGATCCCGCGCCCGCTAAAAGCTTCGCAGAGGATGAGCGCCATGCCGAGCCCGATCAGGGTCTCCAGCACGGTGGATGCGAGGGTGAACCAGATCGTGTGACGCCAAGCATTCCAGAAGGCCGGGTCGTTGAACAGCTGCACATAGTTGGCAATGCCGATGAAGTCGTTGTCCTGGGTGATCAACGAACGATTGGTCAGCGACAAATAGAGGCCGTTGATAATCGGGTAGAAGGATACGGAAGCAAGCGACAGGAAAGCAGGTAACAGCAACAGCCACGGCCAGAGGGCGCGCGGTAGCGCCCTCCTTGACTTGCGTGACTGTCCCGCTGCCGGGGCTGCGGTTGTGGAGGCCATATCAGGCGACAATCTTGGTGATTTGCGCAGCGGCGGCCTCGAGCTCGGTCTTCACGTCGCCGCTGACCAGGGCCTTGGAGATGCTCGACTGCAGCGCCAGGGTGACCTTGGCATATTGCGGCGTGATCGGCCGCGGCGTGGCGCCGGTGAAGACGCTTTGCAGGCTCGCCATGAAGGGCTGCTCGGCCTTCAGCTTGGCATCGTCGTAGATCGCCGGACGCGAGGGAGCCAGGCCGAAATTCAGTGCCAGCCGGGTCTGGGTCGCGGGCGACGACATCCAGGTCAGGAATTCGATGGCCGCTTCGCGCTTCTTGGAGTTGGCGTTGACGCCGAGCTGGTAACCACCGAGGCAGGCAGCACTCTTGCCGCCGGCAAAATGCGGCAGCGGGGCCACGGCCACCTTTCCGACCACCTGCGACGCCTTCGGATCCTGGGCGATCGGATAGACGTAGGACCAGTTGCGCATGAACATGGCTTCGCCAGATGTGAAGGGCTGGCGCGACGGCTCCTCGTCCCAGGAGAGCACGTTCTGTGGGCTGATCTTGGTCTTGCTGATCGTATCGTGCAGGAACTGGATGGCCTCGACGGCGGCCTTGTCTCCGACCACAGAGGACTTGCCGTCCGCAGACAGGATCGAGCCGCCGTTCGAGGTGATGATCTCGACGGCGTCGCAGACCAGCACTTCGGCCTGCTTGCCCTGCCAGAGATATCCGAACTTGGCATCGCCGGCCTTCTGGGCGGCAGCCGCCATCGTCGCCATTTCGTCCCAGGTCTCGGGAACCTTGCCGCCGTGTTTGTCGACGAGGTCCTTGCGATAGTAGAACATGCCTGAGTCAACGAACCAGGGAAGGGCGGTCAGCTTTTCGTTGTAGGTGCAGGCAGCGACCGTGCCGGGGAAATAGTCAGTCCGCTTTTCCTTGGGGAAATACTCGTCCAGCGGCAGCGCCCAGCCTGCAGCGGCAAGGCCTGCGATCCAGACGACGTCCTGGGTGAAGACATCGGGCGTGCCGTTGCGGCGGGCCAGCTGCTGGATCAGGCCCTGATAGACTTCGGTCGAGGAGCTCGGCGGTGGAAGTTCGATGAACTTCACCATGATGCGGTCCTGCGACTCGTTGAATGCCTTGACGAGTTCGCCAAGACCTTCCTTGCCGAAGAAGCTGGCGCTCGCAAAGCTGATCTCCGTGCGGTCGGCCGCCGTTGCGCAGCGAACACCGAGGCTCGCGCTGACGCCGAGGGCGGCAGCGCCGACTGCGCCAAGCAGCAGGCCGCGACGATCAATCACCGAAGATGACGCAAAAAGTGAGTTCGAGCGCGACCGCTCGTCTTTCAAATCAGACATGTTTCCTCCCGGAACGGCTGGCAACCTCCAAAACTCCGTGCCAGCATTTCCGTATGATTGATAAAAATTTGTCGCGCGTCAACAAATAAAATGCTCTAATTCCGATCGAGGGCCGCTGGCAGGGCGTCGCCGCGGCGTGCTAAGGCCGGAAGAACGAACGGGAGGAGTGCCCATGAATACGGACAGCAACAACGCGAAGATCGGCCTCGGCGTGATCGGTTGCGGCAATATTTCGATGACCTATCTGCGCAACGCGGCGCTCTTTGCCGGCATCGAGCTGCGCGCCTGCGCCGACATATCGCCTGAGATGGCGGCGCTGCGGGCTGGAGAATACGGGATCCGCGCGCTGAGCGTCGATCAGCTGCTGGCCGACCCGGACATCGACCTCGTGCTCAACCTCACCATTCCGGCCGTGCATTTCGATGTCACCATGTCCGCCCTGTCGGCAGGCAAGCACGTTTTCACCGAAAAGCCGCTCGCCACGTCGGCAGCCGACGGGCGCACCCTGGTCGCCGAGGCAAGGCAGCGCGGCCTCCTGCTGGGCTCGGCGCCCGACACCTTTCTCGGGGCGGCGGGCCGGCGGGCGCGGCGGCTGATGGAGGACGGCGCGATCGGCCGGCCGGTCGGCGGCACGGCCTTCATGATGGGGCGCGGCATGGAGCATTGGCACCCCAACCCGCAATTCTACTACCAGCCGGGCGGCGGCCCCGTCTTCGACATGGGTCCCTACTACCTGACGATGATGGTCAATCTGCTGGGTCCCGTCGTGCGCGTCATGGCGATGGCAACCAAGGGCCAGGAGGAGCGGCTGATCACCGCCGAAGGTCCCTACCAGAACACCACCTTCAAGGTCGGAACGCCGACGAACGTGCTGTCGCTTCTCGAATTCAAGTCAGGCGCGACGGTGAATTTCGGTGCATCCTGGGATGTCTTTCGCCATTCCAACCATCCGATCGAGCTGCACGGTACGGAGGGCTCACTGCGTCTGCCCGATCCCGATACGTTCGGCGGCACAGTATCGCTTTCCGAGCGCGGCGCGGAGTGGAAGGATTTCGACAGCGATGGCGAGCTCTACGGCGAAAGGAACTGGCCGTTCGCAGCCCCCGACAGGGCGAACTACCGGATGCTCGGCGTTGCCGATCTGGTTCGCGCCCTTCGCGAAGGCCGGCCGCCGCGCGCATCGGGCGATCTGGCCCTGCATGTCCTCGACATCATGGAGGCCATTCTCGCTTCGGGAGAAAGCCGTGAGTCCATCGAAATCGAAGGCAGCTTCCAGCAGCCGCTTCTGCTCGGCGAGGATGACGCGCGCAGCTTCCTGGCGTGACGAACGAGGACGGCACCATGACTGAAGAGATCGACCCGGGCGCACAGCGCGTGCTCGATATGGGCAAGGCTGCGAAGTCGCGCCCCTTCGAGGACGGCTCCGCCGAAGAAGCCCGCAACGACTACAATGCCGGCGCGCCGACGCTGCGGGGAGACCTGCAGCCGGTTGCCTCCGTGGAGGACCGTTCGATCATGGGACCGGAAGGGCCGATCGCCGTGCGCATCTATCGCGGCCTCTGTGCGCCTGAGAAGGGCGGGCGGGGGCTGCTCTACCTCCATGGCGGCGGCTGGGTGATCGGCAACCTCGATTCCCATGATGACATCTGCAGATGGTTTGCCGACAGCGCCGCCTGCACGGTGGTCTGTCCCGACTACCGCCTCGCACCGGAACACAAGTTCCCGGCCGGCCTGTCCGATTGCGCCGCAACCCTTGCCTTCATGGCGGAGCAGGCCGACGCGCTGGGGATAGACCGCCGCCGGATTGCCGTGGCAGGCGACAGTGCCGGCGGCAACCTGGCAGCGGTCCTGGCGCTGATGTCGCGTGCCGAAGGCCAGCCCTCTTTGACTGCCCAGTTGCTGCTCTATCCGAATACCGATGCCAGCCAGAGCGCAGACAGCTACCGCCGCTACGCGAAGGGCTTTGGCCTGTCGGCTGACAACATGCGCTGGTTTCGCGATCACTATATCCGCAGCGAGGCCGATATCGACGACTGGCGCGTCTCGCCGTTGCGGGCGGAGAGCCTTTCGGGTGCCGCACCCGCTTTCTTGGCCATTGCCGGAAAGGATATCCTCGCCGACGAGGGAGCGGCCTATGCCCATCGTCTCCAGGAAGACGGTGTCCCCTTGGTGATCCGCCATTGGCCGACGCAGATCCACGGCTTTGCCTCGATGGGCAAGTATATTTCCGCCGCGCGCCCGGCCATCGAGGCGGCGGCGGCCGCCTGGCAAAGCTTCGAGGCTTCCGGCCGTTAGATCGTTCGGGCAGAGCGGCGCCCGTTCTGCCCGCGCTATCGATCGAGAAACCTGTCCTCCGCCGGGCACTCCGCAGGGTCAGGCGGACTGGCGCATCACCAATGTGCCGTCCGAGCGCATCGAATGAGCGATCGGAGCCGACGGCGCCTCTTCCTCGCCAAGCAGGGAAAGCAAAGCATCGACGCTGTTGGCGGTCATGGCCGCAAAATCCTGCGCCATGGTTGTCAGGGGTGGCGAGGCATAGCGGCTGAGAGGATGATCGTCATGGGCGGCGATCCGCAGATGCGCGCCCTTCTGACGTCCGACCTTGCGGTTGTTGGCAAAGGCCGCCGCCATCACGCCGAAGGCAAGGCGGTCATTGGCACAGAGGATCGTCTTGCTCGGCAGGCTCTTCCTGCGCAGCATCTCGTCCATCTGCTCATAGCCGATGCGCTCGAAATCCCAGGTGTAGTCGGCACTGGTCTTGATCACCTGCGGCTCGAAGCCTGCGGTCTCGACGGCGGCAATATAGCTGGCCAGCCTTTCCGGCGAATTGTGGTTGATATGCGGAATGTCGAAATAGGCCGGCGCATCGCCCGACCGGCAGAGATAGTCGACCATCGTGGCGACACTCTGGCTGTTGTTGTTGCCGACAAAGGGCGTGCTGCCTTCGATGAAGGTGTCGAAATACACCATGGCCAAATTCTGTCCCAGCTTTTCGAAGACGCGCGGATCCGACCTGAACCCCAGGGGCGCAACCAGCGCCCCGGCCACCTTCAGCGCCAGCATCGTCTTGACGGCCTCCGCCTCGAGCTCCGGCAGGCCATGCGAGGAGATGACGATCGGCCAATAGCCGCTGGCGCGCAGGCGCAGTTCCAGCCGGTTGACCATTTCGGCATAGAAAGGGTCGCCGAGGGCCGGCACGAGAATGCCGATGTTGCGCGTGCGCTTGCGGTTGAGGTTGCGCGCGTAGAGATTGGGCTGATAGTCGGAGGAGCGCAGCGCCGCCTCGATGAGGGCGCGCGTCGCCGGCTTGACGCTTGTCGGATCGTCAAAATATTTGGACAGCGTCGGACGCGAAATCCCGCTTGATTTCGCGAAGTCCTCCATGGTCCGGTGCGTCAGCTTTTTCATCGATCTGCGATCGTTCCCGTCTGCCGAAAATCCGCAGCGAATGAATTATGCGTTGCCAATCAACGAAGTGCAACCACTACCGGTAAATCGGACGGTGCGGCAGGCGCATCACGATCGCCAAGGACAATTCCCGGCGGAACGCAGGCCTGCCGCTGTCAACGCGAATGGCGTCCCGCTCGAGCGAGCGGCTGCTGCGAGGGGATGAGACCTCCGCGTCGCCTCGCATGCTTAACGGCTATTTTATAAACCTGTGACAATTTGACCTTGATGAGGCAGGGGACGGGCGTGGAATGAAGAATATGATGGACAAGTTGATGTCGCGGGTGCGCATTCAGACGAAGGTTCTGGTGCTCGTGACACCGTTCATTTTGTGTATCGGTGCTGTCGGGCTGACGGGCTACTATGCCTCGCGGTTGCTGGAAGGCAGGATGGAAGTCTCGAACAGCGTCCTGCAGTCGCTCAGCGGCTTCAAGCACGTGTTCGCCAGCATGAGCACCTTCCTGATGCAGCCATCGCAGGATACCCACGATGCCGCAGCAACGCAGGCGCGGGACCAGTTGGCCCTTCTGAAGCAGACGACCGAAGGATTGCGCGCCGGGACCGATGTCGCGTTGCTGGATAAGTCTCTCGCCGAATCCGCCGCCATCCCCGACAAGATCGAGGCAATCTGGCAGCTACAGCTCAATCAGCAGAAGATCTGGGACGACGTCGTTGCCAACTCGGCTGCCCTGCTCGACCTGCAGGGCCAGATCGGCAAGCGCTCCTTCCTGCTGATGGCGGCTGCCAAGAAGAAGGATAACGTCAACAAGGCCGGTTTGAAGACCTCGGTGACCCTCGGTACCGCGGCCTCCATGATCGCCGATCTGCAGAAGGCCTATGGCGAGGCCACGCTGCCAGCCGACAAGGTTGCGCTGCTGAAGAAATCCGTGCCGGACCTCGTCACGGCCGTCGCGGCGCTGCCGGACGCCCTGCCGGATGACCAGAAGAAGCTCGCAACCGACATGCAGGCCCAGCTCGCCGTTCTTGACCAGCTTGGCAAGGCATCGCCCTCCGACGCAGCGGTTGCGGCCGCCGACCAGGCGCTGCTTTCGCTCCAGGCTCCGGAAGCAACCCTGAAGTCGGTCAGTGACGCGCTGATGCGTCGCTCTGTCCTCGATCTCGCCACCTCGGACAAGGAAATTTCAAAGGCCGAATCCGTCGGCAACAAGCTGCGCGGCATCGTCAACATCAACAACGAAATCCGCGTCGTCTTTGCCGAACTCGTCTCCAAGCCGGACGACGAGAGCGTCAAGAAGGTGCAGCAGTCCCTCTATATGTATGCCAACGAGGTCACGGCCCTTGCCGGCCTCGTGACTGACGACACCACCCTGTCGACACTTCCGTCCAAGGTTAAGCCGGTTCTCGACACGCTGGCCGGCAAGGCTGCCGACATCGCGGCCAATTCGGTCGAGAAGCAGGCCCAGTTCGCCGCTGCTGCCAAGCTGATCGACAGCACCTGGAGCCTGCTGACGCAATTTGCGGAGAGCCAGAAGGCCAATGCCGGCGTGGAACGCCAGCAGGCCAACACGATCTCGCTCGGCGCCATCACGGCCGGCGTCCTCGTGGCGATGCTCGCCGGCGCAGCGCTCGTCCTGACGCTGAAGGGACCGATCGCCCAGATCACCGTGGCGATGCGCAAAATTGCCGAGGGCAAGCTCGACACGGCCATTGCCGGCGAGGGACGCTCGGACGAGATCGGCGACATGGCGCGTGCGCTCATGGTCTTCAAGGACAATGCCACATCGCGATTGGTGATCGAACAGGACGCCGAGACCGCCAGGGCCCACGCCGAGGCAGAGCGCCTCAGAAACGACAGCGAACGCCGCGAGGCGCGCCTGCAAGTCGACGGCGCCATCGAAGCACTTGGCTTCGCCCTGAAAAGGCTGTCGAAGGGCGAGCTCAACTTCGCCATCGAAGTGCCGTTCGCCGCCCACCTGGACGGGCTGCGCGACGACTTCAACCAGTCGATCGAAGGCCTGCGTGCAACGCTTGCCGATATCCGTGGTACGGCCGGGCTGATCAACGACAACGGCCGGCAGATGGGCGAAGCGGTCAACGATCTCGCGATGCGCACCGAAAAGCAGGCCGCGTCGCTCGAAGAGGCCGCTGCTGCCGTCGAGCAGATCTCCGCCACGGTCAACACCTCATCGGATCGCTCCGGACTTGCGCTGAGGCTGGTTCAGAATACCAAGCAGCGGGCCGAAAGTTCGGCAGCGGTGGTGCAGAACGCCATCTCGGCGATGGCCCGCATCAAGGATTCCTCGGACAGGATCTCCAACATCGTTACTGTCATCGACGGCATCGCATTTCAGACGAACCTGCTGGCGCTCAATGCCGGCGTCGAGGCGGCAAGGGCGGGTGAGGCCGGCAAGGGCTTTGCGGTCGTCGCCCAGGAGGTGCGCGAACTGGCGCAGCGCTCGGCCAAGGCCGCCAAGGAAATTGCCCAGCTCATCAATACATCCGTCAACGAAGTGGCCACCGGATCGCAATATGTCGAGGAAACCGGCGGCGCCCTCATCGAGATCTCGGGCGAGATCGTCGATATCTTCGGCCATGTCGAGCTGATCGCGTCGTCCGGCAGGGAGCAGGCGCAGTCGCTGCGGTCAATTACCTCCTCCGTCAACGAGATCGACCGCATGACCCAGCAGAATGCAGCCATGGTTGAGGAAACGAGCGCTGCAACACGCCAGCTTTCCGGCGAAACCCACGCCCTGACCGAAATGATCGGCCGGTTCAGCCTCGACGAGGAGACAAACCACCCCCGAACCGCCCGCCGCGCCGCCTGACGGGGCGCGGGGCGGAGTTCAAATGAAATATCCGCCCGCTGGCATGCGTTTCCAATCGATTTTGGGTGCGCTTGCCGGCCGCGAAGGGGACGTCGATATCGGAATGCGATTGCCGAAGGCTGCAATGCTATCACGCCCAGGAATGAGGCCAGCCGATGCATGATTTTGGCGCAAGTTAATCGTAGCGTCGTCGCGCTCGGGTAAGGCGCGTCGGCTAAGTCGATCAATGTTAGGGGTTTCTTTACTATAAATGCCCCACGATCATGCCGGCACCTGCTCCTGTGTGTCGCATGAAAGGTCGATGATCCTTGTCTCAGTGTCTGTCAGTCCTGTCGTCGTTGATTAACTTGCCCCAGAGAGCAGGCAGGAAATTCCTGGCGACGGCGTTGATCGGCGCCGCGCTGCTGGGATCTCCCTCCCTCTCGTTTGCGGCGACCCAAACGCTGAAGCTCTATTTCGTCCACACCGGAGAAAAGGCTTCGATCACGTTCAAGCGCGACGGTGTCTACGACCCGAGAGGGCTGAAGCAGGTCAACCGGTTTCTCCGGGACTGGCGCAAGAACGAGCCCGCGAAAATGGATCCGGAGCTGCTGGATCTGATCTGGGAAGTCCACAAGCGCAGCGGTTCGCGGGATTACATTCACGTCGTCTCCGGCTACCGCTCTCCGGACACCAACAACATGCTGCGCAGTCGCTCATCCAATACCGGGGTTGCCAAGCGCAGCCAGCACACGCTGGGCAAGGCGATGGACTTCTATATTCCCGGCGTGAACCTCGCCACGCTGCGCGCGATCGGCATGCAGATGCAGATCGGCGGCGTCGGCTTCTACCCGACCTCCGGCTCGCCCTTCGTCCACATGGACGTCGGCAATGTCAGGGCGTGGCCGCGCATGTCCCGCCAAGAACTCGCGAAGATCTTCCCGGATGGAAAGACCCTGCACCTTCCGACCGACGGACGTCCCTTGCCTGGCTATGATCAGGCACTGGCCGGTGCCAGGAAGAAACCCGCCGCGGGCACGGCCAGCCCAACCGCAAACGACGACGGCGATCTCGCCTCGACCGGTTCAGGCAATACCCTTCTGGCAGCCGCAATTCCAGTTCCAGGAAGCAAGGCGCTGCCCGGCGCAAGGCGAAAGCCCCCCACGGGCGTCGCAAATCCGACCGCAAACGACGACAGCGGTATGGTTTCGACCGGGTCAGGAAACAGCCTTCCGACGGCCGCGATTCCTGTCCCGGGAACCAGGGCATTGGCCGACGCCAGGCAGACGGCCGCCACAAGCATCGCAAATCCGACCGCAAGCGACGACGGCGATGTCGTTTCGACCGGATCGGGCAACAGCCTTTTGACGGCCATGCTTCCCGTTCCGCAAACCAGGGCGCAGGCGATGTTCGACAATCAGCTCGGCCGCGGACCCGGTCTCGGGGATGAGTCGAGCCTGCAAGTGGTTCCGCTCCCCACCCTTCGCCCCGCGCAGGTCAGGATCGCTGCGGCCGAAGTCGGAAATCGGGGCCTTCCTTCCGCGCCGGTCGAGAATTCGGTTCAGCCCGTCCCCCGGGTCTTCTTCACCGAGCCCATGATATCGATCGCGTCTCTCCCCATGCACGGCGCTGCAGCCCGCTCCGCCCGGAGATTCAGAGGCCACGGCACATTCGCAACCCAAAGCCTTCGCCCGTCGGCGCAGGCAAGGACAGCGAGCCTGGCAAGCTTCGAACCACGCCCCCAGGAAGAAGCAGCCATCACCGGCTCGATCCCTGCCGGCGGATCAGGAGAATTCGACAAGGGACGCTTTTGGTCTGAGGGCTGAACCAGGCGAGGCGCCATGAGGGCAGCTTCCGATTCGAGAATCATGCGGCGCAGAAGCCCAACTCGACAGAGGAGAAACCCAGGAACTCGACCGTCGCCGCCGACATGAAGATATCCGACAGACGGGTCAACTCTCGGTGCAATTCCCGGGTCAGCTCTCAGAGCAAATCGATAGCCGCATCGCCATTCGCAACCCCTATGCGATTGAAGGTCATAGGGTCGAGGATCCCCGGCTTTTTAGTCAGAAAATTTCAATCATGAACGTAGACGAAAAGTCCCGAAGCATCCCTACAACTTGCCTTTAGTTTACAATTTCGCAGCCGTCCTCTGACTTCACAAGGTTAGCAATCTTCGTGATGCCCCGATCTAAGTCGAGGGCTTTCGTTGGAAAAATTGGCCATTTTCATCGCCAAGGGAGACCAAGCTTGGCAATCGGTGTGGCTCATCGCGTTCATCGGGTGGTCGTTGCAAATAATTCCTGGGCTCAAGGATGGGACTTTACAGAAAAAAAATTTCGTGTGAAGCCTATGGCATGCAATGAGCCGGCAAGGCCGGTTGGCGATGGATTGAGCTAGCAGCCGGCATCGCCGCCGAATACACATTGCAGCTGCGAGGAGAGCGCAGCCACATGGGCAGGAGGTTTGCTTTTGGCATCGATGAACATCGTCAATGTCGGAAAGGCCTATGGTGACCTGAAGGTGATCCATGGCGTTTCGGTCGAAATACGGGACGGCGAATTCGTCGTCCTTGTCGGGCCGTCCGGTTGTGGGAAATCGACGCTGCTGCGTATGGTCGCCGGCCTTGAACCCATCAGCTTCGGCGATATCCAGATTGACGGAAAAGTGGTCAACGACCTGCCGCCAAAGGACCGCGACATCGCCATGGTGTTCCAGAGCTATGCACTGTATCCGCACAAGACGGTCGCCGAGAACATGGGCTTTGCGCTGAAAATGCGCGGTGAAACCAAATCGGATATTGCGATACGGGTCACCAAGGCTGCCGAAATCCTCGATCTCGTGCCCTATCTCACCCGTTACCCTCGCCAGCTTTCCGGCGGCCAGCGGCAACGCGTAGCAATGGGGCGGGCGATTGTCCGTGATCCCAAGGTCTTCCTGTTCGACGAGCCGCTCTCCAATCTCGATGCCAAGCTGCGCGTGCAGATGCGCGCCGAGATCAAGGAGCTGCAGCGCCGGCTGGCGACGACGATGATCTACGTCACCCATGACCAGGTCGAAGCCATGACCATGGCCGACCGCATCGTCGTGCTCCGCGATGGCCGGGTGGAACAGATCGGCTCGCCACTGACGCTCTATGACACGCCTGCCAACATTTTCGTTGCCGGCTTCATTGGCTCGCCATCGATGAACCTGATCAAGGGCCATATCCGTGCAGCAGCCAAGCCGTGGTTCGAGACCGATGACGGGATCGCTTTGCCTTTGATCCGGGCACCGGCAGGATCCGATGGTCAGCCAGCCTATTACGGCATTCGCCCCGACCATTTTGTGCTCGGAGGCGAGGTCAGGACCGATGTCACGGTGATGGAATCGACCGGCTCGGAGACCCAGGTCTTTGCCAAGATCGGACAGCAGCGAGTGATCGGCGTTTTTCGTGACCGTGTTCAGGAAGTCGGGGGTGGGGTTTTCGCCATGAGTCCCAACCCCGATCTGGTGCATCTGTTCGACGGAGGAACAGGCTTGAGACTGGCATGAGGGTTCGGCCGAACCCCTGAGGAGAGGGGCGGTCGATTTGTTTAACGGGAGGAGACAGAAATGAAAGTCAGTGATTTCGAGAGAATAATGGCAATCGGCCTCAGCCGCCGTGCCGTCTTGAAGACCAGTGCCGGGCTCGGAGCGCTTGCTGCCGCCGGCAGCGTGCTTGGCCCCTTCACGTCGGCCTTTGCCGCGGACGCGTCGTTGCGCAGCCAGATCCTGCAGATCCCGGGTGTCGGCAAGGGGTCGCCGACGGATGCCGATTGGCAGAAGGTCGGAGCCCTGTGCCTGGACGCGACCAAAGCCAACGTCAAACAGGGCGAATTCGCCGGCGTCGAGCTCTCCTTCATGGGGCTCAACAACCAGAACCTCCACAATCTCCTGTTCCGCGGCTTCCTGAAGCCCTGGGAGGAATATACCGGCGCCAAGATCACCTGGATCGACTTGGCGCAGGCTGACTACAATCCGCGCCTGCAGCAGGCGATCGCGACCGGCACGGTCGATTTCGACATCCTCGAGATGGGCGCGCCATTCGAGGGCGACGTCTGCGGCAAGGGCCTTGCCTCCGAGATGCCGGATTGGGTCAAGGCCCAGATCGACATGGACGATTATGTCGGATACCTCAAGGCGCCGGTCGGCACCTGGGACGGCAAGACCTACCGCGTCTCCGTCGACGGCGACTGCCACAACTTCAACTACCGCACCGATTACTTCAAGGACGCCGACCTTGCCAAGGCCTGGAAAGACGAAGGCCACCAGGGTGAGTGGGGCGTGCCGCGAACCTGGCAGAAGGTGCAGGAAGTCACCAAGTTCCTGAAGGGCAAGAAGATCGCCGGGGCAGATGCGATCGGCTATCTCGATGCGCCGAAGGCCTGGGGCGGTTTCGGCTTCTACTTCCTCGGCAGCCGCGCCACCGCCTATGCCAAGCA
>CAZZZI010000077.1:12726-19749 GCA_964658415.1 uncultured Sphingomonas sp. | reverse complement strand
CTCGGATATCGCAGCCTTCGCACGGCGCCGCTCGGCGGCCTGATGATGGCGCTCGGCACCCTGCTGTTTACCGCAGATCTCCTGGCGCTGTATGCGCGAGGGGCCGGCCTGTTTCCAATGGCGGCGCCGATCGGCGGCTTCGCCATGATGGGCGGCTGGCTCGTGGTGGCAGCCGGCGCGTTCTTCCGGACAGCACCGGCAACCGACTGACAGGTCGACGACCGGTCCTCAATTCAGATGCCGTCGACCACGTTGAACCCTTCGAACACGGGATGGCCGATGTAAACCGCCTTGTGATCGCCGGCATTGCGGTGGGACTTGCGGAAGCTATCGGATTTGGTCCAGCCGATGAAATCGGCTTCGCTGGCCCAGATCGTATGGGAGGAAAACAGCGTATAGCCCTCGGCTTCATTGGTCTTGCTGCGCAGCAGCCGGAACTCGACGAAGCCCGGAACCTCGGGAAGGCTGGAATCGCGGTTCCTCCAGATGGATTCGAATTCGGCTTCCGAACCGATGGCCACCTTGAAGCGGTTCATGGCAATGTACATGGCAGACCTTTCAAGCCTTGCGGGATCTTACCTGACTCTTGCCCGCCTCAGCGGCAAAGGCAACGACATTTCTGCCGGTCGCGGCATCGTGTCCGAAGACGACCGGCGCAACCTCGCCCGGCGGACGCGCCGCCTCGCTCGGAAAATCGACGATGTTCGGAGCCCGCCGCGCGACGTCGTGCCGGGATAGCGATCCGGAAATCTCCGGCACGGAGCCCAGGGCATCCCGCGACAGCTGGTGCAGACCGATCATCGTCACGCCATCAGAGGCATCGGTCATCGGGCCGCATCCCTGTCGTTCATGGTGTGAAGAGCGCGCTCGAGGCTGGACTTGCTGCCGTTGCGCAACGGAATGAAGGTCTTGCCATAACGCTTGCAGCCGGTCTTGACCCTCAGGCAGGCATCGTGGCTGATACAGTCGATCGGGCAGAACACGCAGTCGACCGACTGCAGATGGGTGTCGATGCGGGAGACGGCTTCGCGCAAACCGCCGTCATGGTGCAGCAGTTCGGCACCGAAATTGCTGGCGATCTGCCTGAGATGGGCAACCTGGCAATCCCGGCCGCCGACATAGAGAAAGCTGCGTCCGTCGAGCCGGGATTTGCCCGACACCGCCGGCGGGACCTCGGCGATCGCCGCCTCGCGATTGTCCCTTTTGCCCTTGCGCGCCATGCCATCACTCCGTTTTCAGGTTACCATTCAGGCCCGACTCCCGAGGCCCTTGGATCGACCATATAAAACTGGAGTAAACGAGTAAAGTATAAACTTGAGGAAAATAGTCATCTTATTTCGATGCCTAGTTACCCGTCACCTGTACCTCCTGCGTAAACGTCCAGCTGGGCTTTCCCCATTCCGGCGGAAGCGATGGAAAGGGCGCGGCGCGGCGCACACCTTCGAGCACGGCATTATCGAGATCGGGGATGCCGGAACTGCGGGCGAGCGACAAGGAACTCAATTCCCCACCGGAACCCACCGTCAACCGCACGCGCACCGTCATCGCATCCGTCATCCGCCGATAGGCAGACGGAACGCGCACGGAGCGGCGGATACGGGCCTGCACCTTGCCGGGATAATTGGCCACGGCAGCGCTGCCCGATCCCTGCCGGTTACCGACCGCCTGCGAGGTACGGTCGGATTGGGCGGTATCGGTGCCTTCGGACGATCCGCGCTTGGCATCCTGCTCGTTTTCACCCTTCGACCCCGACTTGACCTTTGCCGCTTTTGGCGGCGGTTTTTTCACCACTTCCTTCGGCTTCTGGACTGGCGGCGGCGGCGGCGCGGGCTTCTCGACAGGGGTGACCGTCGCCTCCGGTGGGGGTGGCGGCACCGTCTCTGGTGGCGGCGGCATTGGCTCCGGCTGCACCGCAGTCGGCGGAGCTTCGGCGGGCTCGGCTGCAGCCGGCTTGATGTCTTCAGGCTGGATCTCTGTCGCCTGGGGCTGGGCGACGGTGGGCTCGGCGGGAACCTGCGCCGCCAGCACTTCCGGTTCGGTAGAGACCACTGCATCCGGCGACACCTGCGTGACCGGTGGCGGCGCGTCGGGCTGCACCGCTTCGGCCGTCGTCTCGGCCGGCTGGACAGGCGCGGTCTCTACCGGTGGCGTCGCGTCCGGCGTTTCGCGGGCGGGCTCGACGACATCGGGCTGGACGGCCTCGGCAACGATCTGGTCTGGCTTCGGCGGCTCCTCGCTCTCCTCGCCCGAGGCCTGCTGGTCTGCGTCGCCGTTGCCGAGCATGACGACGCTGACCGTATCGCCGGCATCTTCGACCGGCGCATCCGGCAAGGTCACGACGGCCATGGTCAGCGCTGCGAAGACGGCGGCATGGCACAGCAGCGAACAAAGGCTCGCCGCGACCGCTGCCTTTTTCCGAGGTGGCCGTGCTGCCATGGGGGGCTCCGGCAGGGCATCGATCGGCGGCGCTGCCCTCAGCGCATCCGCAGTCTCGTCGGGATGGATCGGGAAGGAAGCGATGCCGGTCAGGCGGCCGTAGTGGACAACCGCCTCGGCCGCGGGCGGACGCGGCAATGCATCGAGCCCCGATAGCTCGTGGGCCGGAAAGACCGGCGGCGTGTTGTCGTTGACGACCGTCCCCATGCGCGGATCGGCGCCGGAGAGTGATCTGTATCGGGACTTGGCTGGGCTGGTCATGGGCTGCATCCGCCGTTGGGGCATGGGCGGGCGACGGGATCATCACCGCCGCTCAGGAAGTTCAACCTTCGAAGGGGACAGCGATCTGCGAGCGGGTCGTCAGCGCCGCCTTGCATTCCCCGGCCGCCGGACCGTCGCAGACAGGCGTGTCGTTGACGATGACCCGGGTGAGCGCCTCGCACTTGATGTTCGGCATGTCGAACTGCCTTACCCGCTTCTTGCCGACCGGCAGGTCGCGGAAATCGACCACCGCGATTTTGTCGACGGTGTTCTTCTCGTTGAAGAATGCCAGCTCGAGGGAGATCTTGGCGATCGGCGTCGCCATGTCGTTCTCGGCCACGAAGGTCATCATGCAGCCCCGCGTCGATGGCGCGACCGCGTTGAGTTCGATGTTCAGGCGGGACGTGGCCGGCGCTGCCTGCTGGGCAGATGCGGCACCGCCGATGGCCGCTGCAGCGGCAGCGCAGAGGAAAAAGCGAACGATTGTCTTCACGCGCATGAGGCTCTCCCGGCGACAGCGACCGGGAGGTGCACCGTCCAAAAAATTTAAACTTGACTCATTAGGTATCCTATTGCGTCTTTAGGAAACCCTGACTATGAAAGTCAACATAAAACTCCGGCCGCACCGCCGGATCCCCTGATTTTACAGGCAAAACAAGCCGATGATTGCTGACAAGACACCAGCACCCGCACCACTGCACCCGGTGCAAACAGTCCGGACGATCGAGAGCTCGGAGATTTTCCGTGGCCAGAACGAGATCGTCATTCGGCATGAGGATTTTACCTACCGACTGAAAATTACCCGACAAGGCAAACTGATACTCAACAAATAGGGCATTTCCCGATGACGATCTCCACCCGACCAAGCCCCGCCGACATCCGCAGCTTCCGCGCCGAAAATCCTAAAATGCGCGAGCGCGACCTGGCCGCCAATCTCGGCATATCCGAAGCAGCCCTCGTGGCCGCCGAAGTCGGCCACACGACCATCCGCATCGACGCGAGCGCCGGCCGGTTCCTCGAGCATGTTGCAAGCCTCGGCGAAGTCCTTGCCCTGTCGCGAAACGAGAGCGCCGTGCACGAGAAGATCGGCGTCTACGAGAATATCAAGTCAGGCAAGCATTCCGCCATCGTGCTCGGCGAAAACATCGACCTCAGGATTTTCCCCTCCCGCTGGGTCCACGGCTTCGCGGTCACGAAAACCGACGGCGACGCGGTCAAGCTCAGCCTGCAGTTCTTCGACAAGGCCGGCAACGCCGTCCACAAGGTCCATCTTCGACCGGCCTCTGACGTCGCCGCCTATCATGCCATGGTGGCGGCGTTGCGCATCGAGGACCAGACGCAGACCGTCGTGGAAGACTTGTCGGGCTATGGAGGGGAGAGCGTCACTGGCGACGTCAGCCGCGAAGAATTGCGCGACCACTGGAGCCGGATGACGGATACCCATGAGTTCGTCGGCCTGTTGAAGAAACTGAAGATCGGGCGCCAGTCGGCCATCCGGACCGTCGGCGAGGATTATGCCTGGCAGCTGGACGGCAGTGCCGTTGCGACCATGCTGGACGCATCAGCCGCAGACGGCCTGCCGATCATGTGCTTCGTCGGCAATGACGGCATCATCCAGATCCACTCCGGCCCGGTCGCAAACATCAAGACGATGGGCCCCTGGATCAACGTCATGGACCCGACCTTCCACCTCCATCTTCGCCTCGATCACATCGTCGAGGCCTGGGCGGTGCGCAAGCCAACGCGGGACGGGCATGTCAGTTCGGTCGAGGCCTATGGTGCCGATGGCGAAATGATCATCCAGTTCTTCGGCAAGCGCAAGGAAGGCTCGGACGAGCGCCCGGAATGGCGGGCCATCGTCGAGGCCTTGCCGAAGATGTCGGCGGAAAGCGTTGCAGCCTGAGGATCCGACCATGATGTTCATTCGGAATATACGCCTGAGCAAGGCATCGCGGATCGCCCTCGTGACATCGGTCATGCTGTTCCCGGCGATCCCCGGCAAGACGGCGCTCGGGAGCCTCGTCGCCCCCGCCCACGCCGAGGAGACCCGTCCCATCGATACATCCCGGCTTGTCTCGATCGGCGGCGACATCACCGAAATCGTCTATGCCCTGGGTGAGGAAAAGCGGCTGATCGCCCGCGATTCGACCAGCGTCTATCCGCAGGCAGCGACCGCGCTGCCGGATGTCGGCTATATGCGGGCGTTGTCGCCAGAGGGCATCCTGGCCGTCAATCCGACAGCCATCATTGCCGTCGAGGGCTCCGGGCCGCCGGAGGCCCTTGCCGTGCTGCGCAATGCCAGCCTGCCGTTCGAAATCGTTCCGCAGACCTTCGATCGCAACGGCATCGTCAAGAAGATCGCCGTCGTCGGCGCCCTGCTCGGCGTCCCCGACAAGGCCCGCGTGCTGGAAGACAAGGTGGCCGTCGATCTCGACGCCGTCATCGCGGCATCGGACAAACGGCCGGTCGCCGAGCGCAAGCGGGTGCTTTTCATCCTCAGCGCCCAGGGCGGCAAGATCATGGCATCAGGCACGGGGACAGCCGCCGATGGCGTCATCAAGCTCGCAGGCGCCATCAATGCCGTCGGCGTCTTCCCCGGCTACAAGCCGCTGACCGACGAGGCGATCATCGAAGCGAAGCCGGACGTCATCCTGATCATGAATGCCGGCGGCGGACACGCGTTGACCGACGAAGATCTGCTGAAGCATCCCGCCCTCGCCCTGACGCCCGCAGCAGAGCGCAAGGCAATCGTCCATATGGACGGCCTGTCGCTGCTCGGCTTCGGCCCGAGGACGGCGGGCGCGATCGGCGAACTCAACCGCGCGATCTACGGAGGCTGAGCGATGGCGATGAGCGATGAGGCCGGACGCGTCCCCTGGATCGCCGCCCGCTGCCGCGACGGCCTTGCCCGCCACCGCGCCGGCGATCGCTCCGGGGTCGCGATGCTCGTCATCGCCGCCCTTTCCGGACTGGCGGTGTTTGCGCTGCTGTTCTCGGTCACCACGGGCGCGTCGGATGCCTCGGCCCTCGACGTGATCCACGATCTCCTGCGCGGCGCTGGTGCCGGCAGCGCGCTCGGCATGCGCGACCACATCATCGTCTTCGATATCCGGCTGCCGCGTGCCATCCTCGGCTTCCTGATCGGCGCCTCGCTCGCCGTCTCCGGCACCATCATGCAGGGCCTGTTTCGCAACCCGCTGGCCGACCCCGGCCTCGTCGGTGTGTCCTCCGGCGCAAGCTTCGGCGCTGTCGTGATAATCGTCCTCGGGGGCACCCTGGCAGCGCCGCTTTACGGGCTCCTCGGTATCTATGCCCTGCCGCTCGCCGCCTTTGCCAGCGGGCTGGCGACGACCCTGCTCCTCTACCGCATCGCCACGCGGGACGGGCAGACATCCGTCGCCACGATGCTGCTCGCCGGCATCGCGCTCGGTGCGCTGGCGATGGCCGCCACCGGCGTGCTCGTCTACATGGCAGACGACAGGCAGCTGCGCGACCTCACCTTCTGGAGCATGGGCTCGCTGGCGGGTGCCACCTGGGCAAAGATCGCGGCCGCCGGCCCCATCATCCTGCTGTCGCTTTTGGCCATTCCGGTGATCGCAAAGGGGCTGAACGCCATGACCCTCGGCGAGGCCGCAGCCTTCCACATGGGGGTCCCGGTCCAGCGGCTGAAGACGGTTGCCATCGTCGTCGTGGCGGCGGCAACCGGCGCATCCGTTGCGGTCAGCGGCGGTATCGGCTTTGTCGGCATCGTCGTGCCGCACATCCTGCGCATGCTGATCGGCCCGGACCATCGCTACCTGCTTCCTGCCGCAGCGCTGCTCGGCGGCGCCTTGCTCATCTTCGCCGATGTGCTCGCCCGCACCATCGTCTCGCCGGCGGAAATGCCGATCGGCATCATCACGACGGCCGTCGGCGGTCCCTTCTTCCTGTGGATCCTGCTGCGCGACCGTGCCCGTCTCAGCCTGTAGGAGAAACCGTGATCGACGTTTCCAATCTCTCCGTCCGGCTTGCGGGCAAATCCGTGGTCGATGCGGTGAGCTTCACGGCCCGCCCCGGCCAGCTCACCGCGATCTGCGGCCCGAACGGCTCCGGCAAGACGACCGTTCTGAAAGCCATGTCCGGCGAACTCCCCTATTCGGGCTCGGTACAGCTCGGCGGCATGGAGGTCCGTGCCATGAAGCCGTGGATGCTGGCGCTAAGGCGCGGCGTGCTCCCCCAGTCGAGCACGATGTCCTTTCCTTTTTCCGTGCGCGAAATCGTCCTGATGGGGCTGACCTCTGGCGCAAACAGCCGACCGCAGCAGGCAGAGAGGATCGCCGCAGAGGC
>CAZZZI010000077.1:0-12626 GCA_964658415.1 uncultured Sphingomonas sp. | reverse complement strand
TTGAGCGACGAAAACCTGCAGTCTGTTTTCGGCTGCGAACTGCGGGTCAACCAGGTGCCCGACAGGTCCATTCCCTTCGTTCTGCCGCACAGCGTGGTTCCCGTCGCCGGGCGCTGAATTGGAACTTTTCACCACCCGTCGCGTTCAGCTGTCAACGATATAGATCAATGCCGGCGGCGCGGTTTTGCCGTTGGTGGAAGCCTTTCACGAAAGCGACGCATTGAAGCGTTGACAATATGGAGAACAAAAATGGCAAACTCCCTGCTCAGCACCATCCGCAGCAAGCGCAACAGTGCTTACCACGACATTGAAGACACCATCGAAGACCAGATGGATAACCTGCGTGGCGAGATTGCCGCCCTTACCAAGCTCGTTTCGAAGAACGGCGCCAGCCAGGGCAAGCGCATCCGCGCACAGGCCGAGAACGGCTACGAGGACCTGCTGGCCCGCAGTGAAGATTTGATGCACCAGCTGCAGGACGGCTATGCACGCAGCGCCAAGGAAGTTCGTGCGACTGTCCGCGCGCATCCGACGGCAACGATCGGCGCAGTCGCCGCCGTTGGCCTGCTCATCGCCCTCCTCGCACGCCGCTAAGGAGCTTCGATGCTCGGTTCCATCCTCGGCTTGCTGCTGTCTGGCTCCGTTAAGAACACCGTTGCGCGGACCAAGCGCAACGGTATTTTCATTGCCATAGCAGCGGTCTTCATTCTGACCGCCTACGTATTCGGCCTCGCGGCCCTGGCGCTGTGGCTCGGCACGATCTACGGCCTTCTTTACGCGACGCTGATCATCGGCG
This sequence comes from uncultured Sphingomonas sp., assembly GCA_964658415.1. Classification (GTDB taxonomy): domain Bacteria; phylum Pseudomonadota; class Alphaproteobacteria; order Rhizobiales; family Rhizobiaceae; genus Rhizobium. The sequence goes on along the minus strand of CAZZZI010000077.1, from coordinate 11,830 downwards.
GCGGCGCCCTGCTGATTGCCGTGGTCCTGCTGATCGTAATGGCAAGCATCAACGCGCAGGAAGCCCGCCGGGCGCGCGAGAAGCGGCGGGCAGCCCAGTCCATGGCGACTGTTGGGCTTGGCCTCCTGCGTTCGCAGCCGATGCTTGCGGCAGCCGTTGCAGGAGCATTCCTGCTCAGCAACGTCATGGGCTCACGCGACGACGACTGACCCTCGCTTTCTCGTTTCGAGAGGCATCGAATTAAAAAACCCGCCGCTCTTTTCGAGCGGCGGGTTTTGTCATTGAAGGTTAGCCGTATCAGAATGCGAAGGCGCGCGAGGTGAGCGGCGATGAGGTCGCATCCGGGCCGAAGTCGGCCTCGCCGGTGATCTGCAGAAGTTCCTGCAGGCGCTGGCGGGCGCGGTTGACGCGGCTCTTGATCGTGCCGACGGCGCATTCGCAGATCTCTGCGGCTTCCTCGTAGGAGAAGCCGGACGCACCGACGAGGATGATCGCTTCGCGCTGGTCGGCCGGAAGCTGTTCGAGCGCCTTGCGGAAGTCCTGGAGATCGAGGGCACCGTATTGCGAGGGATGGGTTGCCATCGACTCGGTGAACAGGCCGTCGCTGTCCTGGATCTCACGTCCGCTCTTGCGCATCTGGCTGTAGAGTTCGTTGCGCAGAATGGTGAACAGCCACGCCTTCATGTTGGTGCCCATCTCGAAGTGGTCCTGCTTGGCCCAAGCCTTCATGATGGTATCCTGCACGAGATCGTCGGCGCGATCGTGTCGCCCGATCAAGGATATCGCGAACGCACGCAGGCTTGGCAGCGCGGAGAGCATTTCGCGTTTGAAACTGGGTTGCACCTTATCCATCAATCTACTCCCGCTCGGCCGACTTCGCCGACGCCATTTCGACCTGGTCGAGTTTTTCGAGCAGGTCGAGGAAGCGGTTCGGGATAGCCTCGTCCTGAGCGGCGGCGTAGAGACTGCGGAGGCGGCTGCCGATCTGGTTGTTCGGGTCGAGGAGGTCGGCTACACGAACGCCGGGCCGCGGCTGTTCCGTATCTTCCTGATGAGACGCTGTCATGTATGTTTCACTCTCGAAGCGTTTGTATTAAGGACTAGTTCCGGGTGACGCCGGAGCACGGGTTACGAATTGACGAGAACCGCATCTACGTTGTCATCAGGGCCGAACATGCTAGACCCATATCACGTCGACCCATAATGCGCGCCGCTAAAAAAAGTTCCAATGGTCGGGAACATTTTTGGATCTAGGCTGTTATGGAAACATTAAATGTAATTGAACAGGCCACGGCTACTGACGGGAGCTATTTTATGACACTTTCGACTCGGATCGCTCCACATCTTCCCTACCTGCGTCGCTACTCGCGCGCCCTGACGGGAACGCAGACGTCTGGTGACGCCTATGTCGCTGCCGTGCTGGAAGCCATCATTGCCGACATCTCCATCTTCCCCGACACCTCCAACGATCGCGTGGCGCTGTACCGACTGTTCACGACGCTGTTCGGCTCGAGCTCTGTGCAGGTGCCGGAGCCGACATCTCCATATGCCTGGGAAAAGCGCGCCTCGATAAACCTCTCCAAGGTGTCGCCGGTCGCCCGGCAGGCCTTCATCCTGGCCTCGGTCGAAAATTTCCGCATGCCGGAGATTGCCGAAATCCTCGGCTTCGACGAAGCTGAAACGGCCCGCCTGCTCGACAGGGCATCGACCGAGATTTCCCGCCAGGTCGCAACCGACATCATGATCATCGAAGACGAGCCGCTGATCGCCATGGACATCGAGCAGATGGTCGAGAGTCTCGGCCACCGCGTCACGGGCATCGCCCGCACCCACGCCGAAGCCGTTGCCCTCTACAACGCCACCAAGCCGAGCATGGTCCTGGCCGATATCCAGCTGGCCGATGGCAGCTCTGGCATCGACGCCGTCAACGACATTCTGAAGACCGCATCGGTGCCTGTGATCTTCATCACCGCATTCCCGGAACGCCTGCTGACCGGCGAGCGTCCCGAGCCGACCTTCCTGGTCACCAAGCCCTTCAACCCGGATATGGTGAAGGCGCTTATCAGCCAGGCACTCTTCTTCAACGAGTCGACGAAAGTCGCCGCCTGACGTTGTCGCCGCGGAACAACAGCAAAGTGGGGGCGTTCCATCAGCCTGGATCGCTTCCACAACAGATCTGCGGTTTGGCTGACGTGACCGCCTATTCGGAGACACCCGGATCATGATCCGGTTAGGCGAATGAAAGGCACTTTTGTGAATAACGTTGATCCATTGTCCAGCGCGCCGCTCGAGTTCGAGCGTAAGGCTGCTATGATGGAGCGGGCTCTGGGAAGTGCGGGGGTCTCGATCATCTTCCAGGACGCGAACTTGCGCGTCAGCTACTTCGAAAATCTTCCCGAGCATCTCGTCAGCGTCGCCACTATCGGCATGGACGACGTTGCCTTGTTCGGCGAAAAGGACGGATTGCATATCCTCGGTCTCAAGCGGGACGTCCTGTCCAGCGGCAAACAGGCCAAGGCAGAAATCTCGTTCCCGACCGCCGAAGGAATCAAGATCTTCGAAATCAAGATGGAACGCACCGAAGGCGATAGCCACGGTGTCCTGTCTGTAATTTTCGAAGTGACCGAGAGCCGTCACCGCGAAAAGGTTCTGAAGTCGCTCCTGCGCGAACTGTCGCACCGCTCCAAGAACCTTCTGGCCATCATCCAGGGTATCGCCACCCAGACGGCGCGCAACACCCTCTCGCTCGACAATTTCCTGATCAAGTTTCGCGGGCGCCTGCAGTCGCTGTCCAACTCGCAGGATCTCATCACGGATTCCAGCTGGCGCGGCGCCTATCTCTTCGAACTGGCGCAGAAGCAGTTCGCACCCTACTGGCCGGATTCGACGATCCCCGTCCCGATCCACGGCATCAATGCCCACCTGACGCCGAATGCCGCCGTCCATCTCGGCCTCGCCCTGCATGAGCTGATCGTCAATTCCGCGACGCACGGTGCTATCGCCGCCGGCACCACGAGCATCACCCTCGATTGTCGCGCCACCGAATGGGAAGGCAAGCAGGCCGTCGAGATTGTCTGGTCGGAAACGATCGCCAAGCCGAGCGCCGTGAACGACTTCGAGGACAACAGTTTCAGCAAGACGGTGCTGGAGCGCGTTGTGCCGACCTCGATGAATGGCCGCGCACGGCTGGGCGTCAGCCCCGAGCATCTCGACTACATCCTGACCATCCCCGAAACGGAATACGAAATCCTCAAGACGCCTTGACCGGCGTCTCCCCACGTCACTCGATTTCACGTGATGGCTGAATAAAAAGAAACAGCCGTTGCGAGGGCGCGCAACGGCTGTTTCATAACTCACCGGGAGGGGGACCGTGAGTAACGTCCGACGACGCTTTTGAGGGGGCGTGCATCTGGGTGGATGCAATCATCATCAGGACATCATTGAAACGGTCGACCGCCCCTCGGGTTCCACCGGAATCGAAATAATTTCATTCGTTCTCAGAAAAAATTGAAGCTTGTGCCCTGCCCCGGCTGGATGTGCAGACCGGCGCTTACCGGCGCCGACTGGCTCAGCCACGCAGCGTGATCCGAAAATTCCTTCATAAGCAAATATTTAGCGTAGCTTCAACGCAACTCCTCAAGACGAAAACACCCAAAAATTTACCGTTTGATAAATTTTTTTTCCTGAGTTAGCTTTTGCTGACTGGCCGTTGATAAGAGGGAACTTCAATGGGACGACTGGAAGCTGGGATTAATAGCGGCCGACTGACTGCGGCCGAGTACGGACGAAACTTCGCCGACCTGCATCCGAGGCTCGGCGACCACGAGGCGCTCGTGGAATCCGATCGCTGTTACTTCTGTTACGATGCGCCGTGCATGACGGCCTGTCCCACCTCGATCGACATCCCCCTGTTCATCCGCCAGATCTCGACCGGCAATCCGATCGGCTCGGCGAAAACCATTTTCGACCAGAATATACTCGGCGGAATGTGCGCGCGGGTCTGTCCCACCGAACAGCTCTGCGAGGATGTCTGCGTCCGCAACACGGCCGAGGAGCGTCCGGTGGCGATCGGCAGGCTGCAGCGCTACGCCACGGACACCGCCATGGCGGCCGACAAGCAATTCTACACCCGGGCTGAGCCCACCGGAAAGACGATTGCCGTCGTCGGTGCCGGGCCGGCAGGCCTTGCCTGCGCCCATCGGCTTGCCGTCAACGGCCACGCCGTCGTGATCTTCGACGGCCGTGAAAAGGCGGGCGGGTTGAACGAGTACGGCATCGCGACCTACAAGGCGGTCGACGACTTCGCCCAGAAGGAAGTCGACTATGTCCTGTCGATCGGCGGCATCGAGGTGCGCAACGGCCAGATGCTCGGTCGCGACTTCACGCTCGCCGAACTGGCGACCCGCTACGACGCGGCCTTCCTCGGCCTCGGCCTCTCAGGCGTCAACGCGCTGCGTGCCGAGGGTGAAGACCTCGAGGGCGTTGCGGACGCAATTTCCTACATCTCCGACCTGCGCCAGGCCGCAGACAAGGCGGACATCGCCATCGGACGCCGCGTCGTCGTCATCGGCGGCGGCATGACGGCGATCGACGTCGCGGTCCAGGCCAAGCTGCTCGGCGCGGAGGAAGTGACGATCTGCTATCGCCGCGGCAAGGAACACATGAACGCTTCGGAATGGGAGCAGGATCTGGCCGCCTCGAAGGGCGTGATGATCCGCCACTGGCTAGCTCCGAAGCGGATCCTCGAAAGGGATGGCAGGGTCGCGGGCATCGAAGTCGAATATACCGAGCTTCGCGACGGTCGCCTGACCGGCACCGGCGACCTGGGGGTGATTGCCGCCGACCAGATCTTCAAGGCCATTGGCCAGACCCTGGTGACCTCAGGCCTCGATGCTCTGCAAATGGAAGCAGGCCGCATCGCCACCGACCCGGATGGCAGAACCTCGATCGACGGCGTCTGGGCCGGCGGCGACTGCATCGTCGGCGGTGACGACCTCACCGTCTCGGCTGTCGCCCAGGGGCGCGACGCCGCTGAATCCATCATCCGCAAGCTGGCCGCCGTCGCGCAGCCCGCCGCCGCCGTCGCTTAAGGGGAGTGTGACCAATGGCTGATCTGCGCAACAATTTCGTCGGCATCAAATCCCCGAACCCCTTCTGGCTGGCCTCTGCACCGCCCACCGACAAGGCCTACAACGTCAACCGCGCCTTCGAGGCCGGCTGGGGCGGCGTCGTCTGGAAGACGCTCGGCGAAGACGGCCCGCCTGTCGTCAACGTCAACGGCCCGCGCTACGGCGCGATCTGGGGCGCCGACCGCCGCCTGCTCGGGCTCAACAACATCGAACTCATCACCGACCGCGATCTCTACACCAACCTGCGGGAGATGAAGGAGATCAAGATGAAATGGCCGGATCGGGCACTGGTTGCCTCGATCATGGTTCCCTGCGAGGAACAGGCCTGGAAGGCGATCCTGCCGCTCGTCGAAGATACCGGCGCCGACGGCATCGAGCTCAATTTCGGCTGTCCGCACGGCATGTCCGAACGCGGCATGGGTGCTGCCGTCGGACAGGTGCCGGAATACATCGAAATGGTGGTGCGCTGGTGCAAGCAGTACACCCGCATGCCCGTCATCACCAAGCTGACGCCCAACATCACCGATATCCGCAACCCCGCCCGCGCCGCCAAGGCCGGCGGCACCGACGCGGTGTCGCTGATCAACACCATCAACTCCATCGTCTCGGTCGATCTCGACAACTTCGCGCCGAACCCGACCGTCGGCGGCAAGGGCAGCCATGGCGGCTATTGCGGTCCGGCGGTCAAGCCGATCGCGCTCAACATGGTGGCCGAGATCGCCCGCGACCCACAGACCTACGGCCTGCCGATCTCGGGCATCGGCGGCATCACGACATGGCGCGACGCGGCAGAATTCCTGGCGCTGGGTGCCGGCAACGTGCAGGTCTGCACCGCAGCCATGACCTACGGCTTCAAGATCGTGCAGGAAATGATCACGGGCCTCTCCGACTGGATGGACGAAAAGGGCCACGCCACCCTCGACGACATCATCGGTCGCGCCGTGCCCAATGTCTCCGACTGGCAGTACCTCAACCTCAATTACATCGCCAAGGCGAAGATCGACCAGGATGCCTGCATCAAATGCGGTCGCTGCTACATCGCCTGCGAGGATACTTCCCATCAGGCGATCACCAACATGGTGGATGGCATCAGGCATTTCGAGGTCAAGAACGAGGACTGCGTCGGCTGCAATCTCTGCGTCAGCGTCTGTCCGGTCGAAAACTGCATCACCATGGAGGCCCTGCCGGCCGGCGCGCTCGACACGCGGACGGGCAAGGTCGTCGACCCGAACTACGCCAACTGGACGACGCATCCGAACAACCCAATGGCCCGTCAGGCGGCCGAATAGGATCCGGCAACAGCCCCTTGTCGCCGCATCGCCTCCATACCGACCCGCCGCACCAGTCCGTGTGAGCGGGCGGGCTGGACTGCAGATCTGTGCATTCCATGTCCAGTTCTGCATCGTCGCGCACAAGTTCTGCAAGATACAGTTCGAATTTCGGGAAAAGCTACATTCGCATCCGCTTTGACTGGAATAATTCCGGCCTTGGGATATATCGGAGCTTCGTGCTCTCGCTGGGCAGTGATACGCTGTTCGGAATGACCGATGACCTTTCGAAATACTCTCCGTGACGGCACTGCCGACTACCATGATGTCGTCGACGACCTGTTCGGCCGTTTCGATATGACGGACCCTGGCCAATATGCCGCGTTTCTCACCAGCCATGCGCGTGCCCTGCCCGCAGCCGAGCAGGCTTTGGAACGGGGCGGTATTTCCCGCATCGTCCCGGATTGGGCGGAGCGACGCCGCAGCCATCTGTTGCGCGCCGATCTGGAAAGCCTCGGCCGACCCATGCCACCGCCGATCGACCTGGCTGACCTCTCTTCGACAGACGAACTCTGGGGCGCAGCCTATGTCCTCGAGGGATCGAAACTTGGCGGCGCGCTGCTTGCAAAACGGGTGCCCCACCATTTACCTTGCGCGTACCTTAGGTTCCAGGGACCCAAAGGCGCGATGAAAGCGTTTATGGACAGATTGGATGCCGCAGTGCCGACAGACCAGGCGCGCGCCATCGCCGCAGCAGTTGCGATCTTTGCCGCCTTCCGCTCCGCTGCCAAACTCGAACTCGGGAGCGCTTTACCTTGACCGACCTCACCCCGCGCATCGACCTTACCAACTGCGATCGCGAGCCGATCCATCAGCTCGGCACGATCCAGCCCTTCGGGTTTCTCATCGCGCTGTCCTCGGACTGGCTCGTTGTCCGGACGTCGCTCAACCTCGGCGCGTTTCTCGGAGTGGACCATGAAGCCGTACTCGGTCACCCCCTGACCGAACTGTTCACCCCGGATGCCGTGCACACCTTGCGCAACCGGATGGCCGTCATTCGCGGACAGGACACCGTCGAGCGCGTGTTCGGCGTCGTCCTGCGCGAAGGCGGCCCACTGTTCGATGTCGCCCTCCACATTTCCGACGGACAGATCGTCATCGAGGCGGAACCCTCGCCGAAGGCCGACCACGGCCTCACGCTCTCAATCCGCAGCATGACGGCACGCCTCGACCAGACGGAGACGCAGCAGGCCTTTTTCCGCGAGGGTGCCCGGCAGGCGCGGGCGCTTACCGGTTTCGACCGGGTGATGATCTACCGTTTCGACGAAACGGGCGCCGGCGAAGTCGTCGCTGAAGCGGCTCGCTCCGGCATAGGCACATTTCTCGGTTTGCATTATCCGGCATCCGACATCCCGGTCCAGGCGCGGGCGCTTTACGTGCGCAACCTGTTCCGGATCATCTCCGATGTCGACGCCGTTCCGGTCCCGATCGCCCCCCAGATGACGGAGCGCGGCGAGCCGCTCGATCTGTCGATGTCTGTGTTGCGATCCGTGTCGCCCATCCATATCGAATACCTCAAGAACATGGGTGTCGCAGCGTCGCTGTCGATCTCGATCGTCGTGGAGGGTGCTCTCTGGGGATTGTTTGCCTGCCACCACTACAGCCCTCGCCTGCCATCGCTGGAGCAGCGCTCGAATGCCGAGCTGCTGGGCCAGATGTTCGCTTCCCGCCTGGAAAGCCGCGAGCGCCGCAGCACCCTGGAATACGAGCGCCGGGCCAAGAAGATCGGCGACCGTCTTCTGACATCGGTGGCGGGAGATGCCAGCCTGCTCGATGATCCCGCCTGGTTGACCGACGCCCTCTCCGACGTCATCCCTGCGGACGGGATCGGCGTGTGGATCAACGGACGGATTTCCCTCAGTGGCTCGACCGTTTCGCAGGAGCAGATCGGGGCGCTGACCACGCTTCTCAATCGCAACGCCGCCGGGCGTGTCTTCGCAACGGACAACATCCGCGAATGGTACCCGGAATGGGACGAAAGCACAGGCGTCTGCGGTCTGCTTGCCATTCCGATTTCGCGGTCTCCCCGCGACTATGTCATCCTGTTCCGGGACGAAATCATCCGCTCCGTGCGATGGGCCGGCGATCCGAGAAAGCCGGTGGAATACGGTACGAACGGTCCCCGCCTGTCGCCGCGCAAGAGCTTCGAAAGCTGGTCGGAGACGGTGCGCGGTCGCTCGCTTCCGTTTACGCCATCGCAGCTGCGCGTTGCCGAGACGATCCGCGTCGCCCTGATCGAGGTCATCCTGCGCCTGTCGGACGAGGCAAACAAGGAGCGACGCATCGCCAGCGAGCGCCAGGAATTGCTGATTGCCGAGCTCAACCACCGTGTCCGCAACATTCTCAGCCTGATCGGTGGCCTGGTTCGACACTCGAAATCCGCTGATTTGTCGATCGACGGCTACATCGACCAGCTTCAGGGACGCGTACAATCGTTGGGTCGCGCCCACGACCAGCTCACCCAGGAGCAATGGGCGCCCGCTTCGTTCAGGCAACTGCTGGAAGCCGAAAGTGCCGCTTATCTCGGGAGGACGTCCGGTCGCCTGGAGATCAAGGGCCAGGACGTCCTGCTGGAACCGAAAGCCTTCACGACATCGTCGCTGGTGTTCCACGAACTCGTCACCAACAGTGTCAAGTACGGAAGCCTGTCGACCAGAGGTCTGGTGGAGATCAGCTGGGAGCAGGACGACAAGGGCAACCTGAAGATCCACTGGCGCGAAAGCGGCGGCCCACGGGTGGTCGCGCCGAGCCGCATCGGCTTCGGATCGACGATCATCCGCCGCTCGTTCAGCTACGATCTGGACGGCGAGACCAGCATCCGCTTTTCGGAGGGAGGGATGGAAGCCGATTTCCTCATTCCGTCGAAATTCGTGACCTTTGTCAGCGACTCCGTTCCCGCCGCTCCGGTGACGGAGATCGGCGACACTCAGCCTGCGGCATCCATCCTCGGTCAGCGACCACTGGCCGGCATGACGGTGCTGCTTGTCGAAGATAACCTGATCATCGCGATGAATGGTGAGGATATTCTCCGGGGGCTCGGCGCCGACGATGTCGTCGCCGTTCCCAACGTGTCGCAAGCGATGGAAGCCATCGACCAGCAATCGCTCCGGATGGCCTTGCTCGACGTGAACCTCGGCACCGAGATGAGCTTCCCGATCGCGGATGCACTGAGGAGCCGCAATATTCCGTTCGGCTTCGTGACCGGCTACGGGGAGAGCATTCCCCAGGGCGAAATCTACGCGGACATTCCTGTCCTGCAAAAGCCCTATACGTTCGAAAGCATCGAGGCGTTCCTGCCGGTCGTATTGCGGGAGACCGACGGGTAGTCCGTCGGTTTCACGGCTTCTGCCGCTGCACCATCAGCCCGCTCATGAAGAGCTGCTCGAGATAGCGGGCGGCATCCTCGAACCGCCCGTCTCCGGCGTTCGACTGTCCGAGCACGGCGCGCACCTGCACGTCGAAGTCGGCGTAATGCTGGGTCGTCGACCAGATCGAGAAGATCAGGTGGTAGGGGTCGCATTTGGCGATCTTGCCGACCTTGGCCCAGGCCCGGATGACCTCGGCCTTCTCGTCGACGAGGCTTTTCAGCGGCCCCTTCAGCTCGTCCTCCACATGCGGCGCCCCCTGCAGCATCTCGTTGGCAAACAGCCGGCTCTCGCGCGGAAAATCACGGGCCATTTCCAGCTTGCGGCGGATGTAGCTGCGGATCTCACTTTCCGGATTGCCCTCGGGGTCGAACGCCCTCAGCGGCTCCAGCCAGGTGAACAGCACCCGGTCGATCAGCGCCCGGTGCATGGCCTCCTTGGTGCGAAAATAATAGAGCAGGTTGGGCTTCGACATGCCGGCGACCTCGGCGATCTGGTCGATGGTCGAACCGCGAAACCCGTGGACTGAAAATACGTCGAGAGCGGCCTCGAGAATGACCTCTTCCTTCTCCTCCTGGATGCGGGTGCGGCGTTGCGTCTTCGCCGCTCTGGGGATGGCCATCTCGATTTCTCTTCTCCTTGAAACCTTCCCCTTATCGCGGATTCGGCACGCCAAACGCCGAAGCGGATCTTCCGGGTATCTGCTTTTATTTTGTCGCCGCTTTTCGCAATTTCCGTCTTGAGCACGGCCACGGAAGCTGTAATGTTTACCAATCGGTCAAATTATCGATGAGTTGTCACGCAAAGGCAACCGGCGATTTTCCGGAGCAATAAAAACAAAAAGGCTCCGCAGCAGACCACGGGAACGACCGGCCATGCCGCTTGCATGACCGCGATGAAGACAGGCGAGGATAATGAATATGGTGGCCGCACCAGGCGAAAACATGCGTATCAATGGCGACCGCCTTTGGGATGCGCTGATGGACATGGCGAAGGTCGGACCGGGCATTGCAGGCGGCAACAACCGCCAGACCCTGACCGACGCCGACGGCGAAGGCAGGCATCTTTTCCAACTCTGGTGCGAGGCCGCCGGCATGACTGTCGGCGTCGACCGCATGGGAACCATGTTCGCCACCCGGCCCGGCACCGATCCTGACGCCCTGCCCGTCTATGTCGGCAGCCACCTCGACACGCAGCCGACCGGCGGCAAGTATGACGGTGTTTTGGGTGTGCTTGCGGCGCTCGAAGTGGTGCGCACGATGAACGACCTCGGCATCAAGACCAGGCACCCGATCGTCGTCACCAACTGGGCCAACGAGGAAGGCGCCCGCTTTGCCCCGGCGATGCTGGCGTCGGGCGTTTTCGCCGGCGTGCACGATCTCGACTATGCCTACAGCCGCAAGGACCCGGACGGCAAGACATACGGTGACGAGCTGAAGCGCATCGGCTGGCTCGGCGACGAAGAGGTCGGCGCGCGCAAGATGCATGCCTATTTCGAATACCACATCGAACAGGGACCGATCCTCGAGGCCGAAAACAAGGCGATCGGCGTGGTCACCCACTGCCAGGGCCTGTGGTGGCTGGAAATCACGCTGACCGGCCGCGAGGCCCATACCGGCTCGACCCCGATGGCGCTGCGCGTCAACGCCGGCCTTGCCATGGCGCGCATCATCGAGATGGTCCAGGGCGTGGCGATGGAAAACCAGCCGGGCGCCGTCGGCGGTGTCGGCCAGGTGTTCTTCTCGCCGAATTCGCGAAACGTGCTGCCCGGCAAGGTCGTCTTCACCGTCGACATCCGCACGCCCGACCAGGGCAAGCTCGACCGCATGCGCGCCAGGATCGAAGCCGAGGCGGCAGGCATCGCTGAAGCACTCGGCGTCGGCTGTTCGATCGAGGCGGTCGGCCATTTCGACCCTGTTACCTTCGACCCGAAACTGGTGTCGTCAGTCCGGAACGCCGCCGAACGGCTCGGCCTCAGCCACATGAACATCATCTCCGGCGCCGGCCA
>CAZZZI010000076.1:0-19793 GCA_964658415.1 uncultured Sphingomonas sp. | reverse complement strand
TGTCCCAGTGAATCACAAACCCCTGGGCAAGGCCAGGGGTTTGTCAGCAGTCTGAGACGCTTCAGCGTCGAGGCGCTTCTTCTGGAACTGGCACGCCTTTGCGAGCAACTGGTCGAGGACAGGGACAATCCTGCGGCCGACCAGCCCTATGTCCTTGGCAGATCGAACCTGATCCGCGGCTTCGTGCTGTGGAAGCAGCAAAATCCTGCCTATCTCGAGCCGGTTGAAATGGCACTTGCGATCGACGGACGGCATCCATTCCTGACCCCGCAGGAACGCGCCTCGCTGACGACCGCCAGGGCCAACGCATTCGCCCGCGATCACAAGTGGCAGGAAGCGGTCGATCTGCATCGCGACGCACTTAAGATCGTCGAGTCCAATCCGGAAGCGGACGAGAACGCGGTGCTCGCCGCGATGATCGATCTCGCCTTCTGCCTACATGAGGCCAGTGAATTCGAAGAGGCGCGCATGCTCAATTCAGAAGCTCTCGCACGCGCCGAGATCGTGTTTGGCGAGAGCGATGCCGCCCTGTTGCGTATAATCGCCAACCTCGCCCAGAACGAATACGCGCTCGACCGGCCCGACAGATCGGTGGAACTTCTGCGCCGACGGCTGGCAATCGCCGAGCATCACGAGATTCTCGATGTGATCGGCGCGACGCTGCGCGATTTGGCGATTGCCAGCTTCTCGGTCGGTGATCATGCTGGAGCTGAGGATTTATTTCGCCGCCAGGTGGCCTTTGCCGAGCGCAACGGCGACGGAGAAGACATCGCCCGCGCTCGCGCTGATCTTGAGGGGCTGTTTGAACGATTGGGAAAGTGTCGTGATAGTTAGATGCAAAACACCGGCTTGAGAGAAAGGCTTTGCGACACTGGAAGACCACTTCTACCTCTGTCCGCCCGAAGCTGACCGACAGGTTCACACCCAATGGCACCCGTTCGAATGTTGCCACGCATCGGTGATAATCAGCGCGAAATAACGATCAAAGCCATAGGAATCCGTTGCAATTTCAATGCTATCAATGTTGTCGTAAATATTAGAACGACACCTACTCCAAGTTGAAAAACTCCGAGCCGTCTCGCACCTCTTTGAGAGTTGCTTCTGTTATCTCTCTTGCGGCCGCCGTTCCGTTTCGCTGGCGCATATCTCTCCGCTGGGGTGGGCGCACATATTACTGACCGGCAAATATCTCTGGCCCGACGCCGCAACAGCTTAGAGTGTCATTTCGCGCCCAGGGGGGATCGACCCCAGAATGGGGTCGGTTCCGGCACGGGGCGGAATGACACTGTAAGCGCCCCGGCTCTTGTCCCAATTGAACCCTCTTGGTTTTTGGTGCCGGAAAGCGTTGCTTTACATAGGTTGAACGCTGTCCAAAATTGACTGTAGTTCATTTGGGACAACATGCGTTCGGCGGCTTTGCGCTGGAAGCTGACGTTGCGAGAGCGTGCAAATATGCGATAGACATATAGAATGAACCGTATTTCCATTAGGCCCTATCTGCCGTCCGATGCCGATGCTACGGCCGACATTTTTCTTCGCGCAATCCGTGAGGTTGCAGCCAAAGACTACTCGCCGGGACAAATTAACGCGTGGGCAAGGATCGACGACCGAGCAGGATGGGCGATACGAAGAGGCAGTCGTCCTGCCTGGATAGCGGAATTGGCGTTCAAGCCGGTCGGTTTCACCGATTTTGTCACAGATGGATACCTGGACATGATGTTTGTCCATCCTGAATATCAGGGGCTGGGCGTCGCCAGCCTTTTGCTGGACCAGGTTGAGCAGAAGGCACGAGAACTGGGACTCGATCGCATTCATACGGAAGCGAGCATAACTGCGCGACCATTCTTCGAGCGGCGAGGATTTCACGTCCTGAAGAGTCAGCAGGTCGAAAAGCGCGGGGAAACTTTATCCGATTTTCTGATGAACAAAAACCTAGTCGCGTAGGCACTCGATGACCGCTTCTGGCTGATTTCGTTGAAAACTCATCCAAGTTGCCGGAAAACCTTAGAACTTCCTTTCGTAAGGTGAAGTTTGCACGGAATTTCATTCCGCATGCGGCTTTTTCCTAGAATGGGGTTCTCTCCGTGGCGGTCGTTTCGGCGTGGAGCAGAGTTTTTCAACGAAATCGGCTAAGACAGGTCTCCCGTTAAAGTGTCATTTCGCCCTCAGCCTGAACCGACCCCAAGGTCAATGCTACCAGCCGCTCGTGCCTTAATCGGCAAGGTGAAAGCATCACGGACGCAATCACATCTTTTCCGTCCAGCGTTTATCGGCAACACGAGCACCGGTTAATTTCTGCTGGCAGGAGAGTGTGATGACAAATGCCGACCAAGCCAAATCTATGGCGCGACGACTTCGTGCTGCCCTTTCATCGGACGGAATGGATGTTTCGCATTCCAAGTCACTGGAAGTTGTCTCCAAAGCCATGGGCTATGGCGACTGGAACACCACTGTGGCGAGCTTTGATCTTGATCGTTCGTTGGGTGACAAGTTCTATTTCACAAAGTCCAGCCCAATCCTGAGGATATTCGAAGAACGAAAAGCCAAGGAGTTTTACTGTGATTTTCTCGGCTTCGAAATTACATACGAACACCGTTCCTCTGATGGAATGCCGCTTTACCTCGGCCTCGACAGGGCGGGGTTAAGCCTTCACCTTTCCGAACACCACGGGGACGCAAGCCCGGGTGCCAATGTGTTCGTCGTGACTAAAAACATCCGCGACTTCCATCGCGAGCTTGCAGAGAAACGATATGCTTATAATCGCCCCGGCCTTGAGGACCTTCCTTGGGGACTACAGATGCAGGTGCATGATCCATTTGGCAACCGCATCCGGTTCTGCCAGCAGGACAATTAGATCGAACTGATAAAGGCCGGAGCGGTGAGACCATTCTTGGATGGCAGCTCCGTCCTGCAAAGCGGGCTATCGGTTGCGCTAATGCTAATTTTGCAGCGTTGCTAAGGTCCCTCGCGGAATGAAATTCTAATCGGAAGTTCCCGACAAGGCTCTCGTCCACTTCGGCCATTGGTCGAATTTCAAGTTGCTGTAGTTGCCCTTATTTCCTGCTTCCTCAAGCTGCCGAGCTTCAGCAATAGGAAAAAATGCCGTGGCGCTGGAAAGTACAAGCAACGTCAATGTGGCGGGTGCGCCGGATGTCGTGAGTAATCCCGACAGGATGGGCGGGGCCATTGCGTTGGTGAGGTT
The DNA here is from genome assembly GCA_964658415.1 of uncultured Sphingomonas sp. Taxonomy (GTDB): domain Bacteria; phylum Pseudomonadota; class Alphaproteobacteria; order Rhizobiales; family Rhizobiaceae; genus Rhizobium. The sequence continues at coordinate 16,591 of CAZZZI010000076.1, read as the reverse complement.
CATGGGGAGCGCGATAGCCGACATGGCGGCGGCATATTCCGCTTTCTGATAGAAGACCAAAGGCATTGTGGCGCGCGCCACGGCGAAAGCGCCGCTGCCGACGCCGAAGAGGAGAAGGCAGACCAGCAGCGAACCAGGGTTCGCCTTGAAGGCCAGAAGCACCAGCAGCCCGGCCGGGATCATTGCTCCCGCCACAATCCCGGTAGAGATTGCATCCCAACGCTTACCGCCCAAGAGGTCGATCAGCCGGCCACACACCTTGAGAACTCCCAATAACGATGCCACCAGGACGGCCCAGGCCGCGTCGGCTTCGAGCACCCGAAACAATTCGATGCCGATTGCGTCCATGCCGTATGTGACAAAGCCGTTCAAAGCAATCGCCGTAACAAGGAACCAGAATGTACGACCTCTACGGACAGCGTGGCTCTTTCCTTGCTGGGGTTTCTCTGCGCTCCTGGCGTCAGGGATCCCGAACAGAACCAGCGGCATTATAAGCAGGATCATGCCGGAAGCATAGATCTGGGTGACGGTGCGCCAGCCGACAAGATGATCCAACCAGGCAGTCAAAGGCCAGAAGACGCTTCCCGCAAGTCCTGTAACCAGCATCAGTGAACCGATGGTGCCACGCGCCCTCTCCTCGGCGAAATCAGCAAGATAGACATAGGCGGCAGTCGTCAGAAACATGGCCCCACCTGTCCCTATGACCACCCAGGCTGCAAGATAGCTGAGGCTTGAGCCGGTAACACTCAGAATCCCAAGTCCCGCTCCAATCAGGAAGGCACCGGCCACCATGACTTTCTTGGCACCGAAATGCCTGAACGCCTTGCCGACAATGGGCGCAATCAGCCCCATGACAGCGTACATAAGCGTGGTGCCGAGAAAGGCCGTCGGCAATGTGGTGTGAAGATCGGCGGCGATGGCGGAGGCAAGAACAGGGAGAAAGCCAACCACGCCCCATCCGGTGATCTGGGTGAAGGCGAGGATCAGGAATACGGACACGTTTCTGGCCATCGCCCGACGCTAATCATGCCTGATGACAGGATCGTAACAGGTCGCCATAATCATCGCCAACCATGTCGAGCGGAACGGATCGCGCCCCCTTCCCGACTGGGCTTCAAGAGATTGCAGCAGGGGCTGGAAACAGGAGTTCCATCGGATAAGGAAGCGCGAGATCAGGCATCTCGTCGAAAGCCGTATATTTCAGGCTCACCGTTTCCGAATCGGTGAACCCGCCAGGTTCGCCGCTTGTTGCGCATTTGAAGAGCACGACGAGATATTCGACCTGATCACCATTCGGGTAGCCGAGGCGATCCAGCAGTCCCTACAAAAAGTCAGTCACCCAGGCGTCCGGCTACTACAACAATACCGAATGGAAGATGGGACGCGCCGCCCGGCTCGTCGTCTGATTGGTAGATCAGGGGTGCCGCAGGTGGGCTGGGACTTTACTCGAATCTACGCCACGACCCTGTTCCTGCCGAGCGCCTTCGCTTGATAGAGGTTTTCATCCGCAGCCTTCAGGCATTCGGATGGATCAAACCCTGTGCGGCAATGACATGCGCCTATGCTTGCAGAAATCATCACCCGTAGGCCGGAGGGCGCATACAGCATAATCCCCGCTATTTCCTCTCGAAGCTCCTCGCAACGGCCAAGCATTTCATCGAACGTCAAACCGCTTTGAAACACGCCAAACTCTTCGCCGCCAAGTCGCCCAACGATGGAATTCGACTGCATTTGATAGCGTGCGAGGATCCGGCCGGCACAGCGAAGCGCCTCGTCGCCTGCTGCGTGACCGTAGCGGTCATTGATCGCCTTGAAATGATCGAGGTCCAGAAAAAGCAGTGCTCCGGACACACCCTGCTGACTTGCGACCTCAAGATCATCCATGAACGCGGTTCGGGTCAGGACTCCCGTCAGACCGTCTGCCCGTGATTGAAGGCGAAGTGCCTCATAGGCATCGCTAAGCCTTTGCAAGGCCTCTCTTGTCGCGGCCTCAGCCCGCCGCACTTTTTCCGACTGCCAAAAATGCAGTGCCGAGGCAGGGAGCGATATCGCCAGCGGGCAGAAGATCGTCATGAACAGGCCGGCACCTTCTACGCGCCCACCGAGAAACGGAACGATGCATAACGAAAGTGCCAGGGAGGCGACAACGGAAAGCAAGCCAGTCAAAAGGGACTTCTGAATAACACGACGCATCGATACCACCGCCAGCAATATCAATTCCTATGACGCAGATGACTTTAAATTTGTTGAATCCAATACCTAAAAGCCGCTCCACCGGCTAGGGCGCTCAAACGATCAGTCAGCAACGGCTCCCTGCGTTTGGGTAGAGATCCTCACAGGAAACATATCCTCGCCGTAGTGATGAAGGCGCGTATGGTGGCGACGGCATAGCCATCGCACTCGCAAGGGTTCGTCGTATTGGTCATGATGGGCATCGACCGCTTCAACGCCGCATACCTCGCAACTCTCTTTGTCGAGGTCGCCGGCCTTGACGGCCCGCTGTACAGCGAGATGTGCTTCATACTTGCCAGGGTTGGCACGGCGCCAGTTCGCTTGACGGGTGTCGGTCTTGAGCATCTCCGCAGTTCCTCGAGTGGTCTTTCGTAACAGGGTACTATAGTTGCCAGCCGGAAACTATTGAGAATACCGTTTTAATATCAGTAACTTAAATCCAGAAGCTGACGCTACGTTTAAGTTAGGCTGACTCTCTCACAGGCATCGCATGTGCCCTCAACTGCGTGAAGAGCATCGGTCCGAGCGAAAACTCCCCTCGCCGCGCCTTTGCAGTCAGATCTCTTAGATATCCGCCCGCTGAGTTAATATGTCCCGCACGCTCGTAAATGCAGGCGATTGCGATCGCAGCGGCTGCCTGACCCATGATTTCGCACGCATCCTCATAGGCCGACGGGCTCACACCGAGCATCGACCGGACCGTAACCGCGGCAGACATCATGTCCCGCCAGCTTCCGATCGATCCCCCCGGCCCGAAGCTTCCGATTTCCGGGCATGCCCGCAGGACCATTGATAACGGGAACGCTTCAGGTTCGGTCCTCCGCTCAGCCCTGCTATTTGGCTCATTTCTTTCGCCCCGCTTTTTTTCGAAGCGAGGTTCAAATTCATTGTAAGATTCGGTATTTGAATTCTGTATGTGGCAGCCAGATACGATGTCATTGCCATCGCTTTTTGCGATTTCTTCCTGTGTTTCCAGCATCCTGGACACTTCGTCGTGCAGGAGGTTCATCTCGTCGAGACTTGAAACCAGATCTTGCAGGGTGGGTCGCCGCGAAAACCGTCCGACGATCTCAATGAAGCACGCTTCTGCGGCAGCCCAGTCGCCAGGGAGGTTCTCGTCCATGCCCACGGTGATAAGCTTCCGGACGTCTCGTCGAACGATTGTGAGGCGGTCCTTCATGACGCGGAATCTCCGGTGTTCGGCAGCCACGGCCTGAGCCAATGCAGCAAATTCACTCGCGCGCGCAACAAGAGGTGCGAGACTGAAGCCATAAGCGTCCTCAATGTCGCCTTCGCCGCCTTTGCGAGCGTAACGTTTTCCGTTGGGGCTATCCTTACGGATTATTATGCCCGCCTCCACAAGCATTGCGAGGCATTTGCGCAAGGTCGTCCCCGCAATCCCATTGGCCCGAGCGGATAGCTGGGCGTTCGAGGGGAAGACGACGAGGTTTTTGTCGTTGTTAAGCTCCGTAGTTGGAAAGAATGACAGAAGAGCGTTTAAGACCGCCAGAGCGCGATCCTGGAGCCCGAGACGCGAGCGGGCATCACCCACGTCGCGAAACACGCGCCATTTATCGACTGAGCTTGCGGTCAAGCTTTGCTCAGTCGCCGTCTGACGCCTTACCAAGGCGAGCGTCATCGGCCGCCGCCCAAAGGGCGTCGTTATATATCCGGTTTCCATGTCCTTCACCTTTCACAAGGCAAAGAAAAGGCTACGCCAGCGTGGCGTTGACTCTTGACTGTGATTCCGGGAAGTGCGATTCTCTAAGCGACCAAACTGAGAGAGGCCTTCTGGAACACCGTTTCGGAGGGCTTTTTCTTTGCTCTATTGATCCTTTCCTCGTTCCATTTACCTACTGCTTCGTCTTTTTGAACGAAGCATAGATCTCCGGGAGAACCGACATGAGGTAGTCGCCAAATTGCGGCGCCGCCTTTTTGTCGATCATCAAAGTGAGCGTCCGTTTGTCCTGACGGAATCTTGCGGCTTTAACACCGTCGTCGGCTTGCCAAATGTCAGCCTGAGCCTTTTCTTTCTTTACCTTCTTCGGTGCTACTGCTGCAAACACGCGAGCAAAGCGCTCGTCCGATGTCAGGGATTTGCCAGCGGCTTCTGAGAGGAACACGCGAGCCTTTTCGATTGCACTCTCGTTCTCCAGACGCGTCGCCAATTCATACCAACGGTCTCGACCCGTTTTCGGCGCAGCACCGATCGCCCGGATCACATCCGCTGGCAATTGCGTTGCCGCTTGTATAAGGCGAGAGAGATTGCTTTTATCAACCGCAAGAGCTGCCATGATGACCGTGCGCTGAACGCCAATCGCCTCGAGCTCAGCGGCATATAAGGCTCGTTCTATGAACGAGAGATCCTGACGGGCGCTGTTTTCCTGCCCTTGGGCCAGCACCAACTCGTCATCGGATAAATTCCGAATTGCTGCCTTAATCTGGAGCCCTGCAGCTTTGATCGCGCGCAAGCGTCTCCGGCACCGGATGCTACTGCGTTACGGGTTGGAGTGTCGAAACAAACCTGAAGGACATTGCCGATGACCGACGAGATGACGAACTTGCGCTGGGTTTTTGAGAAGGCGCTGATATGATTTTAGGCGCGAAAGGATCGGCTTTGCTGTCGAGAAGTTGACAGCACCGGAGGGTTAGTGCTGCGGTGGTTGCAGGCTACTGAGAAAAAAGCGCACCCCGTGTCGCCCGGCGCATCGGCGAATCACTAATCCCCCCGTGGATCTCAGGCGAATCAACCCGCCAGATGCCCCTTCGTGCCGCGTGCCAACTGACCATCTGCCACCTTGCCGTCGACAGCGACGCAACGGAGGCAGACAGAATGCATCATCTATTCCGCCATGGCGACCGCTGGCCTCCTCTCGTTTTGCGTCGTGGGGCAGCCCAACCGCCAAGTGTTTCCGGCGCTATCCAAAGGGTCAAGCTGCCACGGCGGCGAAGGCCCGCCTCGTACGCCGCGCAGTTTGTCACTTTGAACTTCATCTTGCGGATGCGATGGCGGCGGCCAAAATTTGAACCGGCCGGCCGGCCGTGGGCTTGCCTCGAAGGATCTGAGACGCATAGGACATAAGTCTCACGCGATCGAAGCCTGACGCGTTTCCGCATTGATCAGAGTTGCAGCAATCGCTGCGATAACCAGCAAGCCGGCAAAAATGCCAATCGTCAGCCCCAGGCCCTGCACCACGACGTACCCGACCAGCGTCGGCGCCAGCAGCCCCCCGAGCCGTGCCATCGCGCCTGCAACCCCTATCCCGGTCGCACGCGATGCGGTCGGATAAAGCTCCGGCGTGTAGGCGTAAAGCGCTCCCCAGGTGCCGAGCAGCGCAAAGCTCATCAGCAGCAGTGCTGCACCGACCAACCCCGCATATGGCGCCACCACAAACAACAGGCACCCGAACGCCGACAAAAGGCAGAACCCGATGAACGTCGGCTTGCGACCCCATTTTTCGACACCATAGGCTGCCAACGCATAGCCTGGGATCTGCGCCAGGGCCACTAGCACTAGGAACCCGTAACCCCTCACGAATCCGAAACCTTCACCGGTAAGCCTTGCCGGCATCCAGGTGAACACGCCGTAGTATGACACCGAAACCAGAAACCAGACCGCAAGAATCATCACGCTGCGGTGGCGAAGGTCGGCGGAAAAAATTCCGGTCGTGCCGGTCTGTTTGACTGAACGTAACATTGTGCCTGCATCAAGCGCCGCATGGCCATTGACCACCAGCATCCGGTTTACCACGGCCTTCGCCTCTTCATTGCGGCCTGCGCGCATGAGATAGAGCGGCGATTCCGGTATTAGAAACCGCAGCCCTATTCCGGCAATCGCCGGGATGGCAGTGATCGCGAAAATATAGCGCCACGCATCGGCGACGCCCGCAAGGTTGGCGCCCCATGCGGCCAGCGCCACGATCAGCGTGCCGAGCGCCCAGAACCCTTCGAGCAGAACCAGCCAGCGGCCGCGGTTCTTTGCCGGCAGAAATTCGGCCATCATGGCATAGTCGACCGGCAGCGTGCCACCGACCGCAGCCCCCGTCAGGAACCGCAGCAGAAGCAAAATGGTAAAGTCCGGTGCAAAGACCGAAAGCATGCCGAACACGGCGTCGCAGGCAACGGTGATGATGAGAACGCGACGCCGCCCGATCTTGTCGGCAAGCCTTCCGAAGCCTATTGCCCCAAACAGCATGCCAAGAAAGAAAGCTGTACCGGTCTGCAGCGCCTGCGGCACCGTCAGGCCAAATGTCGCCGCAATTGATGCTGCGGTGAAACCAACCGCCAGCACCTGCATTGCGTCGGCCGTCCAGACCAGCCCGAATATGCCCATCAAACGTCGCTGGTAAGTTCCGGCCTCAGCGCGATCAAGCGCCTGGTCAATGGTAATTGTCGTCATACCATCCATCGATGTTAATTCGAGCCATCAGTCGTTCACGGTCAACCGGTCGGTGGTTTGCTTAACCGAATTGTCCTATTTGCGCCAGCTAATTATCCGCTGAGAAACAGGAGGGTCTCCTCGCCGTGGTTGATGGTGCCATCACGCATCTCCCATCTCTGCCGGCCGAGGGAAAAGCAATGGCTGCCGAATATGTTTGGCGGGCGCCGTCACCTGTGAATATGCCGCTTCGTCGCACGCTTCAGGGTGAGCCGTGGCTTATGCAGAAAAAACACCGGGGCCCTCCTGAGTGGGGTCGCCCCCTACAACCAGAGCTGGCCCGGGAATTTCATAGCAGACTTCATCCGAACTCCTCCAGTTTTTGGGAGATAAGGTTGTCTCTTATGGTCCGGACTCTAATCAACTCAGGAGGAAATTCGCAGTGGCCGGTCATCTTTGGGGCTGCGACTTGGGTTGTGTGAGCTACGGCAATAACTTCATAGCGCATGCAGCTCGGGCTTTCGTCACTCATGTCCTGTCGCTGGCGGGTCCCAAAACCCAATGGCCGGGCGACACCGGCTCGAATTTATCTTTGTCGCGGTGGTCCGGAAGTTCGCGGACTGGACGCCGTTCACCGCTGCGACGGCGCCCAAGGCGGGGAACGGCTTCCAGCAGGCTTTTCGTGTAAGGGTGCTGCGCGTTTTCGACGATGGCTTCGGTCGACCCGTGCTCCACGATACGGCCGCGATGCATGACGGCTATCCTGTCGCAGAGATGGGCGACGACAGCCATGTCATGCGAAATGAACAGATATGATAGCTGGCTGTCCCTTTGCAGCTGGCCAAGAAGATCGAGTATCTGTGCCTGGACGCTAACATCAAGGGCCGAAACCGGCTCGTCGGCGACGACGACGCGCGGCCCGGGCGCAAGAGCGCGTGCAATCGCGATACGCTGGCGCTGCCCTCCTGAAAATTCGTGGGGATAGCGATCCGCGTGCTCCCGTTTGAGACCCACTTTTTCAAGGAGGTCCGCAACGTTGCCATCGATCTCCTTCCAGGTGGATATGCCGGCGGCATAAATTCCCTCACCGATCTGACGGCCAATTTTAAGCCTCGGATTAAGGGAGGAATAGGGGTCCTGAAAAATCATCTGGCAGTGGCGCAAGGCCTCCCGGCGCTGCGGCACCGAAAGTCTGGCAACATCCGTCCCCTCGATGCGTATGCGACCTTCACCGGCAGCTTCAAGTCCGACAGCAATACGGCCGAGTGTGGATTTTCCCGAACCACTTTCGCCAATGACGCCCAGCGTCTCGCCGTGCTGCAGACTGAGGGAAACGCCGCTGAGCGCCCTCACCTGCCGGCCACCGGCCGAAAAAACCTTGCTGATATTCTCCAGCGCCAGGATTGGTGCTTTGGTCATGGGGTAACAACCCTCGTCTTTTCCCGGCGCTGGCGCATCGCCTTTTCGACGGTCAGGTGCGAAGCGAGCATCGACTTCGTATAGTCGTGCGTCGGCGCCGACAGTATTTGTTCCACGGGCCCGCTTTCGAGGATGCGGCCCCCGCGCATGACCGCGACGCGATCGGCGGTTTCGGCGACGACGCCTATATCGTGGGTGATGAGCAAAATCCCGGAACCGTGGCGCAGCTTGAGATCGACGAGAAGATCGAGCACCTGCGCCTGCACGGTCACGTCGAGCGCCGTTGTCGGCTCGTCGGCGATCAACACGCCTGGCTTGAGGGTCAGGGCGGCGGCGATCATCACGCGCTGGCGCATGCCCCCGGAGAGCTGGTGGGGATATTGGCCAAGCATTTTGCGGGCATCTGGAATGCGGACATCCTCAAGGGCGGCGACGGCCTCTTCCATCGCCTGGCGGCGTGGCATGTTGCGGTGGCGCATGAGCCCCTCCGACATCTGCCGGCCAATCGTCAAGACCGGATTGAGCGACGTCATGGGCTCCTGGAAGATCATTCCGATCTTGGCACCACGCACATCCTCGATTTCGTGGCGTTTCAAGCAGGCGATATCCTGCGCGTCGATTTCGATAGACCCCGACATAGTTGCTGCTTCGGGCAGCAGGCGCATGATGGAAAGTGACGTCATGCTCTTGCCGCTGCCGGACTCGCCGACAAGTGCCAGGATTTCACCCCGGGCAACGTCGAAACCAATATTGTCGACAGCCGCAAACGAGCCCTCAGCGGTGGGAAAGGTGACCGTGAGATCGCGGACGCTTAGGAAGGGTTTCGTCATGACCGCACCTTTCGGCGTGGATCGATCAGGTCCCTGAGGCTGTCACCGATCAGATTGAAGGAGAGGACGGTCAGGCAGATGGCAAGTCCCGGGAAGATGAGGATCCAGGGGGCCTTTGTGATGTAATTGCGGCCTGATGCCAGGATGGCACCCCATTCCGGCGAGGGCGGCTGCACGCCGAGACCCAGGAAGGAAAGCCCAGCCGCCGACAGGATAGCTGAAGAAAAGCCGAGCGTCGCCATGACGATCATGCTTTGCAGGATATTCGGCATCACATGGACGCGAACCAAACGTCCGGATCGCGTGCCCGCAAGTCTTGCCGCTTCAATGTAGGGTTTTGCGCGCTCGGCTGCTGCGAGCCCGTAGGTCACGCGGGCGTAGAAGGGAACAAGGCTTATGGCAATCGCCAGGGTGGCGTTCTCGATACCCGGTCCGAGAAAGGCAACGAGGGCAAGCGCGATCAGGGTATCCGGAAATGAGTACAGGACATCGATGAGGCGCAGCAGGCAGGCTTCGATCACCCGACCTCCGAAGGCGGCGACGAGACCGATGAGGCCACCGATGACAATGCCGCTGAGGACGGCTGTAAACCCGATCCCAAGTGACAGGCGGCCGCCAAGCAGCACGCGGCTGAGCAGATCGCGGCCGAACTCGTCCGTCCCGAAAGGATGAGCGATCGATGGCGCGGATAAGCGCGGTCCGGCCGCCATTCTCATCGGGTCGAAAGGAGCCACATGCGAAGACAATAAGGAGAGGATGACAATGATCAGGGCGAGCGCTACTCCCAGTATCACGCTCAAAGGCAATCTGCGGCGGAAGCCGCGTCTTGTTGCTACAGCGCTCATGTTTGCCTCATGCGTGGATCGAGAAAGCCGTACAGAATGTCGATCAGCATCGAAACGATGACGACCGAGCTGGCAAAGACGACGATGAACCCCTGGATCATCGGGTAGTCACGCTCGAGCATTGCCTGCACAGCGAGCCTGCCGATGCCATTCCACGAGAATACATTCTCGATGATCACCTGACCCCCGAGAAGATAGGCGAAGACAAGCCCGACAACTGTCACGATGCTGATCAGCGCCGGCTTCAAGGCGTGAACGAGACGCACCTGGCGCTCGCGCAGCCCGCGTGCACGGGCGGTGCGGATATAGTCTTCAGCCAGGACCTCGACGAGAGCGGAGCGCGTCATGCGGGCAACCAGCGCACAGTAGGTGAGACCAAGCGTCAACGCCGGCAGAATGATGTTGCGAAAGCCCGAGCCGGCAACCGGTAACCAGCCCAGCTTGAGTGAGAACACCTGCATCATGATAAGCCCGAGCCAGAAGCCGGGGATCGAGACGCCGAGAACGGCGACAACCATGACAGCCGTATCTGTCAGCTTTCCGCGATTGATTGCAGCCAGAAATCCGAGCGGTATGCCGATCGCAAGCGCCACCAGAAGACCCGAAACGGCAAGCGAGAAAGTATTCGGCAACCGCTGCAGCAAAAGTCGGGCCACCGGCTCGTTGCCCCGTATCGTGGTTCCGAGATCGCCCTGGAAGACGTGCCAGGTATAAAGCGCCACCTGCTGCCAGACCGGCAGATCGAGCCCGAGCCTCGAGCGCATTTCAGCCATGGCCGCAGGTGTAGCGGTCACGGATTGCGCCATCATCGCCGTCACAGGATCGCCCGGAACGATATGGATGAGAATCCCGGAAAGGACAATCACCACAACGACGGTCGCCAGCGATATGAGAAGCCTTTTTAAAATAAGAGCGAGCATTCGAACCTATCTGTATGGGAACGCTGCCCCGGGATAACCGGAGCAGCGCCCGTCCTGTCGTTACTTGACGGTTACGTCGTTGAAGAGAAGCGACACCATGAAACCCATCTTGAAGCCATCGACCTTCGATGTCGAAGCCATCAGCCAGCCCCAGCCCGGCGAGAGCAGCGGAATGGCGTAGGCGTTTTCCATCAGGTACTTCTCGATATCATGGATCTTGGCTGCACGGGCATCGCCAGAGAGCTGACGCTGCTGCTCCAGCATAGCGTCGACATCGGCATTGAGGCCCATGTTGACGAAGCCGGGACGCTTCCACAGGAAGTAGAGATAGTCAGGATCGACACCGGACATGCCCATCGTCCAAACGGCCGGTTCGCCGTCCGTACGGTCGTTGACGCCCTTCATGTAGTCGAAGAAAGCGGCCACTTCGCGGGTCTCGATATCGGCCTGGACACCGATGGCTGCCAGATCCTGCTGCATGATCTGGTGCATCTGGTCCCAGCCCGGCAGCTTGTGAACGAGCAACTTCAGCTTCAGCGGCTTTTCAGGCGTGTAGCCGGCCTTTGCCATCAGCGCCTTTGCCGCCTCGGGATCGTACTTCACGCCCCAGGTTGCGCACAGAGCCTCATCCGTCGAAAAGAGGTTCGGCGCGACCGGGCAATTGGCGGTATTGACCAGGCCTTCAAAGGCGATAGACGCGTAAGCATCGCGGTTCATCGCCATGCCGATCGCCTTGCGGATGTCGGGATTGTCGAGCGGCTTGATCTTCCAGGTGAAGGCGGCGAGCATCTGCTGGCCCGAGAGATCCGCGGCATAGATCTTGAAGTTGCTGTCAGCTTTCAGGTCGCCAGCTTCCTCCAGGGAAGGTTCGACCATATCGACCTCGCCCGAACGCAGCGCCGCCATGCGGGCCACGGCCTCCGGAATGACCTTGAGCGTCAGCTTATCGATATGCGGCTTGCCGGGATTCTCGATAAGCGGGTTGACGTTCTTGTAGTCGGCATTTGCTTCGAGCTGGATGCTGTCGTTTCGGGTCCAGCTGACGAGCTTGAAGGGTCCGGTTCCGATCGGGTTGAATTCCTTGCCCGATACCGATGATGGGCAGATGAACGACGCCTGTATGCTGGTGAGGAATGATGTGAAGGGGCCATAAGGCTGCGAAAGCGTCACCTTCAGGACCTTGCCATCCACGCTGGTCTTCGTGATCGGCCCCCAGGCGGACAGATTGGGGTTGATGGTGGCCGGATCCAGCGCGCGGTCCAGGCTCACCTTGGCAGCGGTTGCGTCGAAGGTACTGCCGTCATGGCACTTGATACCATCGCGGATCGTGAAATCGTATGATTTTCCGTCCGGAGCCATGGTCCATGCGCTGGCAAGGCCCGGATGAACCGAGCCATCCTTCGCCATCGTCAGCAGCGTGTCGAAGATGAGGTTGGTGATCTGCAGGGACTGCGTCGTGCTCGCCTTTTGCGGATCGAGGCTATCGGCGTCGACGGAGCGCGCAACCGTAAGGTTGGCGGCTCCCGCAGAGAAGCCGGTCAGAACAGCCGCAAGCGCGACTGCGGCCGCGCCACTGCGGGCAAGCAGTGTTTTCGTTTGTCTATTCATCATGCTTCGTTCCCTTTTTTGATTTTCTACTCTTTCACGCGACTGAAATCTGCGGTCGCCTGTCCTTCCAGGGGCGGGCAACCTCCAACTGCGAAGCAAGCCTGAACAGCAGACCTTCGGCGGCCGGCGCTGCTGCGAATTGCACCCCGATAGGCAGGCCCTCGGCATTCCATACCAGCGGCACCGACATTGCTGGCGAACCGTTGACGTTGAAGATATGCGTATAGGGCATCCACGACAGGTAGAATTCGTAGTGGCCGCGCATTGATGTCGATGCGGGAAACGCCGCATGCGGCAGGGGCGGCTGGGCGAGCGTCGGCGACAGGAAAACGTCGTATGTCTGGAACGTCGAGGACACGGCGGACGCCACCTCGTGCAGGCGGGTCGTCGCCACGTTGACATCGACGGCGCTGATGCGGTTGCCTGCATTGATCATGTCCCAGAGCATCTGTGGGAAATCATCCTGCGTCAGCTTTCGACCGATGAAGCTTTCCTCCAGGCGCATGTCTGTCGCATACTCTGCAAGAATGAAAGTCTCGAACGCGCTCCACCCGTCTTCCGGCAGATCGATATCGAAAGGCTCGCATTCGTGGCCGAGGCTTTCGAGCAACTTGACGGCTTCCGCGACCGCGGCCTTGCAGTCGGCATGGGTAGCCGCACCGTAAGGTGCTCGGGTCGAGACACCAATTTTCAGCTTGCCAGGATCGCGGCCCACCTCGGCGGAAAAATTGCCGCCGGCGGGGCTGTTGAAGAACTGGCCCTGATAGGGTCCTGCCGTCGCATCCAACAATGCAGCACTGTCCCGGACGGAGCGGGTGAGCACGTGCTCCACAAGCATGCCCTGCCATGTGCTGCCCGAGGGCGCAACGGGATTACGGCCCCTGCTGGGCTTCATGCCAAAACATCCGCAAACGGAAGAGGGCACGCGGATCGAACCGCCGCCGTCATTGCCATGGCCCATCGGCACGATGCCTGCGGCAACGGCTGCAGCGGTCCCGCCGCTGGAGGTTCCGGCCGTTCTGCCTGTATTCCACGGATTGTTGGTGACGCCATGGGCTCGCGAGCGTGTCGTCCAATCCATTGCCAGTTCCGGTACGGCGGTCTTGGCAAAGGTCACGAGACCAGCCTTCTTGTAACGGCTGACCAGCTCGCTATCCGCCTGCGGCCTGACATTCTTGCGCGGTGGCCATCCGGCACCCGTCGGCTGGCCGGCGTAATGGGCGGTAAGATCCTTGAGGACAAAAGGCACGCCCTTGAGTGGCCCCTCGCCCAGCTCTTCGTTGATGAAGCGGCGCGCTTCGTCTTCAAAGGTTGCGACCACCGCATTCAACGCGCCATTGGTCGCCGCCACTCCTTTGAGCGCGGTTTCAAGCAGTTCGGTCGGAAGGACATCGCCTTTCGCCACAAGTTCTGCCAGTCCCGTCGCATCGTAAGTTCTATATTCACTGAGCTGCAATTTTCGATCTCCGGTGTCGAAGTTGCACAAAATTACGGCCAGCACATATTTCTGGCATGATCCCGAAGGGTGAGACAGGAAAATTTTTCGTATCACCCCAAAGGGTGATATGGGTTTGCGAGACGAAAATCATTTCCGGAGCCCTCATGCAGCGCTTGCGCTCTCTGAATAGACGATCAGTGCCCCCAAGCGCTTCCACAGGCATGATTGACCGTCCTCGCCTGACACACTTGGCCCAGCTCCTCGTCACGCACCGATTGGCCGTAGTGCACGCGCCGGCCGGCTCCGGCAAGACGACGCTTCTTGCACAGTGGCACCAGAGCCTGACGGAATCGGGGTTTTCAACAGTCTGGTATTCGGCGGGCGAGGATGACAGGGATCCGCTGAGTTTTGCGGAAGGCCTCTTCCAGTCTGTCGAACAGGCATCAGGCGGCACTGCCGAGCATAAACCCTCCACCGATCGCGCCGATGTGCTCCGGCGCCTGACCGCTGTTGTCGCGGAGCGCACGGCGGAGCAGCCCCTGGCCATGTTCATAGACGATTACCACCTGGCCGAGGGCGGGGACGGCGGCGAGGCTATCAATACCCTGCTCGCCGCTCGCCTGCCAAATCTGACAGTTGTCCTTGCCAGCCGAAACCGGCCATCCATACCTGTCGGCAGATACCGCGCGAACGGCGAAATGATCGACATTCCCGTTGAGGACCTGCACTTCAGCGAAGCGGAAACCGAGAATTTTTTCCGCATGGCATCGAAGGTCGCCCTGACGGCCGATGAAAGCCGCCAGATGCATGCCCACACCGAAGGCTGGGCGGTGGGCTTGAGGCTCGCTGCCCTGGTCATAGGACGCGCCGCCGGCAATTTCGTTGCCTCCGCGCCATCGGGAAGCCACCGTGCATTCGCAGACTATTTCCTTGAGGAGGTGATTGCCGGTCTGCCCGCCGAAGTCTGCGAATTTCTGGCGCGGACGTCCCTGCTCGACACCTTGAACGCCGATCTGTGCAACGCCGTCACGGGACGAGACGATGGCGATCAGATGCTGTCATTCCTGGAGCAGGGGCAATTGTTTGTCGTCGCGCAACCGGGAACCCTGAGATGGTACAAATATCACCATCTCTTCCAGGAGTTTCTGCAGACTCGCCTCTATGCGGAGGATCGCCCGGCCGTTGAAGGCATCCATGCACGTGCGGCGCAATGGTTCATCGACAACGGTTCGCCTGTCGACGCCGTTCGGCATGCCTTCCTCGCGCGGCGATCGAACTGGGCGGCAGAACTCATCGAAGCCTACTGCCTCTACGACTATCTTAGCCATGGTCGTTTCGACACCTATTCGCGCTGGATGCAACAACTTCCGCGAGACGCGCGCGAGGAGCGGCCGCTGCTTCTTTTCCTGCAGGTCTGGCGGTCCATCAATCTGCGCCGCTTCCTGCAGGCCGAGCAGACCCTGCAGACGATCGAGGTCGCGGCGGCCGACCCGGACAGCCCGGTCTCGGTTATCGCCGCCCGCACGGGCCTCGACATCGGTGGCCGCCTCCACCTGATGCGTGCACTCGTCGGCGCCTATGGAGGCGATCTGGCAGCAGCTGATTTCCATGTTTCCCAGCTGGCGGGACGGGAGCTGGATCGCCTGGCATTCGGACAGGTCGACCTGGATTCGATCCACAGTTACATCGCCTTCAACCTCGGAAACCTCGAATTGGCCGAACGCCTGACCTGGCGCGCAAACGGGGTGTATGACGACATGGCATGCCACTGGGGTGGCATTCATTCCCGCTGCATCGCCGCCATGTCCTACCTCGCGCGCGGGCTTTTTCAGGAAGCAAGGCATGTCGTCACCGAAGCGTTGGCCATTGCCGAGCAGAATTTTGGGGAGCGGTCCTACATGGTTGCGCTGCCCTCGGCGCTTCTGGGGCTGATCATCTATAACGACAATGATCTCGAAGCGGCCGAACGCCTCTGGAGACGCGCCATTCCCTCGGAAAAGGCGACCGATGTATCCGGCCTCTGCGAACGCATTATGATCGCAACCACAGGTCTCGCTCGGCTTTTGGACGTCACCGGCCGTGCAGAGGAAGGAACAGCACTTCTCGTCCGCTCCAGCAGGAAGGCCTACGAAGCAGAAGATTTCCGCCTGGAGTTTCAGCTGTGCATCGAGCGCGCCGACCGGGCGTTTCGCCTCGGCGGCCCCGCCGAGGGCCGGCGGGAATGGGAACGGCTGTCCCTTCAGTTGCCCGAAGCACGAAACAGGTTTCCGCCCTCCGCCTGGCAGATCTGGGATCCATTCCGAATTCTCGAGAGCCGAATTCTGAGAGAAGCCGGACAAATTGATGCGGCAGCGGAAAAGCTCCTTGCACTTGCCGAGAGCGCCCGGGCCGAGGGTCGCCTGCTCACCGCATTGCAGACGGAAGCGTTGGCAGAGCAAATGGCGCCGTGCGGACCGGCCATGGTCGTAAAGCAAAACGGTGCGGCTGGAAACGTGACGAATACCTGGCGGGTGCTCCGCGACTTCATAGCTCCCTCTGCCACAACTTCGGACTCCGACGCCAAGCGAAAGACCTCACCCAGCCCGCGCACGCGAGACACCGTAACGGATCTTACTCAGCGCGAGATGGAGGTTCTGAAGCTGATGCGCTGGGGTCTTTCGAATGGCGAGATCGCGGGCAAACTCGACATCAATCTCAACACCGTAAAATCACACGCAAAAAGCATCTTTGCAAAACTCGGTGTCAAGAGCCGTATGCAAGCAGTCCTGACGATGCTCGATTGATTCGAGCATCACATATTTGTTTTGCGCCTCGAAGGGAATCGAACCCTCGGCACCAGTTTTGCCTTAGTACCGCCGAATTAAGTCACTGTTTGGCTCTCGAGTGAACGACGCCCTATTCTCCAAACGGAAGCTCAATGT
>CAZZZI010000075.1:0-19812 GCA_964658415.1 uncultured Sphingomonas sp. | reverse complement strand
CCTTGTGGCGGGGATCCAGCCATCTCAAGTCCTTGAGCTGAAAGAGTCTTTTGACCCGACGGACGTCGGGTCGCTGGATCCCCGCCACAAGGGCGAGGATGAGGGAGAGTGGGGCATCGCTCTCGTCAAATGACCTTCTTCAGGGCGTGTCGGCAGTCTGGAGGCATCGGGCGCAAGCCCGGTGCCTTGAGCGGTTTCCGCGCAGCTATTGAGGGCAATGGCCCGTTTCGGCTTTCGCGGCATGACAGGTCAGGCTACGTAATGACAGGCCTGCCGGTTCTCAGATGTCTCTATCCACCTTCCCGAAGCAGCCGGCCGGTCCTCTTCAGGACGCGGGATCACGGCCGAGTGCATCCAGCGTTTCGCCTTCCAGGCGGTAGTAGAACCTGTCGGTTTTCCGCGTGCCGCCGATGTCGTCGTAGAAGGCAAGAAGCCTGTCGTTGCCGGCATCTGCCGTCCAGTCGATCCGCATCAACCCTCTTTTGCCGGCCAGCGCGGCCAGTGTCCGCATCAGCGAGCGGCCGACGCCAAGCCCTCTATAGGGCGCGCTGACGTAGAGTTCCTTCAGGAATATCCCGGGCTTCAGGCCGGGTCCGGGGAAGATCGCACTGAACGAGCAGAGGCCGACAACATCAGCGCCGTCTTCCGCCAAGATGATCTCGGCGCCGTTAGGCCTGGCCTTCAGCTGCGCCAGAATTTCCTCCGGCGGCGGACAGGCGACTTTGTAGTGCGCCTGCATCTCCTGCATGAGCGTAACGAGACCTGCTTCAGCGCGGTCATCGGCTTCCAGCAAGCGGATATTGGTGGTCATGTCATATCCTCCGGAGACGTTAAGGGAAGCCGGGAACCTTCCCATCGGACAGGATGACCTTGAATGCGGCAAGGGCCATCCGCCATCGGCATCCCTGCGGACGGCATTGCCGCCAGCCTCGCCTCGCCCCTACAGCGCGCCGATCTCGCGCAGTTTCTTCAGCACAGTCCCATCCGGTTCGCCGGTTTCCGGCAGGCGGTAGTGTTTCTGGAAGTGGAGGATGGCGGTGCGGGTGCTTTCGCCGGCGACGCCGTCGATGCTGACATTGCTGTAGGCGATGTTGCTGAGGCCCTTCTGGATCTGCATTACCATCGTCGCATTGGCGACCGAGTCCGACCCCGGCTTCTTGGCCGGCGTCACGGCGGCGGTGCGGACGGAGGCGGTCTTGACGTCCCTCTCGGAGCTCATGATCGCAGCGGCGACCGGGTCGGCGGCGGCGGCATTCGACGAGATGTCGGCGGCCGGCTTTTCGACGGGCACGGCGACGCCGGGTTTTGCATCGGCGGTTCTGGCATCGCCCTTCAGGGCTGCCAGCAGCCCTTCGCTCGCCTCGCCGGTCTGCTTCAGCCCGGCGGATTGCTCGAAGGACAGGATGGCGGCAGTGGTGCGTGGCCCGATCAGGCCGTCGGCCGCACCGGTGTAGAGGCCACGGCGGACCAGTTCGGCCTGCACCTGCGCGACGATATTGCCCGCATGGGCGCTGTCGGCCGGCGCGGCTGCGGCGGTAGCGCTGGCGGTGCTGGCGGATGGTGCAGGTGCCGGCGGTGTCGCCGTCGCGTCTGGCCTTTCGATGCGGAAGGTCGTGGTGTCGGCGGGATCGCGGCGGGTGCTGAAGAACGGCTTGCGGCCGGCCAACGCATAGGGAGATGCGGCATCGCGGGTGCGGAAGAAGGGCGACGGGTGGCTGCCCGGCTGGTACCAGAGCGCATTGGTGGCGACGAAGCTGAAGATCACGGCAAAGGCCATCGCACCGCCGGCGGTCGAAGGATAGCGGGCGATGACGCCACCGAGCGCGCCGGCGCCGCGCACCGTTGCGGTTCCGAGCAGGCCGGCACCGCGCAGGCCGAGAGTTCCGACGGCCACCGCACTGCGGGAGGCAAGCCCGGACTGTTGCCGTTTGCCCTTTCCCTTAGGCGATTTTCGCTTTCGCGTGGCCATAGACTGCTTCCTTGCTCTGTTCTTCGGGATGCTCCACGGATCGGAGACGCGGCGGGAATTCCACCGGCTCATGGTGTTCTGCCGTCTGGACCATCGTGCCGTCAAGCGGCACCAGCACGGTAATCACAGTTCCATGACCCGGCGTGCTGGCGATGCCGAAGCTGCCGCCGTGGAGGGCAATGAGCCCCTTGACCAGCGACAGGCCAAGGCCCGTGCCTTCGTAGCGGCGGGAATGGTCGCTCTGGATCTGCACGAAAGGCTGGCCGAGCGTGGCGAGCCGCTCGGGCGCGATGCCGATGCCGGTGTCGCTGACGCAGATCTTCAGCATGTCGCCGGCCTGCGTCGCATCGACCGTGACGGCGCCGCCGGCATCGGTGAACTTGATGGCATTGCCGACGAGGTTGATCAGCACCTGCTGGATGGCGCGCTGGTCGGCGACCACTTCGCAAATGTCGCGCTGGATCCGGCTTGCCAGCTTCAGGCCCTTGGCCTTGGCCTGCAGCGACAGCATCGCCTCGCAGGACTTGATGGTCGAGGCTATCGAGAAGGGTTCGACGATCAGCTCGTAGCGGCCGGCCTCGATCTTGCTCATGTCGAGCATGGCGTTGACGACGGACAGGAGATGCGCGCCGGAATCGCGGATCAGGCCGACATATTCGCGCTGCCGGTCGTTGGCGAGCGGACCGACATATTCGCCGGCAAGCATGTCGGAGAAGCCGAGGATGGCGTTGAGCGGCGTGCGCAGCTCGTGGCTGACGGCGGCGAGGAACCGCGACTTGGCGTCGTTGGCCGATTCCGCTTCGGCTGCCTTGCGGGCCTCGGCGTTGCGCTGCTGCTGCTCGCGGCCGATGTCGCGGGCCTGGGCGACGATCGCCGAAATCGCGCCGTCCCCGTCGCGACGGGCGGTCATGTCGAGGCTGATATGGGCAAACTGCTCGCCGTCGACGGTGCCGGTCGGGCGATCAAGGCGGAGGCGGATGGTGACGGCGTCGGTCCCCTGCCTGATCGCATCGAGCGCCTGCAGGAAGAGGATGCGGTCGGAGACATGGACCTGCTCGAAGAAACCGCGTCCGAGGGCCGGACGCATCCAGGCGAGAAAGGCCGCGCGGTCGCGTCCGCCGACGGTCGTGACGACGCCCTGGGCGTCCAGCATGAGGACCAGGCCGGCAGCAACCTCGAGCATCAGATCCTGGCGCGGCGCGACGGGGAGGATCTCGACCGGCAGCGGCTTCTGGCGCGACAGGGCGATGCTGCCGACGGCGGAAAACAGGAAGGCGGCGCAGACGGTGGCAACGCCGACCGGGAGGGCGACGGCGGGCGTGGTGAGAAAGGAGAGGCCGGCCGGCACGGCGACCAGCGCCAGCGACGACAGCAGCGCAACGCGCCGCAGGATCGCCAGCTCCTCGCCGCGCACCTGCCCGTTGCCCGATGTCCGGGACAGCCAGCTTCCGCCAGCCCTGTCCACGAGGGCAATCGCCCTGTCAGCCATTTTACTCAATACGCGCACACCAAAATCCGCACAAAAGGCGTCTAATTCTGACCCGATAATAGGCCTTGCGCGCTTAAGGAAAGGATAAGCCAGAAGGCGCAATCCACCGCCAAAAAGCCCGAAAATCCCGTTTTGACGCATCGAAAGACGGCATCGGTCTTTGTAGTTAACAGGGGGTAAGCGGCGGATTTCGCTGCTTTTTCGCCATTCCGTTAAGATTTGTGACGGCCGCGATCGGCGCAACCCCCGGCTTTCCATGGGCAAGGTCTGCAACATGCTTAACGCCGGCCACGACAATTTGACTTAAATGTGCATAAAATGCCGATATCCAGCATTTGAACCAAATTGGCCTCAAATGCCTTCTAGTTTTGAAAAGCGATGTCAGCATCTGCGGACTAGGTTTGCTTCAACCGGGAAGACCGGATCGATTCGGCAAGAAGACCGAACGAAAAACAGGATGGGCAACACGATGTGGTTTCTGATCAAGACAGCCTTCTGGTTCTCGCTGGTGCTGGTGCTCCTGCCGATCTTCTCGTCGCAGAGTGCCAACCGCACCCAGAACAACCCGCAGGTCCAGGTCTCCGATGCCGTCACGGCAGCGACCGGTGCCTTCCAATATGTGACATCGCTGTGCAGCGAGAAGCCCGAGGTTTGCGTCAAGGGCGGCGAGACCTTCACCGCGCTTGGCTACCGGGCCCGCGAAGGCGCGCTGGTTGCCTATGAAATGATCGACCATCAGCTTTCCGGCAAGCCAGCCGACAAGACCGCCGGCACCGACGCCGCACGCCAGCAGGTCGCCGTGGCCGCGCCGCAGGCCGACGCCGAGATGCAGCCGATGCCCGCCAAGCCCGGCGTCGATGCCGGCGACAATGTCTTTACCGGCACCATCATCCACGTTCCCGTGCCGATGCGCCGCCCGGTGCTCTGAACCAACCCAATTTCGCGACGACGCCTGCCGTCGCGCCTCCCCTAGACGTGCCGTGCCTGCCCTGTAAACTCTCAGCCTTTCGCTGCGCCGTGTGGACCCGTTCCGCACGGCGTTCCTTTTTTGAAGTGGCATTCGCGGCCTGAGCTGCCGGAGGCGCCTCTGCCGGACGCGGCTGCGGCAGGCTGGACCGCCTTCTTTTGCCCGGCGGGTTCAAATTGCGACGGCATTCGCCTATATGCCTGACTTCACGACATTGGACCCATGCCATGAGCAGCCTCGAGACGATCATCGAAGACTTCACCTTCCTGGAAGACTGGGAAGACCGCTACCGCTACGTGATCGAACTCGGCAAGGCGCTGCCGGATCTTGCGGAAGAGCAGAAGAGTGCGGCCAACAAGGTGCAGGGCTGCGCCAGCCAGGTCTGGCTGGTCAGCCATGCGGACGGCGACGCTGCCGATCCGATCATGACCTTCGAGGGCGAATCCGATGCCCATATCGTGCGGGGGCTGGTAGCCATCGTGCTGGCCACCTATTCCGGCAAGCATGCCTCTGAAATCGCCGATCTCGATGCCATCGAGGTGTTCGGCAAAATCGGACTGGTGGAGCATCTCTCGTCGCAGCGCGCCAACGGGCTGCGCTCGATGGTCAAGCGGATCCAGGATGAGGCGCGCGCCAGGGTCGCCGCCTAAATCTCCGTTCCGTATTCTGACGGCCGCGCCCTATGCGCCCTGACTGCGCGCGCCGCAAGGCTCAGCCGCGCAATTGCGCCAGCAGGGTCGCCGACAGACCCTGCTGCCTCGCCGGCAGTCCGCGCCGCCGCGCCTCTTCTTCCAGCGCCCGCGTTGCATATTCGTAGAGGCGATAGCGCGCCGGGTTCTGGTCGACGCCGCCGCCGTCCGGATTGTCCCCGAACACGACCTGCTGGCAGCGCGGCAACGAGGTCGAGGTAAAACTGCGACAGGAGAGCGGGCGAACCTCGTAGACCATGCAGCTGCCGCCCTCGTCGAGCAGCGCGCAGGGCGTGCGCAGCAGGTGCGGTGTTGGCGAGGCAAGGTCCGCCTCGACCTTTTGCTCCAGCCGCAGGACCAGTTTCGCGCGCTCGTCCGGCGGGAAGCGGGCCTCGACATGGGCGGCGATGGCGTCCGCCACGCCGGGCGGCACGGCGACGAACAGGTGACAGCAGGGGCTGCAGCCCTTCGCGCAGGCAAAGCGGGGCTGGCCGGTGAAATTGGTGCGCACACTCTCGACGGCGGCATCGGCGAGCGCCATGGCGGTGAGCGCCGCCGCCGCCATATCGGGCGCGCTGCCGATGGCCTCGAGCAGCACCGCATAGAAATCCTGGAACATCCCGTCGTAGCGCTGCGTGACCATGCGGGTCAGTTCGCCGACGGTGGCGATGTCCTCCATGACGCGCAGTCGAGCCTGATCTTGATCCATCGGCGGGGTGACCTAGTTACGGAGAAACTGCGGCAATACGCGCTGCAGAAAATTGGCCTATCCCCGCACGCTCGATTCGTCGAGTCGCGCCGCGGTCGCTCGCGGTTGCGGTATCCGGCTATCACGACGGGCCCGCCCCATCCCGCGGGTGCGACGAAAAATCGGCATCCCCTCGCGTCAATCGATTAAGCAGACGCTGTTCGGGCTGTTGGCGCCAAAACGGCGGAAAACCGCTCCCGCAGCGGCCTTCGCACCATCGGAAAAATGTAACCTTTGCGTGAATAAGAAAACTCTTATTTCGCTTCGAATACAACCTGCTTCTAACATAAAAAAACGACATTTCACTGAATGAAAAGTCAATGGAACGCCGGCGCGCGGTGGCCGACGTTCGGCATGCCTCGCCGGCCCGCCGGCTCGAGCGCCCATCGGGCCCGGCGCAGACTGCGTCGGTCCGACACTATCGGTGCCCGATCGGCAGCAACGGCTAGGACAAATCCGGTCGATATCCTTCCGCGCCCCAGTGTTGCGTGGCGTTCGACGCCTTTGGGCGGGGCGGCGCGTAATAGCGCGCGAGCGCGAGGAGAGCGGTGCGCAGCATCAGCTTGGCGGATCGCGCCGGCCATTGGCGCTCGTGCTCTACGGTGGTCAGGCCCTTCGTGAAGCAGCAGACATCGAGCGCAACGCCGCTCAGCTCCGGGCCCATGGCGGCAATGGCGCGGTTGACGGCAAGGCGCGCGGCCATGGCACTGTCGGCGATATCGGCCATGCCGCCGCGACCGCCCTTGCCCGCGCTCGACAGCCGGGGTTCCCAGGAGGCGGTGACGCGGGGCTGCAATTGCCCGCGGTTGAAATCAGCCGCCAGCTTTTCGCCGGCGGCAAGGGCTGCTTCCGGCAGGAAAGGCGCGCCGTCGCGGTCCTTCAGCCGGGAAAGGGCGGCGAGCGGCGATTCGGACCGGTCGAACCGCACCGGCTGCCGGGCCCCATCGACCTCGGCGGTCGATGCCACGACATCGGCGTGCTGCGCCAGGAACACCTCCTCCGTCTCTGCCGCTGCGCGGCGCAGGAAACTGCGGGCCGGTGGCAGAAGTACGAGGGTTTTCCGGGTCTCCCCGCCGTCACTGGCCCCGGCAGCGCCGGATAATGACGCTGCCTGCGGGGTCACAAGTCCCGAGGCGATCGCCCGCTCGACCAGCGCGGCGGCGCTGAACTGCCGGCGGCCATCGGCGTTTTCGAGCACGACGCCGCCCGGCTCCGGGCTCATGCGGGCACCGGTGCCGATGAAACGCAGCAACCGGACGAGGGATTTTGCGGATATTGCCTGCCTATTCTTCATCGCCACCGGCCTCCGCGATTGCAAAGACCGAAGCAACCAGCCGCTCGACGGCATCCACGAAGCCGTCATAGGCCTTGTCGTCCCGCCGTCCCTCGACGATTCTGAGCGAATAGGCGACGGTGCTGCGATCGCGGCCGAAAGCGTCGGCGATATCGGGGATCGGGATCTGCAGGGCGACATGGCAGACATACATGGAGATCTGGCGGATATGCCACATCGTCCGACGCCGGTCGCGCCGGTGCAGGGTGCGTTCGGACACCAGCGCCGCCATTTCGCCGGCCATCCGGTTAACGATATGGCAGGTCGCGTGGAGCGAGGGAAAGGCCGGGCGATAGGGTCCGGCCAAGGACAGCGGCAGGCTGGCCGGCACGGGTACGAGGGCAGAACCGGGTTGGGGCGCGACGGGATCGATTGACATGGCAAACTCCTTTTTAGGAATTTATTCACACATCATTCCGGATAGCAAGACCCTACCCTTTTCTCCTAGCAAACTGCATTTCTTGAATTTAAATAATTATTCCCGATATACCCTCAATATTAATGGGATTATTTTCCTTATTTTTTAAATTTTCCCACGAAAAAGCCGGGCTTGCGGCCCGGCTATTTCAATTCGGATAAGTGCTGGATATCAGCGTGCGCGCTTGCGGCGCTGGCCGAGACCCATTTCCTTGGCGAGACGCGAACGGGCTTCGGCATAGGCCGGAGCAACCATCGGGTAATCGCCCTGCAGGTCCCACTTTTCGCGATAGTCTTCCGGCGACAGCGAATGGTGCGTCATCAGATGGCGCTTGAGGGACTTGAAGCTGCCACCGCATTCCAAACAGGTGATCTGGTCGTCCTGAACGGACTTGCGCACGGAAACGGCAGGCTTCTGCTTTTCGACAACGGCCGCCGCGGGGATCGGGACCGAAGTGCCACTGAGGGCGGAATGCACGTCGGAAATCAGGTGGGCGAGGTCGCTGACGGGAACGACGTGATTGCTCACATAAGCGGCGACGATGTCCGCCGTCAGTTCAACCAGCAAATCCGCGCCGGTACCAGGAACCGCGTCTGTCATTCATATTCTCCTATTCACTCTCTATAGATGCAAGCCGCCTCGGTCTGCATCAATTCGGATCAGCGCAGTGGCGACGATATCCCCCACCACGCAACTGAATACTGCGCCAAGACCCCCCAAGTCTTGCTGCGGTATGTCCAGCATATTTTCACGCCGAACGAATCGGCCTGTCGATTTCGACGCCTACCCGTGAACCAACACTACCTTATTGAAAACCTCTGGCAATAAACCTCAAGCATCATCGGCGTATTCGCGAGTTCAAAATAACGTCGAAACGCGACTTACAATGAATTAGCATTGTCAGCGCGAAAGTCCAGCCATTACATCGTGCGATTCATGTCCTAAATTCAGACACATTGGGAAATGAAAATGTAATTATACTTCCACTTTTCAACTAGCGGGAAAATTAACAAGCGCGAAGATACAATCTTGGTTGCATTATTAAACTACCCCCTGCGTTAAGCTGCAGCGGCACAGTGCGGCGCCAAACAGAGTGCGCCTGACTATATGCGCACGAATAAAAGACCGCGTAAAGAAGCTGGCGTGAAGTTGTAAAAGAACAAGACGAGCAATCCGCAATTGACGGGAGCCATAATCCTTCGTTGCCGACGAATGCTGTGCCAGAAAAGAGCCTGGCGCCATTGCACAGCGCAGCGGCGCAGACCTGTATTGGCTGTCGCCACAACGCAACTTCGCCGATCCCATCGCCGACGTCGTGGATCCGGGCGTACGGCGTTGGATAGCTTTCGCGGAAATCCGGGCGCTGCCGGTTGCAAGGCAGGCAATGCCCGGCGGGAGATAGCGAATGCCGGGCCGGTTCAGCCCGCCACGCGCAATTCCATGCAGGTCAGGTCCAGCCAGCGACCGAACTTGATGCCGACTTCGGAAAACGTGCCGACGCTGCGGAAGCCGAGTTTTTCATGCAGGCGGATCGAGGCGACATTTTCCGCTTCGATGCCGGCAATCATGACATGGATCTTGCCGGCGGCAGCCCGCTCGATCAAACCGCGCATCAACAGCTCGCCGATGCCTGCGCCGCGCGCGTCCTTGTCGACATAGACCGAATGTTCCACGGTGTGGCGATAGCCGTCGAAGGCGCGCCAGTCGCCGTAGGAGGCATAGCCGGCCACCTGGCCGTCGCGCTCCGCGACCAGCACGGGATAGCCCTTTGCGATGCGGGCGCCCCACCATTGGCGGCGGTTGTCGATGTCGACCAGCGTCTCGTTCCAGATCGCCGTCGTATGCTCGACGGCGTGGTTATAGATGTCGCGGATGGCGACCAGATCTGCCTCGACGGCATCGCGCAAAAGGATGGGGGTGGTCACGGGGAACTCCGTTTTCTGACGATCTCAGGCATGCGACCCACGACACCGGAAGTAAATCGGCCGTTGTTGCATGGCTGAAGCGAGGATGACGCTTCCTTGGGCAGTTGCCTATATTAATTTTTCAAGACTACGAGATTTTCCTGCGGAAATACGCTAAACTCCTCCAATCCATTGTTCTCGCCCTTCGGAAAATGCATGTTGCTGCGCCCTGCCGCCTGTCTGCTCCTGTCTGCCATGTCCGCGCTGTCAGCAGCCCAGGCCCGCGCGAGCGAATGGTGGCCCTACGAAAATGCACGTTTCGGCTACAGCATCGAGCTGCCACCCGGCTTCGGCATGACCGTTCTCACCAACCGCGGCGACGGGCTTTCGCTGATGCCGGCCGACAAGTCCGCGAGACTGCTGGTGTTTTCCACACCCGGCTTCAGCAGCGACTTTGTCACCGAGGCAAAAACCCGGCTGGTGCTGGCGCGACAGGACGGATGGCGGGTCTCCTATACGAAGACGACGGCGCAGGGCTTCAGCTTCACCGGCGTCAAGCGCGACAGGCTCGTCTATGGCCGGGGCGTCGCGCTCTGCAACGGCGCCTCCGCCTTCTTCCAGATGGACTACGCGAAAGCCGACATGCACCGCTACGACGCGGTCCTTATGCGGCTGGTGCGCAGCCTGCGGGCGACGGAAAAGTGCGGCGGCGGCCAGAAGCCGCCGCTCAAAGGCTACCTGGCGGCGACAGGGTGAAGCAGGTCATGACCGCCGCATAGTGGACGGCGGCGGCTGTCAGGACGAAGGCATGCCAGATCGCATTCTGGAACCGCAGCCTTTCCCAGACATGGAAGATCACCCCCAGCGAATAGATGATGCCGCCGACGACGATCAGCAGCATCGAGGCCGAGGGAATGCGGGCCGCCACGGGTCCTGCCACCAGCACGCCGCTCCAGCCCATGGCGAGATAGAGCAGGATCGCCAGCCTGTCGTAGCGGCCGGGAAAGCCGCATTTCAGCACGATGCCGACGACGGCGAATATCCAGAGGGCAATCAGCGTGAAGCGCAGCAACGGGTCCTCGGCACCGCGCTCGAGAAACGGCGTGTAGGTGGCGGCGATCAGCACGAAGATCGCCGAGTGATCGAACCGCCGCAGCACCCACTTGGTCGGCGACACCGGCCAGATGTTGTAGGCAAAGGACATGGTCAGCGTCAGCACCAGGCCGAGGCCGTAGATCCAGGCCGCCGCGACGTCTCCCCCGGAGTGCCACGCCGAGGCGTAGACGATCAGCACCGTCGCCCCGATCAGCGCCAGCAGGACGCCGAGGCCGTTGACGATGCTGTCGGCGATGATTTCGGACTTGTCATAAGCCCAGCTGATGCCGTTGAACTTCGTCCCCGGCGACTTCGGATCGCGATTTGCCATGCCCGATGGTGCCATCCCGCCGATGTCGGATCAAGCATGCGCAGGTGGAAAGCAGGGTTGCAGTCTGCGCACAGGGGCGTGCCTGCCGGCGTCAGTCATCTCGTGGCGCGTCGGAGGACGTAGTTTTCGTGGCGCTCGCCTTCCATCTCGAAGTCCACCGACCCGATGCGGTCAAATCCGCTGCGCTGGTAAAAGGCGATGGCCTGGGCGTTCTCGTGGTGGACCGACAGCCACACCGGATCTGCACTGCGGAGCGCGAAGGCGGCGAGCGCCCGGTCGAGAAGCCGTGTGCCGATACCCTGGCGCAAAAAATGCTCCTGGACGTAGAGGGTGGCGATTTCCGACTGCAGGCTTTCGTCCAGCGGGCACGGGGCTGCAAAGGCGAGCCTGACATAGCCGACGAGATGGTCGTCCTGTTCGCAGAGGATGATCATCTGCCCGACGTCGCTGATCACGTCGCGGAATTTATCCGCCGTGAACGTCTCCAGGACATAGGTCGAGAGGACGCGTCTCAGCCCACGCCTGGCATAGGTGTGGAGAAAGACCTGCGTGGTCAGCGCCGCGAGGTTGGCGGCGTCGTCAATCCCGGCCTCTCGAAAATCCATGCGGCGTCCCCGACCTCGATACATCCCCGGAGCGGCGGCGGCAGAGCCGGCGCGGTCCGTCGCTCTTGTCGCGCCGGATCGTCGCAAATTCAAGCCCCCGGGCAGGCCACCCCTACCCGCGTTCGACGAGGACCGAGCATTTGGCATGGCGCACGACGCGGTCGGCGGTGGCACCGAGGAAATAGTTGGAGAGATCGGGTATGTGCGACGAGACGATGATGAGGTCTGCGCCGCGCTCCTCGGCCGCCCTCAGGATCGTGGCTGCGGGCGAGCCGGTGCGGATATCGACAACGGCCGGAATATCCAGGCGCCGGCAGAGCTCGCCGAGCTTGACCTTGGCATCCTCCATCGCACCGCTCACGAAGTCCTGCGGCAGGTCGAGGATCATCGACGTCGGGAGGTCCTCGACGACGTTGAGAACGACGATCTCGCCGCCGCTGTCGAGAAGCGACGAGGCCCGCCGCAACGCCGGCTCTCCCTTTGCCAGGGCACCGATATCGATGGCCACGATGATCTTCCTGTACATGGGCGGGTTTCCTTGCGCTGCCGCGTCGCTGGAGATCATCGTAGCGGCCGCCGTGCCGACATCCCTTGATCGAAGTCAAAGGCCGGCAGCGTCAACAGGGAGTGCACGCTTCATCGCCAAAAACTGATCTTCTGTGAACAATGAAACTCCGCCATATAGGATGAGATGCCGGATGCAGGGTGTCGGCCGCGTAAACTTTGGCGATCGCGGCGGCCGGCCGTGCCACGACAGGACCCCATCCCGGGACAGGAGACCACGATGACTGAGACTGACGTATCCTACGCTCTGACGCGCCCCGCCTATGTCGACCAGTCGCACCTTGTGGTCAGCGACCTGCCCCTTGTCTCCGGCTTCTATCGCAACATGCTCGGCCTGCAATCGATCGAGAAAAGCGCCAGCGGCGAAGTTCTCGGCGTTGCCGGCAAGCCGCTGCTGTCGCTGACGACGGACAGGGCGACGAAGCAGGCGCCGCGCAATGCAGCCGGCCTGTTCCATACCGCCTTCCTGCTGCCCGATCGCATCGAGCTGGCGCGGTGGCTGCGCCATTACGCCCACAACAACGGCGAACTGCAGGGCGCCTCCGACCACCTCGTCAGCGAGGCGATCTATCTGGCCGACCCTGAAGGCAACGGCATCGAGGTCTATGCCGACCGCTCGCCGGAGACCTGGAAAATGCATGGGGACGGCATGGTCGAGATGGCGACGCTCGGGCTCGACCTGCAGAAGCTCTACGAAAGCGCACCGCAGGACACATGGGCCGGCATGGCCGAGGGCTCGGCGATCGGCCACATCCACCTGCAGGTCGGCAACATTCCGGAGGCCGACGCCTTCTACCGCGATGTGCTCGGTCTGAAGATCATGGCCCGCTACCCCGGCGCCAGCTTTTTTGCCACCGGCGGCTACCACCACCACATCGCCGCCAATATCTGGAACAGCCGTGGCGCCGGCGCGCGGACGGACGACATGATGGGCCTGTCCGACTACACGCTGCGCTTCAACGACAAGGCGGCGCTGGACGCCGCCGTCGCCGGGCTCGACCGGCTCGACATCCGCCACGACAGGCGCGATGGCGGCGTGTCGCTGAAGGACCCCTGGGGCATCGGCCTGACGCTGAAGGTCTAGGCCGTGGACTCGTTATGGCGGAGAGTGAGGCGAACACAGGCCAGCTTAGTCATGGCGAGGAAACTCGTGCCTAACTTCTCATACCGGGTCGCGATCCGTCGATAACATTTGAGCTTCCTAAAGAACCGCTCAATGAGATTTCGCTTTCTTTAGAGCCAAGGGCTGAAGACGATTGGCCTCTTTCGGTTGGATTTTGGCGGAATGTTCGCCCATGATCGATTCATTCTGACTTCCGCACGGAGCCAATCGGCATCATAGGCTTTGTCTGCAAGAACCATACCGCCTGGGGTTAGATCAGTAAGCAACTCTTTCGCCGCAGTTAGGTCGTGAGCGTGACCGGGCGTGATAGCAATCTTGATCGGTAGCCCTATGCCATCGGTGACGGCATGAATTTTGGTCGTGAGACCACCCCGACTTCGCCCAAGGCAACGATCCGGGTGTTCGGTCGTCAGCGTGGCCGCCAGATGATGGACGCGAACAGAAGTGCCGTCAATCATGGCGATACCATCATTCGAAGGGCTCGTGACAGCTTCCATCAGCCTGTCCCAAATTCCAGCCATAGTCCAACGCCTGAAGCGATTGTAGCAAGTCGTGTATGGTCCATATCGCTCAGGGACATCAAGCCAAGGGGCACCGGATCGTAGAATCCAAAAGATGCCGTTCAGCACCCGTCGGTCATCGACGCGAGGCACGCCTCGCGGCTTGTTGGGTAGGAGCGGCGCAATTACGCGCCATTCAAAGTCGGTCAGATCATAGCGGCTCATCCCTGAATCTAAATCAGGTGGCGCAACGACAGGAAAGTCCCAGCGCCGAACGAGCGCCGATTTAGGCCTTCAGGTTGGGGATGAACGACCATTCTTCGGCCATGAACTCAAGCGTTTCATCGCGAAAGTAATATAGGAAATGCCGAGAGCTAACTGCGTCTGCCCCGATCTTTTCCCAAGAGACGGCATCGCGGGCGGGGTCGAGACCGATTAGCTCATAGAACTCACCCCAACGGGGGGCCACACCGCTGTAGCGACCATGACCGTCTACCTTATACCATTCATGATCATTGGTGCTGTCCCAGCGCCAGCGGCTGCAACCAACAAATCTCAAAGTGCCCCATGTCTCATCAAATTTCGGACGGGCCTTCGAAAACACGCTCAACGCCCTGAGAATACCTTTCGGCTTTTTGTCGCGCACGGGCCTATACGAGCGGAAACGGACGTTGACGGAGGAGCCCTCAACTGAAACCTGGGGCTCTGGCGCATTTGGTTCGGCCTCCCAACCTTGGCCGAGTTGTAGTTTAACAAACTTGAGCATGGACCACGACTAGCCGACTTGCATGACCGATTCTACTCAATTTATGAGTCCACGACCTAGTCTCCAGTCCCGTAGTTCCGGATGCTGAGACGCTCTGCGGTCAAGCCGGAACTGCGCCGGGCGTGGAGCCGCCGCCGCCCCCGGCCTGCGCGGCCCCTTCGCGCGACTTCGTGCACGATTTGCGATACAACCGTTGGCTTTCCGACGACCGGAACCCGGAGTGCCTTTGCGCGTTAAGGCTGCGAAGCGCTGGGGCTTCCGGAACGTTCACAAAAATGGGCATTGCCAACGGTATACGTAAGCAGACACGCAAGATTGCGATTGAACGCGAGATGCGATTGAGCAGCTGGGCAAATTCGCTGAAGCAGGCGACCGAGCAGATGGAAGGCGGCGCACCTGTGCGTCGCGTCGAGAAGGATGGGCTGGACGTTTCCTCCGCCTGGGCCGTCATCGGCATCTTTCTCATTATGGCGGGTGCCGGCATCTATTTCATGTCGGTCATTCTCATTCCCGTCACGCTGGCGATCGTCGTCGGCATGATCCTCGGGCTGGTCGCCGAAAAGCTCAGCAAGCTCGGCGTTCCCCGCATCCTCAATGCCGTCCTCCTGTCGAGCTCCGTGGCCTTGATCATCTTCCTGATCATCAACGGCGTCGCCGGTCCGCTGGCAACGCTGGCGACCCAGGGTCCGGACATGGTCCAGAACTCCATCGACCGCCTGATGCCCTTCCTGCAGAAGATCCATTGGCTGCACATCACGCCGAAGACCTTCGAGAGCGGACCGATGTCGGCCGGCGCCCTGATCGAACATACCGGCAGCATCCTGCATCTGGTCACCGCCAACCTCACCCCCGCCATCGTCCAGGGACTGGTATTCTTCGCAGCCCTGCTCCTCTTCCTCGCCGGCCGCGTCAACCTGCGCAAGGCGATCATCATGGCCTTCACCGGCCGGCCCGAGCGGCTGGCGGCGATCCGCATCATCAATGCCGTCGAACAGGTCCTCGGATACTATTTCGCCACCGCATCGCTGATCTATATCGGCCTCGGCGTCATCATGACCGCCATTGCCTATTTCGGCGGGCTCAGCATGCCGGCACTGTGGGGCGTGTTCGCCTTTCTCTCGAGCTTCGTGCCGTTTCTCGGCATCACCGTCATGACCGTTTCCGTCGCGATTGCCGGCGTTCTCACCCATGACAGCGTCCTGATCGGCCTGATCCCGGCCTTCATCTTCTTCTCGATCCACCTGATGATGGAGAACCTGGTGTTCCCGGCCGTCATGGGGCGCCAGCTCGAACTGAACCCGTTCGTCGTCTTCGTCGCCATCATCTTCTGGACCTGGATGTGGGGTGCGGTCGGCGCCATGCTGGCCCTGCCGCTGTCGCTGATCGTCATGACCATCATCAACGAACTGTTCGTCGAGGAAAAGCCGCAGCCGCAGCTGCCCTGAGCCCCCTGCGTGCCGGCCCTGGAGTCGTAAACATATGCCTGCAGATCTTCCGATGAGCGACGCCGACCCAGCCGAGGCGCCAAACGGTCGCTCCCCCTGGGGGCGGCTCGCCTTGAGCCCCTGGTACAGCCCGTTGCGCGAAAGCCTGTCCGTCGATGTCGCCATCGTCGGCGGCGGCATCACCGGCGCGCTGATCGCCGAGCATCTGACGGCGCGCGGCTATGGCGTCTGCGTCCTCGACCGCGAGAAACCGGGGCTCGCAAGCACATCGGCCAGCACGGCGATGCTGCAGTGGCAGATCGACACGTCGCTCAGCGAACTCGCGCTGTCCCACGGCTTCGACAGGGCCGCGGCGATCTACAGGCGCAGCGTGGTGGCGGTCTCCGGCCTCGGCAAGCTGATCGAGCGGCTGCAGATCCCCTGCGGCTTTCGCCCGCGCTCCAGCCTCTTCCTCACCAGCAGCGCCGGCGGGGCGCGCGAGCTGCAGCAGGAAATGGCGTTGCGCGAACGCGCCGGCCTCCCCGGCGAATATCTGTCGCATCCCTACCTGATGACCGAATTCGAGATCGAGCGCGACGGGGCGATCCTCTCGCCGGGCTCTGCGGAAGTCGATCCCTTGATGCTCGCCTGGGGACTGATGGCCGTCGCCGTCAAACGCGGCGCGCAGCTCGTCAACGCGTCTGCCACACGCATCCGGGCCGATGGCCGCTCGGTCACCATCGAAACCGAGGGCAAACATGTGATCGAGGCCCGCAACGTCGTGCTTGCGACGGGCTATTCGATGCCAGGCATGCCCATGCCGCAGGTGCATCGGACGACCTCGAGCTGGGCCATGGCCACCGTGCCGCAGGATCCGAAGCGACTGTGGCGCGACCGGGCGCTGATCTCGGACGACAGCCACCCCTCCTTTTCCATGCGCACATCGGCCGACAACCGCATTATCGTCGGCGGCGAAGACGACGCGACCGTCCTGCCCGCCCTGCGCGACGCCAAGACGGCGGACAAGATCGAGACGCTGCAGGCCAAGCTCGCCCGCCTCTGGCCGCAGGCCGACACCACCGCCGCCTATAGCTGGTGCGGCACCTACGGGGCGACTGCGGACGGATTGCCGCTGATCGGGCCTTTGCCGGGCATGCCCAACGTGCTTGCCGCCTATGGCTATGGCGGCAACGGAATGACCTTCTCGTTCATGGCGTCGCTGATGATCGGTGCGCTCGTGGCTGAAGAGCGCCGCGACTGGTTCGACGATTTCGCGTTGGACCGCGCGGGGCCGAGCTATCGCGGCTTTGCCGGCGGCAATCCCCTGCCCGGGCGCAGCCTGCCCGTCTAGGCAATTCCGGCAAAACCGT
This sequence comes from uncultured Sphingomonas sp., assembly GCA_964658415.1. Classification (GTDB taxonomy): domain Bacteria; phylum Pseudomonadota; class Alphaproteobacteria; order Rhizobiales; family Rhizobiaceae; genus Rhizobium. The sequence continues at coordinate 2,517 of CAZZZI010000075.1, read as the reverse complement.
CCGGATCCAATCCGATAGGCAGACAAGTTCTGCCTATTGGTCACATACCGGAAGCGTTAGCGCGAGGCCTGCTGGGTGGTGTTGTCGTCGCCCTTGACGGCGAAATCAGCCAGGCGCACGAATTGTACGCCCTTCGCCTTGAGGTCGAGGATGCCCTTGACGACCCCTTCCCCTGAGGAATGGGTGGGCTGGTTGATGTGGGAAATCAGCACGTCACCATCCTTTGCCGTCAGATACTGCTTCTCCACCGCTGCGGCCGGCAGGGATGCGCCGGCGTCACCGTTGATCGAGTAGCCTGCGACCTCGAAACCGAGCGCACGGATCTGGGCAATGGCCGACGGGTCGTATTTGGCCGTCGCACCGCGAAACCAGCGCGCCTTGGGAATGCCGTGGGCGACCATCGCGTCCGAACCGCCCTGAACCTCCTGCAGCACGGCGGCCGGCGAGCCGGCGGCCGCGATGCCGTAGACGAGAACGGGGCGGTCGACGGCCGGAATGTGGTTGAGGCCGTGGTTCTCGAGCTCGAACAGGTCCGGGTGGGACATCATCAGCGCCAGCGCGTCCGGATTGGTACGCAGCCAGCGGGCGGTCACGAAGATTGTGGCCGACACCTTCTGGTCGATGAGCGTATTGAGAATGCGCATGTCGGTCTTGCCCATGCAGGCATCGAAGGTCAGCGCGACGCGGGTCCCCGGCTTGCCGGCCTTTGCCACGTGCAGATGCGGCTCGACCAGTTTCACGCCGGGACTGGATGGGGAAGACTTCGGCGCCGCCGGCACGGACGGCGCGGAGGCCAGCGCCGCCGTCTCCGGTGAAGGTGACGCCGCAAAGGCCGCATTGGCGGAAAACGCTGCCGGGATGACGGCCACGAGGACAGCGGAAGTCAGAAGCGCACGGATCATGGAAGCAGCCACCGGATCAAGGACACAAACAGGGAGCATCGACCGGGCTCCCACACTGCCATCCCTCGGCAAGGCGACAGAACTATGGCCGGCCGCCTTCCTTTATCGCCGCTGCCGGGGAAAACAATCCCCCCGGTCCGGCATCGGCGCCTTGCGCCGGAGGGCGTCTTGCGCCGGGGCGCGTCGATCAGTCGTAGAGATAATGCTTCTGCCAATCGTCCTTCGGCACCTTCTCGCCGATCTGGAAGCTCAGCGACTTGACGTCGATCTGTTCCGGGCCGGTCGTGCAGTCGTAGTTGAGGTGATACCACTCGCCCTTGCTGCGGAAGACGGCGCCGGGCGCCTTGATGGTGTCTGCGGTCATGGCAGGATCACTGAACGTGTAGGCGATGACCTTGTCGGGATGGTAGTCCTTCTCGGCGGCAATCCGCTTCATCGCCTCGGTATCGCAGCTCTGTTCCAGGCGCTCGGCGGGGTCAAGCTTTTCCAGCTGTTTCTTGATGGCGGCATCGACGGCAAAGGAGGTCGTTGCGAGGCAAACGGCGGGGATCAGGACGCCGATGAATTTCAGCATAAAAGGCACTTTCTCGGTTCAGTTCAGAACGGAACCGCCCGGGACCGCGCGGAACGGCGCGGCGATGGGCGATTCACATTGTTGTAACACTGCGTGACCTTCGGAAATATTGTGGTGACATCATGGCGGGTGCGACTGAACCTTGCCGTTGCGCCCTCCGGTCGCGCAATCGTTACAAGCGCAGCGGAGCGGCCGGGGCGACAAGGCGCTTGATCCGACCCCGGCCGGTGTCTATCTCTCTGTCACCTCAGATCACCAGAAAGCGAGCACCCGTGTCGATATTCAAGTCCCTGCCGACAGCCCCCGTCGCCCCGAAACGCCCGGTGTCCGACACGCGCCACGGCATCACCCGGACCGACGACTATGCCTGGCTCAGGGCCGACAACTGGCAGGCGATGTTCAAGGATCCGTCGATCCTCGACGCCGATATCCGCAAGCATCTGGAGGCCGAAAACGCCTACATGAACGCGGCGATGGAAGACACAAAGGACATCCAGAAGGTGCTGTTTGCCGAGATGAAGGGCCGCATCAAGGAGGACGATTCCTCGGTGCCGGTGAAGGACGGCCCCTATGCCTATGGCACGCTGTTCGTCACCGGCGGCGAGCAGCCGCGTTATTTCCGCGAGGCGCGCGACGGCGGCGAGCGCACGCTGATGCTCGACGGCGACAAGGAAGCGGCCGGCAAGGGCTATTTCCGGCTGGCCGGCCTCGACCATTCCACTGACCACGCCTTCGGCATCTGGGGCTATGACGACAAGGGCTCGGAATATTTCACCCTGAAGATCCGCGATCTCGCAACCGGCGAGGACCTCGCCGATGTCGTCGAAAACACCGGCGGCGGCGGCGTCTGGGCGCCCGATGGCAAGAGCTTCTTCTATTCGGCGCTAGACGAGAACCACCGTCCGTCCAAAGTCTTCCACCACATCGTCGGCACGCCGCAATCGACCGACCGGCTGGTCTACGAGGAGAAGGATCCGGGCTTCTTCATGGGCGTCGGCGGCTCGCTGCTCGACGACTACATCTTCATCGACATCCACGACC
>CAZZZI010000074.1:0-20061 GCA_964658415.1 uncultured Sphingomonas sp. | reverse complement strand
GCGCTCGCGTGATTCCGCTGAATGTCGAAAGGCGTCGTATCGGACCGCTGGCCGTCGCCTCTTCCGTTCGGCGCATGGCAAAAATCTTGAGGGCCGAAAAGGTCGACATCGTTCACTGCATCGCGTTGCGTTCGATTATTCTCGGCGGTATCGCGGCCAATTTGGCGGGGGTTCGAAACCGCGTCATGGCGGTTACCGGTGGCGGCTTGTTGACTGCCAACAGGGGCTTGGGCGCTGGAATTTTGCGTCGTCTTATCAAGGGTTCGATCACGCTGATTGCGTTGCGCGGCCAAAACCAATTTCTTTTCGAGAATGTGACCGATCCCTTAAGTTTCGGGCTGAAGCCAACTACCCCCAATGTCACCATCGTGCCAGGCGCCGGGGTGGATCCGCAGTTCTACACGGCTGCCGCGCCGTCCAAGGCCGGTGGACTGAAAATCGCCATGGTCAGCCGCATGGTCTGGTCCAAAGGAGCCGATCTCGCCGTCGAAGCGGTGTCTATCGCCCGTGAGCGCGGATATGATGTCTGTCTTTCCTTGTATGGCATGCCGGACCCCTCCAACCCCAGATCGCTTTCCGAAGAAACGCTGAATAGCTGGTCGATGCGGCCGGGGATAATATGGCAGGGCGCGACACAGGATGTGCGGTCGGTTTGGGCCGCCCATGATTTGGCGTGTCTGCCAACCAGAGGCGGAGAAGGGCTACCGCGCTCGATCCTGGAAGCAGGCGCCTGCGGCCGGGCCATCCTGACCACCAATGTTCCAGGTACCCGCGACTTCGTCCGGGAAGGGCAGGAGGGCTGGCTCGTTCCACCCGACGACGTCCTGGAGCTCGCGGATCGGATCTGTGCCCTGGCATCGTCTCCAGCACTGGTGGCGAAGGCCGGTGTGAACGCCCGCGCGCGGATCGTGTCCGGGTTCACGGAAGCGCATGTGGAGGGGCAGGTGTCAGCGCTCTACCGACGTTTTCTGGCGCCCTGAACGAAAAGAACCCAAGCCATGCAACGGTCTCCGCCTGCCATGGACGCGCTGCCGGTTCGGTTGAACCGCCGTCAGCGGACGGCGGTCCACAGACGGTCGCTTAAAACGCGCTGTCGTCTCCCGCCTCGGCGAGCTTCATCAGGTACTTTCCATAACTGCTCTTACCGAGGCCGATTGCGAGCTTTGTCAGTTGAGCGTCGTCGATATGGCCCATACGGTAGGCAACTTCCTCCGGGCAGGCGACTTTGAAGCCCTGGCGCTTTTCCAGTGTACTGACGAACTCTGCGGCTTCGAGCAGACTGTCAGGTGTCCCGGTGTCGAGCCATGCGTAACCGCGTCCCATCAGTTCCACCGAAAGCTGACCGCGTTCCAAATAGATGCGATTGACGTCCGTTATCTCCAACTCTCCGCGCGCAGACGGCTTCAGATTGGCGGCGATATCGATCACCTGCTCGTCGTAGAAGTAGAGACCTGTCACCGCCCAGTTGCTTTTGGGCTTCTCAGGCTTTTCTTCGATTGAAAGAGCCTTCATGGAGTGGTCAAACTCGACCACGCCGTACCGTTCTGGATCTGTGACGTGATATGCAAAGACGCGAGCGCCACGCGTGGTGTCTGCGCCCGACTTCAAGAGCTGGGGCAGGCCGTGGCCGTAATAGATATTGTCGCCGAGAATAAGCGCCGACGGATTGTTACCGACAAAGTCCGCACCGATCACGAAAGCCTGGGCGAGACCATCCGGGCTCGGTTGCACGGCGTAGTCGATGGAAATGCCCCAGTTACTGCCATCTCCAAGTAGGCGCTTAAACGCCTCATTGTCATGGGGTGTTGTGATGATCAAAATTTCCCTGATACCGGCAAGCATGAGAGTTGTCAGCGGGTAGTAGATCATAGGCTTATCGTACACCGGCATCAGCTGTTTGGACACGGCCATGGTGATCGGATAAAGGCGAGAGCCGGAGCCGCCCGCAAGAATGATGCCCTTCATGCTTCTTTCCTTGTGTCATGAGACGATGGGAGCGTTTTTGTGGAGCGTTGTCTCAACCAGCCGCTTTGGCAGCCAGAACGCTCTCTATGTCTATGTTGCTAAAAGTCTTTCTAGAACCGCTCTCGTGGACTGTCGCCAGTCCGGGAGCGCGATCCCGTAGATTTCATTGAGCTTGCCGTTCGATAGCCGTGAATTGGCCGGTCGGGCGGCTGGCGTGGGATAGTCCGCGGTGGTGATGCGCCCGACGGCTATCTTCTTGCCGGTCGTTTGATGTAGATTGTAAAAAATCTCTTCGGCGAACTCCGCCCAGGTAGCCTCGCCGCTTCCGGTCATATGAAAGACACCGCGCAAGTTCGGATCGGCATCATTGGCCAGCCGCTGAGCGATGGCGATTACCGCATCGGCGATGTCGAGAGCGCTGGTCGGCGTGCCCTGCTGATCGGCAACGACGTTAAGGGCATCTCGCGTTTCAGCCAACCGTAGCATCGTCTTGACGAAATTGGCACCGTAAGGCGAATAGACCCACGCAGTACGAAGGATTGCGTGATTTGCGGTCGCTGCTGCAATCGCCTGCTCGCCTGCAAGCTTGGATTTGCCGTAGACAGAGGTAGGGCCGGTCTCGTCTGTCTCGACATAGAAACCGCTCTTGTCACCGGGAAACACGTAGTCGGTCGACAGATGCACGACGGGAATGCCGAGTTCCTCGGCGATCGATGCGATCGCTGCCGGACCATCAGCATTGATCGCAAAGGCCGCCACCTCATCGCTCTCGGCCTTGTCCACCGCAGTGTAGGCGGCGGCGGATACGATCGCATCGGGTTTAAGGCCGAGGAGAGCTGTTCGGATCGAAGCGTTGTCGGCCAAATTCAGTTCAGGTCGGCCGACAGCGACAATCTCGACACCGGCAAACGGCCCGCGCTCGATCAGCGCGCTCACCACCTGTCCATGTTTTCCTGTGACGGCTATCCGCATACCTGTTTTCCCGAACCTATTTCAGTACGCCGAGACGCTCGCCAGAATAAACACCCTGACGCAGCGGCTGCCACCACCACTCATTGTCGAGATACCAGCGAACGGTTCGCTCAATACCGCTGTCGAAATTTTCCTGTGCTTTCCAGCCCAACTCTTTTTCCAGCTTGGTGGCGTCGATGGCGTAGCGCGCGTCGTGGCCTGGCCTGTCGGTGACATAAGTGATCAACTCGGCATGAGGCTTTGCGTTGGGACGCAGTTGATCCATCAATTCGCAGACCCGATTGACGACATCTATGTTTCGGCGCTCGTTGCGACCTCCGACATTATACTTCTCGCCCGGACGGCCGCGCCCCGCGATTAGGTCGAGTGCGCGCGCATGGTCCTCGACATAGAGCCAGTCGCGGATATTGACGCCCTTCCCATAGACAGGGAGTGGTTTGCCATCCATGGCATTGAGGATGATGAGCGGGATCAGCTTTTCCGGAAAGTGATAGGGGCCATAATTGTTGGAGCAGTTTGACACCACGACGGGCAGGCCATAGGTGCGGTGCCATGCGACAGCCAAGTGGTCGCTTGCCGCCTTCGAAGCGGAATAGGGTGAGGACGGATCGTAAGGCGTGACCTCTTCGAACAAGCCTTCTTCGCTGAGCGAGCCGTAGACCTCATCAGTCGAAACATGGAGGAAGCGGAACGTCGCTTTACGGTCTGCCGGAAGGTCGTTCCAATAATGCCGCGCCGCTTCCAGAAGACTGAAGGTACCCATGACATTGGTCTGCACGAAGTCAGCGGCGCCACTGATGGACCGATCGACATGGCTTTCGGCGGCCAGATGCATGATACGTTCCGGCTGGAAGGAGGTCATGGCTTCCGACATCTTCTGCAGGTCGCAGATATCAGCCCGGAGAAATCTGTAATTCGGAGCACCTTCGACATCCTTGAGCGAAGCAAGGTTACCGGCATAGGTCAGCTTGTCGACGTTCAAGACATCGGCGCCAACGTGTTTCACGAGATGCCGGACGAGTGCCGATCCAATAAACCCTGCTCCGCCTGTGACAAGAATGCGCATGTTGTTCTGTCTCCGTGGCTTTATTCGTTGATCATCTGAAAGTACGCGGGCAGCTCCGCCAGAGTCGGCTGTTCCTTGTCTTTACCAGACAGGATAGCGTCCTGAAGCGGCAGCGGCCACGCGATACCGATGCTTGGATCGTTCCACAGAAGGCCGCGGTCGTTATCCGCGCTATAGGGCGCTGTCACCTTGTAGGAGATCACGCAATCGGGAACCAGTGTCGCAAAGCCGTGGGCAAAGCCTGCCGGGATCCAGAGCTGCTCACCGTTTTCCTTTGAAAGTTCGAGCCCGTACCATTGTCCATAGGTTGCCGATCCCACGCGGATGTCGACGGCTACATCGAAGATCCTTCCTGCGATACAACGAACCAATTTGCCCTGCGCGAATGGCTCAAGCTGGAAGTGCAGACCTCGAACCGTTCCGACCGAAGCTGAGAGAGACTCATTTTCCTGCACAAAGGCCATGTCGGCGACATTATCGCGAAACCAACCCTCCTTAAACGTCTCGGAAAAGTATCCGCGATGATCACCAAGCCTGGTAGGGGTAATTTTTGCCAGTCCGGCAAGCGCCAATCGTTCGATCTTCATCAAGCACCCATCTTTTTCTACTCGATCCTTTGTAATTTCCGAGACCGGTTTGCAAGCGACTTCTGTAGAATCACAAAGCTAGACCGGTAACTTTCAGCAATGACAACCGTCTATCCACCCAAAAAACTGCGATAGCGACGCTCTGCCATAGCCAGCTGTAAATGACATTGCACCGTTTTCGCAGGTGGGAGCGGCACAACCCAAAATTCAGATAGCTAGAGGCTGGAGCTATTCAGCCGTGCAGTCCAAGCGTTTTCGACAAATCTGCCCAACGTTTTGCTGAAGCGTTGTGACCCTCTCTTTGAACCACCAGTTCATCGATGGCAATTTTGTATTTGGAGGAATAGCGCGCCTCAACGTAGGCGCGAGGCAGTAGCTCGAAACAGCGGCGGGCGATAGGAGAGTCTCGCGGCCAGACGGCGATGAGCCGACTGTCGATATCTTCGTATCCATACTAACGCTCCTGATTGAAGAGGGGAGAGCTCGGTTTGCGTGCATATCTACTGAAAGCAACCATACCGATATTCACCTTTGAATTAGCAGGGACCCTATTTGCACAAAGGACGACGTTGGCGATGATCAGGGATAAAGCCACGGGTTCCGAAGGTGACTTGCTTTTAGCGAGGATCCTTCGGGGCTATCCCTGGCGGCGTGATCCGACGGATCTGGCCACCTCCATCATCTGCTTAGGAAAAACTGTTGCCGCTCTGCAAGTCACGGGCGGCTGGTTTTCGGAATGAAAGCGCGCAAGCTTCTCTAACCATGCGGCCACATCATCCGGAATCTTGATCTCGCCGCTCTCCAAAGCCTCAATCCAAGCTAGGTCGCACTGTAGCGCGTTCACGATATCGACTGACGTCCAGCGTATCGACTGCAGGCACTGTCTGAAGCGAGTAGGGGTCATCGCAGATCCTCCGGGCATCGAACCGAAGACAGGATCGGATCAACTTCTGCCCAAGGCAAACCTATTTGGTCTCAGAGTCTTTTGCTGGACAGAATTTTGCAGGAAGTGTGGCAACAGAGACGCAATCGTGTTGTCCTGCCTCTCCAAGTTGAATTGAAGCACGAGGTCAATTGCGACACGGGCCAAAAGAGGCGGCCAAGTGTGCTTTATCGCGCACCGATTGAGAGGTTTTCAGTTCCAGGGGCTGCCGGTGAAGAAATTTAACGCGGCCATGACACAGTCTCCGCGACACCCGACCACATCGCTCACGTGAGTATCTTTAACGGCATATATGGGGCGGCATCTGGGGGAATGCGGAAGCCTTGTTAAATCCCGAATATCCCTTTGAAAGTGCCCGTCGCGCTACCGCGTATCTATAGATTGGCCGTCTTGTCTGGATGGCCGTCACGTATTTGCAATTTTTAAGGCATATGCGTTTGCCTATCAAACGTCCTCATATTAGATCGACAAACTGCTTGCGGCCATCCGTATGCCCGTTCGGCATCCGCATCCTCCAGCGTCTGGGTGGGTGACGGGGCAAAGTAGCTGTCAAGCATGCAATCATTGAGAAGCACGACCGCGAAGTGAGGGCCATGTTGAATGGGCCGTAATAGATAACATGGGCCTTCGGCCAGTTAAGTTGTATCTGCTCCGCCCGTCTCCGCGTCATCGAATACGTAATCCGCGGTCGTTGGCCCGAGATGGTGAGGTCTACGAGGTCGAGATGTTCACCTGTTCTGACGACGCGGGTAGCAATAGGATTGAAATCGTTGGGCAAACGAGGCGAAAAGTTGACAGAAGTGTCTTGAGGCGGGTTTTCGTGAATGGAGAAGTTCGAGTCGCAGTCGCACTTAGACGCTTTGTCACCGCCATAGATGCTGATGAGGCTTGACGGAGCCGAGTTCAAACTCTTTGACGTCTCCGAAGGCTTTATAGGGTGACGCCTTCATCGAGTTGGAAAAGACGCTTTAGGTACGGAGCTGTGCGGCTTGCCTTCGAGCCGGCTACGTCTTGCGGAGTACCTTTGGCGACAATCTTTCCACCCTCGTCACCCGCACCGGGTCCGATATCAATCACCCAGTCGCTTGCCGCTGCCACTGTCATATCGTGATCCACGACGACGACGGTATTGCCTGCCTCGACCAGCGCATTGAGCTGGACGACAAGCCGCTCCACGTCGGACGGATGCAACCCGGTTGTCGGCTCGTCCAGTACGTAGAGAGCGCCACCCTTCTGGGCTCGCTGAAGTTCGGTCGCAAGCTTGATCCGCTGCGCTTCGCCTCCAGAGAACTCGGTCGCAGGCTGACCCAGACGCAAATAGCTCAGTCCAACCTCGCACAGAACTTTCAAGGATGCCCGGACGCTCGGGGCGTCGTCGAATAATTCCCAGGCGTCTGAGACAGTAAGCCCCAGGATTTGCGAGATGTTCTTCCCCCTGTATTCGATCTCGAGTGTGTCCGCATTGTAGCGGGTGCCATGACAAGTCGGGCAGGGTGCATAGACGCTTGGAAGGAAGAGCAGCTCGACCATGAGGAAGCCTTCACCCTCGCATCGCGGGCAGCGGCCCTTGGCGACATTGAAGGAGAACCGCCCGGCGTCATAGCGGTGCTTCTTTGCTTCCGGCGTGGCGGCAAAGAGGGAACGGACATGGTCGAACAGCCCGGTATAAGTCGCGAGGTTCGATCTTGGCGTCCGGCCGATCGGCTTCTGGTCGACCTCGATGAGGCGTCGGATCCTGTCCAGCCCGCCCTCGATCCTTCCCTGCATCGGCAGGCCAGGCTCCACCTCTAGCGCTGCCTCGTCCTCCGCGTCGCTTTCCTGACGAACCGCAGCGCCTAGCGCCTCGCTGACAAGTTCGACAAGCGCTTGGCTGACCAGACTTGACTTGCCCGATCCCGAAATGCCGGTCACCGTCGTCATGACCCCGAGTGGGAACGCGCAGTCGACGTCGCGAAGATTGTTTCGGGTGACACCGGAAAGGCGGAGCCAGCCGTCCGGTTCTCTCCGCTTTGACGATGGCTCGCTGGCTTTCGCAAATAGATGCCGAGCGGTTTGCGATCGTTCGACATTCCGCAGGCCTTCCGGGGGGCCGCTGTAGAGGATCTCGCCCCCAAGTTCGCCGGCAGCCGGTCCCACGTCGACGATCCAGTCCGCGTGCCGGACGACGTCGAGTTCGTGCTCCACGACGAACAGCGAGTTACCAACGGCTTTCAGTCCGTCGAGCGCCCGTAACAACGCTTCGGTGTCGGCCGGATGCAGTCCCGCCGACGGCTCGTCCATGACATAGACGACGCCGAAGAGGTTTGAGACGACCTGCGTTGCCAGGCGGAGCCGCTGGAGTTCACCTGGAGACAGAGTGGGCGTGCTCCGTTCGAGGGTAAGGTAGCCGAGACCGAGATCGAGAACGACCGCCAGCCGCCTGCAAAGGTCACCAGCGATGCGCTGGACGACCATTGCCTTCTCAGGGTGCTTCCGCCGCATGGCAACGAGCTTCTCGGCATCAGGGTCTGCATAGGGCGCGAAGATGTCAGAGAAACGGGCCATCGGCAGCCTGCTCATCTCGGCATAGTCGAGACCTTCGAACGTGACCGAGAGCGATTCCTTTCGCAGCCGCTTGCCTTCGCACAGCGGACAGGCACTGCTGAGCATGTAGCGGGAAGCCCGTTTCTTCATCATGGCGCTTTGCGTTGTCGCGAAGCTATGGGTGACGTGGCGGCGCGCGCTTGAGAATGTTCCCATATAAGAGGGCTCGTCCTTCCTCGCGATAGCACGCTTTACCTGCTCATGGCTGAGGCCCGGATAGACCGGGACGATGGGCTGTTCTTCCGTGAACAGGATCCAATCGCGGGTTTTCTCCGGAAGCTGCCGCCATGGCTTGTCGACGTCGATGCCAAGGGTGATCAGGATGTCCCTGAGGTTCTGGCCGCCCCATGCCAGTGGCCATGCCGCCACGGCGCGCTCGCGGATTGTCAGCGACGGATCCGGCACCATCGACGCTTCGGTCACCTCATGGATGCGACCGAGGCCATGGCATTGCGGGCAGGCACCTTCCGGCGTGTTCGATGAGAAGGACTCCGCCTCGAGGTGAGGCTGGCCAGGCGGGTACGTGCCGGTTCGGGAATACAGCATCCGGAGGAGGTTCGAGATGGTGGTCACGCTGCCGACAGACGAGCGTGCTGTCGGAGACCCGCGCTGCTGCTGCAGGGCGACGGCAGGCGGGAGACCCTCGATCTGATCGACGTCCGGAGCGCTCATCTGTGTGAAAAGGCGACGGGCATAGGGAGAGACGGATTCCAGATATCGGCGTTGCGCCTCGGCATAGAGCGTGCTGAAAGCGAGGGAAGATTTCCCAGATCCGGAGACGCCTGTGAAAACGACAAGGGCGTCCCGTGGGATGTCGACATCGACGTTCTTCAGATTGTGCTCGCGGGCTCCACGGACTCTCACGAACCCTTCGAGCCTTTCGGTCGGAGGGACGGTACCGTCGCTATGTCTTTTCGCCATCTGGGATCTCGAGCGTGACTGTTAAGCGGGGAGATAGCACACTCGTCCCGCCGATCAACGGCGAGCACGGAGCTGGCGGATGTCGCGCGTGCTACGTCTCCACATCCATCTGTCTCTCCTAATCGATCCGCCTGGGGTCGAAAGAAGCGAAGGGTAGATGCCCTATATTCGGAATAAATCCCAGTGAGACCTCGTTGACGCTCCGGACGTCGCCTATCTGTGCAAGGCGCTATCTTTTGTGTCATACCAACGGGCACCCATGATCACCGAACCAGGCCGCCTCACTCTTGGAATCGTGCTCCCGTCACAGCCTAGGCAGGCGGCCGACTTCGATTTCGAAACCCAGATTGCCATTGCCTGTCGGGCTGACGAGCTCGGCTTCTCCGCAATCTGGGTTCGCGACGTCCCCCTTAACGGCGACAGCTATCCGGACCCGACCGGGCACTCGGATCCGTGGGTCCTGCTCGGTGCTCTTGCTCAGATCACGACGCGTATCAATCTCGTCAGCGGGTCGATCGTCCTCCCGCTGCGGCATCCGCTCCACGTAGCTAAAGCTGCCCTCTCTGTTAATGCGCTGTCGAAAGGGCGCTTCGTGCTCGGACTTGGATCCGGCGACAGACCATCGGAGTTTTCCGTCTTCGGCGAGGACTTCGAGAGCCGCAAAGAGCTTTATCGCCACAACTGGACACGGCTAGCCGCCGCTCTTGGAGAAGGTGGAGAAGTTCTCGACGAGGAGGGCGTTGTCAGACCGGAATTCCAGATCCGGCCGCGCACAGGATCCGCAACGGTTTCGATGCTGGCGGTCGGCTCGGCCTCGCAGTCGCTGGAGTGGATCGCTCGCAATGCCGTCGGCTGGGCGACCTACTACCGCCCCTTGGCAGCCCAGGCGGACCGCATCGGGCTTTGGAAGATGGCCGTCGGCAAGGTGACAACCGAGTACCGTAGCTTTAGCCAGTCCATGTTACTGGATCTTTCCGAAGACGCGGATGCGCCACCCGAACCGCTTGGTCTTGGCATGCGGGTCGGAAGGAACGCGCTGGTCCGCTATCTCCAGGACATCCATGAGCTGGGCGCGAACCATGTGATGTTCAATCTCGTTGCGGGTAGCAGGCCGGTCGAGCAGATCTTGCAGGAAATCTCCGAGGACGTCATGGCCGGGGTCGGCGAGACGACGGAGACAGGCTTTTGATGGAGTTTGGGAGGGTGGCCGTCGAGCGTCGAGTAGTAAGCCTCACGGAGCAGGCGATAGGTTGCATAGATTAAATCACGCAGAAGAAAGATCCCGGCCTCTTGTGACCCGGTTCCGGCGCAGGCGGTTCCATGGCGATCTCCCATCAATGCTCACGGGTAGCGTCGACGCGCTCCTGATGCAGATGCTCCAGCCGCTTTTGCTTGCGAGCGCGCGATCAGCCTTGGCCGTTTTTTCGCATCGGCATCCGATCTATCAGGCCAAACATGGCCTCATCCGTCACGACCTCAGAACTGCGAAGCTTGACGCCGCCGTCTTTCCCGATCAGCACCGCCTGGAAGGCATTGCCCTCGATGCCGGCCTGCTGCCTAAGCTTCCGGGCGTCCACGTGGGTCGCGTCGCCGTAGATCGGACGGACTTCGTCGCCGATCACCGTGATGACCACCATGTCCCTGCTTGCGAGGTCCTTTTCGTGGCTTTTCAGGACCTCGACCTGTCTCGAGAGCTTTTGATCACCCGATCCGCCGAACAGGACGACGACGCGGTTCTTCCACGCATATTTTCCGAGCTCGTCCATCGTGCCGAACGCCTGGGATGCCATGACTGAGGCAAGAGCGACGGCGGATGCTATGATTGCGGTTTTCATGGTCAATCTCCCTTTATCCAACAAAACGCACCGGCATAAACAATGTTCGCTTCGACCCGGCCATCGTTCTGTTCGGCCGGATTTTGATCGACGCCCCTTGGAATGGAAGGTCAATTCCCGGTATTGTCGGGTGCCGCTTGCGACCGGGCCAGATGAGGATGGCGAAGGGTAGTCTTTCAATCGCGATGTGGCACCACACGGCCGTAGGCGGCTGAAGACGCTGAGTGCGGAAGAAAGACAGCGGATGCTGTTCCAGTTGCATCGCGTCATCGTGCGGCTGATCGATGAACTTGCCAATATTGGCCGCATCGGCCTGATCGAACCATTGCACGGTCTGTCGAAACTGTCGCGGTCCATTTCGGCCGGTATCGTCAACGCTTATGTCTTTGGGGAGGTTGTCGCATCGGTTTCCAGCATGTCAGGTCAGTCAGGAGGGTCACGGGGCAGGGGCGACAGCCCAAACATACCATTGAAGGAGCGAACCCGGTGGACCATTCCCACCACGACTAATCTTGCGCGGTAAAGGGCACCCGCCGCCGCTCCCAGAGGATCAAGACAACACTGGACGCAATGATCAGCACCGCTCCAACGAAGACGTTCGTGGCTGGTACCTCGGCCCAGATGAGGTATCCGTACGCGAATGCCCAGATCAGGCCAGTGTACTCGATAGGGGCCAGCGCGGATGCGGGCGCATATCGGAACCCCTCATAGAGGATGAATTGGCCAATCGTGGCAATCGCTCCCAAGCCCAGCATCAGAACCCAGCCCATCAGGTCGGGCGTCGTCCAGATCCAGGGAAACGAGACGGCGCATGCCAGCCCGAACAGCAGGCTGGTTGCATACATCTGGGTGAGGGTGGATTCGCTTCGGCTGACGAGCCGAACGAGTATCGTGCTCCAGGCCCAGAAGAACCCGGCGACAAGACACATGGCTGTCGGAATGGGATCCGGTGTGTGGGTCGGATTGGCGGCGACCGCGACGCCGACAAACCCGATGATACATGCTATCCATCGAGCCCCATCGACTCTCTCCTTCAGTATCCAAATCGATAAAAAGACGACGATGATCGGCGCGGAGAAATAGAGCGTGGTGAGCTGGGCAAGCTCAAGGTGACGCGCGGCGTTGTAAAACAGAAGCCACGCGAAGAACATAAGGGCGGCGCGGAGAACGACCGACGATCGGTGCGGGCTTTTGAAGATCGATGGATGCTTGCGGTATCTGACGAGAAATCCACTGACGACGACGATGACGAAGCTGCGCATGAAGAGGATTTCGGGCACCTCGTAGTCGGCGACCAGCCATTTGACAATTGCGTCCTGCATCGCAAAGCACGCGTAACCGACGCATGCAAGTGCGATCCCTGCAAGCGGCCTAGATTCTCGATGTTCGGAAGTCATCTCATCTCGCAGGGATACTCGGAGGACAGCAGGCCGCCAAACGAGGCAAGGCGTCAGGGGCTGGCCTACCGGATTCATCACGCATGATCAACTCGCGCTCTCTGAGACGACGGATGCCAGCGCGCTTCTTGAGCGGTTCGACGGTGCCCGCTTTCATTCCGCGCTGATGGCAGCGACGGTCACGTCGTGGTTGCGTCGGAGACATCGAGAGACTGTCCTGCGAATGATGGAAGCAGATGCAATGCCGTGGACGCCCCTCTTGGACAGCTACATCAAAGTGTGCACGGTTGCTTCAACCAGTTTCGCTTGCAAATTGGAATTGTCTCTCGGCAGAGCTGCTCTACGCCAGGCTTTTCAGAGACGTCGCAATACTAGCGTGGCGAGCGGCATTGCAGTTTCCTGCCGCCGGCGCCCGCGTAGGTGTCGCTCACAGCGTCGTATCCCATGGTGTAGCGGCCGGCACACCACTTGATGTGCCGCACCTCGTCTGCCGTCAAGATGGAAGCTTCAAAACTATATGCTTCCGGCTTGTCGCCGGCGTATGCCGAAGCGGAACGCTCGGACGTCGGCTGACCTTCTCCGTTGTTCGGAATTCTCAATGCGTGTGCGGGCGTCAGTGCAAACCCGAAAAACATCGAGCTGAGGGAGAGTATTGAAGCGAGCTTTGCGACAGTAGACATGGACGACACCGTTTGCTGTTCAACCAAGCAACGAAATCTCGATCCTTTCCGTTCCGCTGTTCGATACAATTTTATATGGACATACCGCACGATCATGGTCGGCCCCATGCCGTTTGCGGAACGCAAGCACGTCAGAAATGTACCAGCCGCCAAGGGACGGCAGGCGAAAGCATGAGCGACCTTCGCCCGGAGGTTTAAGTTTGCGACTGCTGTAGCTTTACGGTGCTTATACCCAAATCCTCGTGCGATGCCGGACCGAGGCTGCTGGCGGCCTTGTCCTAAGGCCTCCAGACCCTCCTTTCGAAAGTTGGGAACGAACCGAAACGACAGCTTCCTCACAGATACGGTAGATCAACGGGAATTGCTTCTGGGGCTCCCAGCTTTGATTTGTGAAGTCTTTCGGGCGAGGGTGCGCGATAATCAGCTTTATCAGCGATATTCGGCGCCCCGGGGGTTCTCGGTGATGGATCGACTCTCTCGCGTGGCACGTCCATCATCTTCATGCCTGGCCAAATCCACTAAGGCCAATCAGAGCGCCGACCGCCAGCACGACCAGCGGGTGAATGCGCGTTTTCACCAACACGGTCGCGCAGCCCAAGACGATAACGGCAAGGACCCAGTTGAGAGCCGATGCGGCGGTTATGACTGCGGCGCTGGCGGCGACCAGTCCTGCCGTCATCGGAACGAGACCATTCTGCACGATCCTCCGCCATGGTCTGTCCTTAAAGCGGTTCCAGAGATGGAAGGCGACGCCCGTGACGATCGACGACGGACCGAATTTTGCCACCGACGTCACCAGCACGCCTGCCCAGCCAGCGACATGCCAGCCGACGAGCGGCACCACCATGAGGTTGGGGCCGGGGGCCGCCTGAGCCAAGGCGAACAGCGCGCCAAATTGCTGGGCGGTCATCCAGTGATGCACATCGACGACCTGGCGGTGCATCTCTGGAAGGATGGAATTGCCACCCCCGAACGCCAGAAGCGAAAGCTGGGTGAATATGAAAGCAAGGGCTATCAGGGTGCTGATCATGCCTCCCACCTCCACATTGCCAGGACACTGACGGGGGAGAGCAACAGCATTGTCGGTAGGAGAGGCAGGTTAAAAATCGCGATGGCGAGGAAGCATAGTGCGGCGATGGCAATGGCGACCGGGCGTCTGCGCAACGGCAGGACGATCTTGATGGCCATGGAAACCAGGAGACCGGCAGCCGCTGCGGCAAGACCAGCGAATGCGTGCTGGACGCGGACGTCGTCGTGGAAATGGTCGTAGACAACGCCGAGACAGATGACGATGGCGGTGGGAGCGGCGATCAGACCGAGAATGGCCGCCAGGGCACCTGCGACACCCCGAAATTTTAGCCCAACCGCGACCGACAGGTTGATGATGTTTCCGCCTGGAAGGAACTGGCAGAGACCGAGCAGTTCTGTGAATTCCTCCTCACTCAGCCAATGCCGGGTTTCGACCAGCATGCGGCGGGCAAGCGGCATGACACCGCCAAATCCCGTCAAGCCAAGGGTGAAGAAGCCCGTGAAAAGCGACTTGATGTCCGGAGCGGCAAGTTCCTCGGCGGGTGGTTGGATTTGTCTATCCATGAGTTGGCCTTCTCGATGTAAGTCAGGATTGCGCCTTGTCTACACTTCACGACTGTACAGGTCCAATATATGGATGAATGGTTATCCATATGCAGGAGATATGTCTTGATCGAACTTCGCCATCTTCGATACGCCGTCGCCGTCGCTGACGAGGGGCATATCACGCGCGCCGCCCAGCGGCTTGGGATCCAGCAGCCCCCACTCAGCCAGCAGATACGCAGCCTGGAGTCGATGGTCGGCGCGACATTGTTCAGGCGGATGCCTCGCGGTGTCGAGGTCACGGAGGCTGGCAGGACATTCGTCGAGAAAGCCAGGGCAATTCTTCGGGATGTCGAGCTTGCGGTGGAAGCGACCCGAAACAATGCGCGTGGCGACGAGGGCATCCTGGCGGTCGGGTTCACCAGTTCGGCAGCCTTTCATCCCCTGGTAACATCGGCGGTTCGAACGTTCGGAGAGAATTGGCCTGGGGTGTCCCTGAAGCTCGAAGAATTGAGCACGCCCGATCTGATCGCCGCCATTCGCGCCCGGCAGCTCGATATCGCCTTCATCAGGTCGCCCGTGGAAGATTCGTCGGGTCTGACCATCGCGCATATCCTCGACGAAGAGATGCTCGTGGCGCTGCCGGATAGTCACCGGCTCGCATCGAGAGACCGCGAGCGCGAGACCATCCACCTGTCCGAACTATCAGGCGAAGACTTTATTCTCTATCGACGTCCCTCCGGTCCCGGCCTCTACGATACGGTCATTGCCGCATGTCTCAGCGCCGGGTTCAGTCCGCGGATCAAGCATGAAGCCCCACGGCTGCTGTCGACGCTGAGCCTTGTGGCCGCCGGTCTCGGGATTTCCTTGGTTCCTCGTTCCATGGCTCGCTTGGAGACACATGGCATAGCCTATCTCCAGATCGCGCTGGATACTCCACTCGTTGCGCCACTGAACCTTGCGACACGAAGCGCCGAATTCAGCGGCGCTTTGAAGCGATTTGTCGAGACGGTTAGGCAAGGGTATGGCGGGTGATCGCTGCCCTTATGCGGTCAGCATCGTCGCCAATACGGCTGCTAAGGCGGTAGAGGCCATAGTTTGTCGCATGCTGTGTGTCACAGCATAGCGAGATATTCTGGGAGGTTGCCCATGGACGGAACGACGATGATTTTCGTCACCTCTCCCCGCTTGAACGCCTTGAGGAACTCAGGATAGGAAGCAAACGCGATGCAACCCGCGGAGTCGCCGGGGACGCGGCGAAGATAGGAATGCGTCAGAATTCCGTTGCGGCCATACATCTTGCCGGAGCCGACAGGCGTCATGCGAATGGCTTCTACCCCGTGGAACAGGGACTCCCGCATGCGCAAGCTGTAGACGTTCGGAGGCGTCGGGCCACGTCCCGCAAGGTTCGCGTATTCCGGTCGATCGCGTGTCGGCCCACGGCCTGAATGGGCCTCGAGCCTGTCGCCGTTGGGCATGTAGACCACCGACTTGGCGATGTCGTAGACTGCGATCCGGCTGCCGCGTGGTGGCAGGCTGGGTTTCGAGGAAAATATCGAAAAGATGCTCTTGCGCTGTTCAGAAGGCGCCTCGGGGCTAATCGAGACGGTTTCGGACGAAGGCGCGGGCGGGCTCGGAAGCCGCACATTCGCCAGCGGTGCCGCAGGCCTCACCGTCGGCAGAGGTGCATCGTCGTCGGGCAGGATGATCCCCGCTTCCCCCTCGTCACTTCCAGGCAGGATCGCGTTAAAAGGGTCGTCCTCCGGGTTCATGACCTGGCGGGTCGTGGGCATCGGTCCATAGGCGAGTTCCTGGATCGGTCCGTCGTCAGCGGTCGGTAAGGATATTGTCGGGAACCGATCCTGTCGTGCATGCTCAAGCCTCTGCCGGTCGAGGCTATCCACAAGTGCGAGCCTCGCCGTTCTTGCCCGCTCGAGTTCCTGGACAGTTGGCCCCACCACGGCGACAGCTCTCTCGGGCGTAGCCGCAGCAGGAACGGGTGGCGGTACTGGCTTTTGCGCGACTATGCCGACGGCCCTTGGGGCTTTTGTCGCCACCAAGCCATCCAGTGGGAACAGTTCTTCCGCCACCTTTTCGATCCGGTCGTCGCTGCGGACGGAGGCGATCGGCAGGCTGGTCGCAGGGGCGACGGGCAGGCGCTTGTGATCGACGATCGCGATCTTGAAACGGGCGTCGCCCGACACGAGCTTTTGAGCTGTCGAGCCATAGGTCGAGACCGACAGAAGCGCGGTGCCCGCGAAAATTGCGATCGCAGCGGTCCCGCCCGCGAGCATGGCGGCGCCGCGTAGCCAGCTACCTTTGTTCACATGCTTTGAATTGTGTCGCTTATAAGCTGCCAAAGACGCCATACCAAACCCGGCAATAAGAACTTTACTGTAGGCCTTACCGCGCGTGCGACACGCCTGATCACGCGCGGAAAAGGCGTGTGCATGCAACGTTGGGCCGATTGCGACTATCTTCTAATATGGTTAATAACGTGTGCATCGCTCGGCGTGTTTTGGGCAAAAACAGAACCTCGATCGAGATGCACAAACAAGGAAACGCTCATCGATACCAGCCTTATGGCGGGCCACGTCGCTCTTGAGGTCAACCCAGACAACCGGGCTCGGCGCGACGCTGACCCATAGTGCCGGAACATTCCAGTGAACGTCATCCGCTTGTCTGTCGTTCGGTTTCGCCCTATCGTGCTGAAATGATGAGTGATCCGCTGCACGATGTCTTTTGGCACGCACTGGAGCGGTTTGCCGATGGCTATAGGCAAGGCCTGTTCGAGGGGCGGCGATGGGGGGTGACCGTCAACCGCTCCGCCGGTCGCAAACGCATCTGGCTCTATGCCGAAGACTTAGGCGGATCTGACTTTGTCAGCTTCAATCTCTATCGTCTGAACGGCGCAGGCCCGATACTGAAGCCCTGCGAGATGTCATCCGACAAAGTCGTGACCTTCGTGCTTGGCTTTGTCACGGAAGAGTCGGCATCGACGGGTGCACCGGAGTGGCGGATCGAGCCGTGACTGCCATTCGACTAAGAGCGACCCGATCGGTCCCAGATAGCGGCCCACCAGCCGGCATAGGGTGTATTCTTCACAAGCGTGCAATGATAATCAGGTTGCCACTTTGCGCCTGGCACCCATTGTAAGATCGGTACCAAGCATGTCTAAACGCGCCCATCTCGCGCAGCTTGTTAAGCATCCATATGTGCCTCAAAGATGGCCGACAGATGCCCTCCTAGTGACCTTCCTGGCATCTTCTTTCTCTTGGAGGCATCCGATCCTGTCATGCTTGCTGACATCATGGAAACTGGCGTCCGAATAGCAATTGGACGCACCCTATCGCGAAGCTGCATGCGGGGCGACATTCTTGTTGCATTGAGCGAATGGGATGGCGCGCTCACAGACAGTCGATTGCGGGGGGCCTGATCGCGACACCCGGGTCTGCTCCGACTAAGCGAAGTGCTTGACAGGATGCTGGAATTGCAACTTTTTCCAGCGTCCAACATTTTGGTTGCTGGTTTTTGACATTTGCCAAGATGGGGTCTCCAATGAGAAAAAGGTACCGCAGGCGTGTGGCCATCGAGGACGGCGGGTCGGAGTTTATCAAACTGAGTGCTGCTTTTCTTAGGGCCCTTTCCAACCCGGTCCGCCTCACAGTCTTGACGCGTATCGTCGAAAAAGAAATTAATGTTAGCAACCTGAGTAAAAATTGTCGGGATCAGCCAATCGGCCCTTTCGCAGCATTTGTTCAAGCTTCGATCATCGGGACTGGTCGACACGCGACGAGACGGGCTGTTGGTTTATTATTCATGTACATCGCCCGCCGTGATGCAGATGATCCAAACATTGGCTGAGATTTTCCAGTCAGCCAAGACACCGGTCCACGCTATGAAAATATAGCGTAGCGCGGGGTGCTTCGCCTGCGCAAAGTCTCGCGGTTGCTATCTAATCGATCATTCCTCGTTCCGCGACACCTTCGTTTTCGGATGTGAAGTGCGATGCGGTCAGGGTGCGGACCAGTCCGACCACCGCAGCGCGTTGCTTTCGAGGAAGGGCATCGATCATTTGCATCGTTCTCACTGATATGCTGGTCTGATAGCCGGTACGAGGGATCGCAGCTTCGGCCGCACTGAAGCCTTCCACGCCGTGAAACAAATCGGTTATCGGACAGCCGAGCACGCGAGCCGCTATGACAACTTTGCTTGCACTGATGCGGTTCGACCCCTTTTCATATTTCTGAACCTGCTGGAAAGCTATGCCTAGATGCGCTGCCAAGACTTCCTGAGACATGCCGCTTCGATGGCGTAGGAAACGTAAATTGGCACCAACTTGGACGTCGATGGCGTTTGGGCTCTTGGTCATAACGTTCCTTGGTCTGATCAATATTTTGCACGAGAATCGAATTTTTAGTTAGCCCGCCGCAGCGATACGAGGCGAGCCCACACGGCGATGGGGACCGCTGCCGGCGCAGGGAGCGGTGCTGTAAACGGGGACAGGCTCTCTATGTTGCACAAACAAAATGATTTTGGTGCTAGAAATGCCAACCGAGGCCGTGGCCGACCTGAAACACTGCCCAGAGCAAGCCAGCCAGCCATGCAACGGCTACTAAAATGATAACTAGAAGATCACGTGTCAATTGGGTCATGGGGATCTCCGGATCGGAGAACGTTGAAAGTGGCGATCGGTTCCCAACGCAGGGTAGTCAGGCTCCGACAGCAGAAATCGATTGGGAAGCAGCGCACCGCCGTCCGCTGCGGTTAGTGGCTTTGATAGACGACGTAGAAGGCCAACCCCCAGCTCAACACAGTCGTGAAACCAAATAGCATGAGGCAGTTTTTCAAAAAAGTCTCTCCGCAGGTCCGCTTCTCACAGATACAGTTACGTGTGCGCTCGACGAAGAGTTTCATCTTCGCCGCGAGACGGGATGATCAATTGGGCCTGACAAGCCACGTTTTCCTCAGCCTTAAGATCTTTGAGGTTGCCGACCGAAAGAATCAGTGAACGCAGCCAAGGCTCTTCTTGCGGAATCGGAAACTGACGAGTCGAACGTGCCGGAAGCTGCAATATGGTTCGAAACGCTGCGGTTCAGATCGATGAAGAACTGATCTGTTTCGGCATGTTGGCGCTCCAGTGGCACACCCATCAAGAATCGCTGCATCAAGATCTGAACTGCTGATTGGGAAACTGCAGCCATGGCCCATAGACTGCGCTGTATCTCGACGGAATTGGCCAGATTAATCTCTAGGTGATCTATCGTGGCTTGGAACTCTGCCTTCGTCACCCATTCCGCCTCTTCGTCTTTTATATTCAATGTATGTGCCTGTGCATACGACTTTCAATCCTGCCTTAAATAGGTTTTGCCGCCATTGCGCCCTGCCTGTGGGGCTGGCTGTCGCCACCGCTTGAGGGCGCCCCGCTGGCGGCGCCGCAGTCGCTTGTTGAACATGACGGCACCCGTTACTTCGCGAGGCGACACTAGAGCGGTTCCCTGACTGATTGAATCTGTGGGGCTTTGCAAATCGGTCCGGGT
>CAZZZI010000073.1:0-20116 GCA_964658415.1 uncultured Sphingomonas sp. | reverse complement strand
GCTGCGCCCCAGCCTGCCGCGCCCGCGTCTGCCGCCGCCCCCGCCAAGACCACATTCGGCGCCTGGACCGAAGTCTGCGGCACGGCCGACAACAGCCCCGACAAGAAATGCGTGCTGATGCAGAGCGTCGTGTCGCAGGAACGGCCGGAAATGCAGATTTCCGTGGCAATCTCGAAAGCACCGGGCGGCAAGACCGGCCTGCTCAGGGTCCAGGCGCCCTTGAGCGTGCTGCTGCCGAACGGCCTTGGCCTCTACATTGACGGCGCCGACATCGGCAATGCCTATTTCGCCCGCTGCTTCTCGGACGGTTGCTACGCCGAAGTGGTTCTCGAAGAGCAGTTGCTCGGCACCTTGCGCAAGGGAACGACCGCGACCTTCACCGTCTTCCAGACCCAGGAAGAAGGCATCGGCATCCCCGTCGACCTCAAGGGCTTTGCCGAGGGTTATACCGCCCTTCCCTGATCGCCGGGCCTTGCTCTGCCTCAGCGGCGGACCTACATCGGCATGAACGGAGTACCAATTTCATGAACACCGATCTGCTTACCCTGTTTGACACAGACGAAGCCAAGCTGCGCGGCATCGTTGCCGATGCGCTGAACGGCGCCGACGACGGCGAACTCTTCGTCGAGCACGTCCAGTCCGAATCGCTGACCTTCGACAACGGACGGATGAAGGGCGGCAGCTTCAACACCGAGCAGGGTTTTGGCCTGCGCAGCGTTGCCGGCGAAGCCGTCGGCTATGCCCATGCCGGCGATCTCTCCGAAGCGGCGCTGAAGCGCGCGGCCGATGCCGTGGGTGCCGTGACGCGCGGCTATGCCGGCTCCTATGCCGCGGCGCCGCAGCGGACGAACACAAAACTCTACAGCGACGAGAACCCGATCGGCAGCCCGAGCTTCGAGGACAAGGCCAAGCTCCTGCAGCAGATCGACAGCTATCTGCGCGACAAGGACGGCAAGGTGCGCCAGGTGACCGCCTCGGTCGCCGCCTCCTGGCAGGTCGTCGACATCCTGCGCGCCGACGGCCATCGCGTGCGCGACGTCAGGCCGATGACGCGCATCAACATTTCCGTCATGGTCGGCGATGGCGACCGGCAGGAATCCGGCTCCTACGGCACCGGCGGCCGCGTCGGCTTTGGCGATTTCATCACCGAGGACAGCTGGCACTACGGTGCCGACGAGGCGCTGCGCCAGGCCCTGATCAATCTCGACGCCATGGAGGCGCCGGCCGGCACGATGGACGTCGTGCTCGGCAACGGCTGGCCGGGCGTGATGCTGCACGAGGCCGTCGGACACGGGCTCGAGGGCGATTTCAACCGCAAGAAGACCTCGGCCTTTGCCGGGCTGATGGGCGAAATGGTTGCCGCCCCCGGAGTTACCGTCGTCGACGACGGCACGATCGAAAACCGCCGCGGCTCGATCACCATCGACGACGAAGGCACGCCGTCGGCCTATAACGTGCTGATCGAGAACGGCAAGCTGGTCAACTATATGCAGGACCGCCAGAACGCCCGCCTGATGGGCATGAAGCCGACCGGCAACGGTCGCCGCCAGGGCTATGCCCATGTGCCGATGCCGCGCATGACCAACACCTTCATGCTGTCGGGCGACAAGACCCCTGCCGAAATCATCGCTTCCGTGAAGAAGGGCATCTACGCCGTCTCCTTCGGCGGCGGCCAGGTCGACATCACATCCGGCAAGTTCGTGTTCGGCTGCACCGAGGCCTACATGATCGAGAACGGCAAGATCGGCGCGCCGATCAAGGGCGCCATGCTGATCGGCAACGGCCCGGATGCGATGAAGCGCGTCTCGATGATCGGCAACGACACCAGCCTCGACACCGGCATCGGCAACTGCGGCAAGGGCGGCCAATGGGTCCCCGTCGGCGTCGGCCAGCCGCATCTGAGGATGGACCAGGTGACGGTGGGTGGGACGAAGGCCTAACAAGATGCGATTGCTCACGCGCTGGCAGAATTCAGCCGGCGAGCGCGTGCGCATCGCGCTTCATCTGAAAGCTGTTCCATTCGAGTATGTGGCCCTGAGTTCAATGGGCCCGGATGAATATCTGAGGCTGAACCCGCAGGGTCTTCTTCCGGCGCTCGATATCGATGGCCAGATTATCGCGCAGTCATCGGCGATCCTCGACTATCTCGAGGAAACCTATCCTTCTCCGTCTCTCCTGCCGTCAGATCCCGTTCGCAGGGCGCAAGCCCGAGGATTTGCCGCGCTCATTCAGTCCGAGATGCACGCGCTCACGGTCCTGCGCGTTCGTCGTCACCTTCAGCATGATGTCGGGGCCAGCGAACAGAAGACGGCAGACTGGGTAAACCACTGGCTCTCCGTCGGATTTCGCGCTTTGGAAGAAACGCTTGAGCGACGGCCCGAGCAATACCGCTTTTGTTTCGGGGACGAGCCAGGGTGGGCCGACCTTCATCTGGTGCCGCAATTGAGCACTGCGCGCCGACTTGGTTGCGAGCTTGAAAGCTACCCCCGCCTGCTCGGCGTCGAACAGCTTTGTGTTTCGCTGGATGCCTTTCGACGATCCGTGCCGCAGGCGCAGCCAGACTTTCCTGCCGAACCGAGCGAGTGACTGAGCCTGAGGGAGGATAGTTCAACGGATTGCTGGGTAGAGGAAGGGCGAGTAAGCAACGCGCCCTTTGATCACTGACGGGCCATTCGTCGCACTTTCAGCATACCGTCGGAGCCCGCGAACTGGCTCTCCCTAGGCTTCAGCGCTCTGGAAGAAACGTTCGGGCGACGGCCTCCGCAAGGTCCAAAAGTGCCTGCAATCGGCGTCGATGGCAAGATATTGCCGCGATCATGGGGTATGGCACCGACGGTTGAGGTTGGAACAGGCTGGGCGCGGACACTAGAATACCTGTTTTCGGCACGCGCGAAAATCACGTCTGAGACAATGCAAGAGCGCTAGGGTCTGCCCAAATGTTGGCGAGGACTGAGAAGTGCAAACGAAAGACGGAACGACCGGACAGTATTTTTACGACAAGGCAAAGCTGGCTCGTTTGCTGGCCCTGTCGCTCGGTTTGCTGGCCTTATGCGTTTGGGCGGCATTTGATATGCGGAAAGACGGCGATTTTCGCTACATTCTGATATGGCCGGCTGCTTTCTTCTGCGCATGGGCAGGCCTCGTTGCTGCGCTCAAATTTCTGTCAAACGGCCCGGTGTTGTTGGTCGAACCGGCCGGTCTCATTCTACCGCAGCGGTTTGCCGCCCCATTGCCATGGTCGGCTATGCAGAGCCTGGAGGCGATTCGAAGTCGGAAGGCATTATATCTTTCCATCCGGCTCGACCCTACGTTTGCAAAGTCTATCGCAAGGCTCGGAGCAGCCGGATTTCTAGCCCGCGTGTTTCCTCGGACTCAACCGAAAATCACAATCCATTTAAGCATTCTCAAAGGAGACCCAAACGCAATTTTAAAAAGGTGCTTTGAGGCAGAGAAACTTGATCGTGAAGCTCGATACGCTGCTCCGACCCTTGAGAACACGCCGCCGCCTGCTGCTCCTCTTCCCGCTGAAGCTCCTGCCCTGAAGAAAGGGCAGCCGGTATTTACGTACGGCCTCATCGTTTTTCTTGTCTCGGTCTATTGCTGTGAATTGGCGTTCGGTGTCGATCCGCCACAGGCCGGCTCGCCCAGTATCCAGACGTTGTTTTTTCTTGGTGGCACCTTCACCAGCTCCGTCGTCAGCGAGGGTCAATGGTGGAGACTTTTCACCGCGCCGCTTCTGCATGGCAGTATTGTCCATTTGGTATTCAACTGCATGTCGTTGTGGGTGGCTGGCGCCTTGCTGGAACGCCTCATCGGATGGCGCTGGTTTGCAGGAATATTCTTCCTCAGTGCTATCGGCGGCTCCGCAGCTTCGATTTTCATAAACCCTCCCAACATTGTCGGCGTCGGGGCATCCGGCGGCATTGTCGGGCTGTTTGCTGCGGCGATTGCGGCAAGCTTCCACTTTCAGTCGGCGAAAATCGCCGATGCCATGCGATTCAGGGCAATCCAGATCCTGGTTCCTGCGCTGTTGCCAATTCTCTCCAGCGTAAAAAATGGCGAAAAGGTTGACTATGCTGCGCACGTGGGAGGCGCCGTTGTTGGCGTGCTGCTGGCACTGGCCATGATGAGCCTCTGGCCCAGGCAAAGCGCCTATCCTCGTTTCAACAAGTCGATGTCCGTCGTGACATTTGCCTTTTTCACCGCCGCCGCGCTATCTCTGCTCCCTATCATCGCTATGCGGGGGTCGGTGATCGGTAATCCCATGGCAAATTATGCCGCCGGAATCTATCAGAGCGCGGCTGCAGGCTTCGCCGCAGAAGCCCAAGCCGGCGACGAAAACGCTCCATACTATTTTATCTGGCAGTTCATCTCTCAAACGCATGTGGATGCCAAGAAGGCCGTTGCAGAGCTGCGCTCGAATAAGGTCAAAGTCGATCCATTAAGATGGCCGTCGCCTGTTATCGACGTTTTCCTGGGCGAGAAACAGTTGGAGGATTTACGCGCCAAGGCCAGCAACGGTGACCAGCAATGCGAAGCGACTTTCTACACCGGTGAACGGTATAGACTGCGACATGACGACGCCAATGCGATCGCGAAGTTCAAGGAGAGTTTAGCTCTATGCCCGCAGACTTTTCTCGAGTTTGACGGTGCAAAAATCGAGTTGGCGCATTTGGGTGTGACCCATTAGCAGGCGGTTCCCCCAAACTTCCCACGATTTGGTTTCGGCGATCAGCCAGGTTGGGCCGACCTTCATCGCGTGCCGCAAATGAACAATGCGCGCCGACTTGGGTGTGAACTTGCAAACTACCCCCGCTTGCTAGGCGTCGAACAGCTTTGTGTTTCGCTGCGTGTCTTCCGGCGATCCGTGCCTGAGGCGCAGCCAGACCTTCCTGCCGAACCGAGCGTTCTGACGGGCACGAGAACATCGGAAGCATCGTCTGCTGGCGACCTTTCCACCACGGAGCTTACGAAAGCCGGATCTACCGACGCATCCCGGCCAGACCCGCCATCTCCAAACAACGCCTTGGCAATTCCTCGGCGGAAATCTCGTCGACTTCCAGGTGCGGCAGCGAAAGCCGGTCGACTTCCGTCCGGACGAAATCATTGAAGGCCAGTGTTCGCCTCAGAAAATTGTCGACGAGCTTCCGCCCGGCAGGCGCCATTGCCGGGTAGCCGCTTTCGGCGTGGATTCGATCGCGGATCAGACCGGGTGACGCCGTCAGCCAGACGGCGGAAATTCGTGCCCTCGGGATCTCGGCGACCTTGACCGGCAACAGTGCGGATCCTTCGAGGACGAGGCCTGGAGCCTGGGCATCCGTCGGCTGATCCAGGAGTAACGGCTCTATGAGAGGCGTCCACATGGCGTCGTAGTGCGAAAGGACCGAGGACATGAGCTGATCGACGTCGAGGGTTGCGTAGTGCTCCCTGACATGGGCGGGCACATCATCGGGATTGGCGCGCCAGGGTCGACCGGGATGACGGGCCAGGCTGTCGGTGGAAGTCTGGCGCCAACCGAGCGTTTGAGCCAAACTCTCCGCCAGTGTGGATTTTCCGACGTGGGAGGTTCCGCCGATCAGGATAATGGACTTTTGATTTTCCATGTCGATACATCCGAGAAAAGTCTGCGGCTCACCGGTGAACGTCAGGGCCTGAAACGCCACTTGCGCTCGATCGCCGCCTCGATGTCAAGACGATGCGCCTTTGCGAACAGCAGGATGTGGCCAAGCACATCGGCCGCCTCGTCCGCCAACGCAACCGTCATCTCATCATCGCTGAGGCCCTTGCGGCGGCCGCGTCCCGTCCGGCGGTTGAAGGCCTGCGTCAGCTCGCCGACCTCCTCCTGCAGCTTCAGCATGAACCAGTCGCCGTCGCGGGCGATCCCGTTCTGGTCTGCGTAAGCGCGCGAGGCCTCTTCGAACTGCCGCGATAAACTGTCGAGCATGACGTTCTCCATCCGTTCCGGCGGAGACAAACATGATTCACCCGCCGGGGTCCATCCCGGCGGGTGAATTTTGAAGACTGGAAGAGTGCAATATCAGCCCGGCATCGCCATGCATTTGTAGTCGTGCTTCTTCAGCGCGGTGCAGGCGTTGTCGGCGGCGGCGCGGCTGTCGAAGCCGACGAAGCGGGCGCGATAGACCTTCTTCGAGCCCTTGCCGGCTTCTTCCGTGTAGGCGAAGGCGTTCAGCAGCGGACCGCCTGTCTTGGCCTGCGCCTTGGCCAGCAGTTCCTTGGCGGCTGCAGCCGATGGCGTGGCGGCGATCTGGACCTGCCAGGCACCGGAGGAAGCGCCGGTCGAGGCGGTGGTTTCTGCTGTCGGCGCGTCGCTGTCCGGTGCGGCGCTGTTGACGATCTCCTGCATCGCCTGCGGCCGTTCGATCGGCACGGCCAGACCGGTTGCCGTGGCGACCGTGCGGGTGACGACGCTGGCGCGGCGCGGTGCGGCCGGGACCGGCAGCTCGACTTCGGGCGATGCCGAGGCGACTTCCACCTCGGGGGTGCGGCTGATGTTGCTGCGGCCGCCGATGCTGGCGACCAGGCGGCTGCTGCCGCCGGACGATGCCTGGCTCATGTAGCGGTTGAGAAGGCCTGCCATCTTGTCGTCGCGGGCACGGGCCGTGGGGCCGCCGAGGACGACGCCGATGAGGCGGCGGTTGCCGTCGCGCACGGTGCTGACGATGTTGAAGCCGGAAGCGTTGGTATAGCCGGTCTTGATGCCGTCCATTCCCTTGTAGCGATACATCAGGTTGTTGTGGCCGCGGATCGGACGGCCGCGATAGACGAAGCCGGTCTGCGAGAACAGGCGGTATTCGGTCGGGTAATCGTTGATGAGGGCGACGGCGAGCGTCGACATGTCGCGGGCGGTGGTGATCTGGCGAGGGTCTGGCAGGCCCGACGGATTGACGAAGGTGGTGCGGCTCATCCCGAGCTGGCGCGCCTTGGCCGTCATCATCCGGCCGAAGCCGCTCTCGCTGCCGCCGAGCGCCTCGGCCATGACGGTGGCGGCATCGTTGGCGGACTTGATGATCATGCCGTTGACGGCTTCGCGGACGCTGACGGTGCTGCCGGGGCGCAGACCGAGCTTGGTGGGGCTCTTGCCGGCGGCGTTGCTCGAGACCTTCAGTTCGGAGTTCCAGCCGAGCTTGCCGCGATGCAGCGCCTCGAAAGCCAGATAGAGGGTCATCATCTTGGTGAGCGATGCCGGATGGTTCAGCTCATCGGCGCTCTGCGAGGCGAGAACCCGGCCGTTCTTGGCGTCCATGATGAAATAGGCACTGCCGGCATAGGCCGCGATGGAAGAATTCGCCAGCACGACCGCTGCCGAGAGGGCGACCCAAAATTTTTTCATACCTGTCCCCAAACGAAACGAATGCCAGTCTGTTGCAACGGCGCCATGTGCTGTTTCGCGACAAAAGCGCGTTTTTGGCGCGATATCGAGGCAATCGTCGCGCCGTGCATCCTTTTTTGCGGGTTACGGTAAACCCACGGTTAATGCCGACGAATTTAAGCAGAATTTAGCAAGACTTAAGCCTCATTGAACTAATCTGCCCCTCTCAGCGGGCGAGGCCCGACGCCCCGAGCCGGATAGACATCATGGGACACCTCATCAGCAGCACGCTCCAGCGCCGGCTCAAACACGCGGCGATCTCAGGCGGACTGGATGCCACGCTGCTGCTGAAATCGCTCGGCGTCCTGCCTGCTGCCGCAGGCCTCGGCGCCATCTTCACGCTACACCATGTCCGGCCGTACCGGCCCCTCCCCTTCGAGCCGAACCGGCATCTCGAGATCTCGCCCGAGTTCCTCGACCGGGCAATCCGCGAGCTGAAGGCGGAGGGGCGGATTTTCGTTCCGCTCGACGAACTCCCGCGCCGCATCCTCGATCCCGGCGGCGCCCGCTTTGCCGCCTTCACGCTCGACGACGGCAACCGCAACAATGTCGAGCACGCGCTGCCCGTATTCGAGCGCCATCGCGTGCCGGTGACGATCTTCGTGGCCAAGGGGCTGTCGGAGCGGACGCACAGCATGTGGTGGGAAACGCTGGCCGTTCTCCTGCGGGAGCGCGAGACGCTGGCATTCGATTTCGGCGGAGGGCCGGAACGGCTCGACCTCGGCGATGCCGACGCCAGGCAGCGCGCCTTCGACCGGTTTGCAGCCTTCGTGCACGGTCAGGACGAGATGGAGGCGGTGTCGGCCATCGATTGGCTGGCCGAGGACGAGGACATCCAGCCGCTGGAGATCGTGCGGGCGCTGATCATGGATTTCGAAGAGTTGCAGGCGCTCTCGAGGCATCCGCTGGTGTCGCTCGGCGCCCACACGGTCAGCCATCGGGCGCTGGCGCGTCTGAGCCCGGCCGAGGTTGCCTTCGAGATCCGCGAATCGGCCGACTATGTGGCCGCAATAACAGGTGTATGGCCGACGTCGATCGCCTATCCCTACGGCACCGCCGCTGCCGCTTCGGCGCGCGAAGGGCAGATCGCCGCCACACTCGGCCTTGCCGTCGGCGTGACGACGCGCGCGGGCACCGTCATGCCCGCGGCATCGGCATCGACGACGCTGCTGCCGCGCATCTCCCTCAACGGGCACTACCAGAAAACCCGCTATGTCGAGGCGCTGGCATCAGGCATTCCGATGCGGTTGATGGCGCGGAACGGCTGAGCGATCAGGGGTACATGCGTACCTTGTCCCACGCCGCGTCTTCCGCCGTCCGCCGGAACTCGATGCGGTCGTGGAGGCGGAACTTGCCGTCCTTCCAGAACTCGATCGACTGCGGACGGATGCGGAAGCCCGACCAGTGCTCGGGACGCGGGATTTCGCCGATGGCATAGCGCGCCGTATATTCGGCGACAGCCTTCTCGAGGGCGAACCGGCTTTCCAGCGGGCGGGACTGCTTCGATGCCCAGGCCCCGATTCGGCTGCCGCGCGGCCGCGACTTGAAATATTCGTCCGCTTCTTCGTTCGTCACAACCTCGACGGGACCGCGCAGGCGGACTTGCCGCCGTAAGGACTTCCAGTGAAAGCACATGGCTGCTTTTTTCTGCGAAAGCAGTTCTTGGCCTTTCTGACTTTCGAAATTTGTATAGAATACGAATCCGTGGTGATCGAATCCCTTAAGGAGGACCATGCGGACGTTCGGCAGCCCATCTTCATCCACTGTTGCCAACGCAACTGCATTCGGATCATTCACTTCAGAGACCTTGGCCTCTTCCAACCAGCTTGAAAATAGTACAAAAGGCTCGCTTTGCAGGGTGAAGTCACTGCTTGTTAACTCGTTTTCAGACATATTGGTTAAGCGCTCCGGATTTTAATCAAAGTGTCCAGTTCTCTCTGGCCAGCAGCATACGGGTGGAAGTCATAGCAAGATCGACAGTCTATACAAAGGGCCTGCTGTCACAGCGCGGCATCATCGCTGCCGCTGGCATAGCTCTTCTGTCGCTCACCGGCTGCACCACGGGTGGGATGGATGTTTTCAGCTCCGCCAAGGTCGATAAATCGGTAACGACAGGAGCAATCGCGAAGGCCCCGCCTGCTCCCGATACCCAGTCCGACGAAGTCACCGTGCGCAACGCCGTTACTTCGGCTGACCTTACCAAGCTCAAGGGCCAGCCGCTCGCCTGGGCCAATGCCTCGACAGGCAGCGCCGGGGTCATCGATACGATCGTCGAAAACAACGCCACCGGCCAGGTCTGCCGCCAATTCCGCACGACGCGCCACGCCTATGACGGCATCGCCAATTTCTATGGCAAGACATGCCTCGTCGGCGACAACGACTGGCAGGTTCTGGCTTTTCAGCCCCAGAGCTGACGTCGCCCGAATAGCGCCGAGCGACGCTGCGGCGCCCTTCCTTGCAGATCACGGGCCGGTATGCGCCGCCCTTCCCGATATCAGCCGCGTTTCAATTGGGCGATGGAGAGCATCGTGTCGGCGCTGACGCCGAAGCTGTTCGATGGTTGCAGGATGGAGAGCGCCGAAGACGTCGCGCCGTTGTTGTTCTTCAGGTCGTATTCAACCGAGAAACGCTGCAGCAACTTGTTGAGCTTCTTCGAGTCGTGCAGGTCATCGATCTTGATGAACTTCTTCAAGAGCTTGGCCTGCGCGTCGACATCCATCGACGAGATCGCGCTCGGCAGGCTGTAGGTCGTGGTGATCACCGAATAGAGCGCACTGTCGGCCATGATGTCGTAGACGGAATTGATCGCCGGCGCCTGGCGCTGGAAGTAGAGCGCCAGGCGGATGCCGTCGTTGGTCTCGCCCTCCTGCTTTTCCAGGGACTGGTGAAGATAGAGGTCGTTGGTGGTGTCGAGGGCGCCCTTGTTCTGCGCGGTGCCCAGCTTGGTGTCGACGAGCTTGCCGTCGGTGCCGAAGTTGAAGGCGTCGACGATGGTCTTCAATTGTGCGCCCTCAGGCGTATTGATGAAGCTCTTGGCCTTGGCGGGGTCGGAGGTGAAGGCCTTCTTCAGCGTATCGGCCTTGACCGTCTTCGGATCGATGCCGTTGGCCGTAAGCACAAAGCTCGTCAGCTTGCTGTCCTTCAGGAAATCCGAGAGGTCGGTGACCTCGGCCATCTTGGTCGCGAAATAGGTCGCCGCCGTCTTGA
Organism: uncultured Sphingomonas sp.; assembly: GCA_964658415.1. Taxonomy (GTDB): domain Bacteria; phylum Pseudomonadota; class Alphaproteobacteria; order Rhizobiales; family Rhizobiaceae; genus Rhizobium. Next base: position 9,519 of record CAZZZI010000073.1, on the reverse strand, counting down.
TGTCGGCAACGGCCTTGGTGAGCGCGGGTCCCGTCAGGCCGCGCTTGGCGTCCTTGGAATATTCCGAGATATAGGCGTTGATCTGCGTGGTGGAGAGCGCCGACACCGGCAGTTCCAACTTGCCCTCGCTGTCGAAATTGAAGGCCTTGGCAAGATTGACGAAGCGATCGTCCTTCAGCGTGTTGACATAGCTCTTCGGATCATAGGGATCGCTCTCCATGATCTTCTTCATCTGGTCCTTGGAGATTTCCTTCTCGCCGATCCCGTAGGAGCGCAGCGCCATCTGATAGAGTTCCGGCAGGCTGTCGTTCTTCTTGTTCTTGTCGGCGGTGGCGTTGCTCGCGAAGAACTGTGCGATGGTTTTGACATCCGAGATCCGGGTCTTGTAGTTGGCGACCGCATCGACGGTGGTGGCGGCCTGCTCGGCCTTGTAGTTGGCGGAATAGGACTTGGTCGCGGCGGCGAGCTGGGTCGCGGTCTGGGCCTGCGTCCCCGATGCCACGGTGCCGTCGGACTGGAAGTTGAACTGCGCCACCACGTCGGAGAAGCCGATCAGCTTGGCATAGGTCGGATCTTCCATCGCGGTCTCGAAGTCGTAGCGCAGCGTGTTTTCCGTCGCCTGTCCGTCGAGGGCCGCCAGATTGTAGGCGATCTTGACGTAGTCGAAGAGCCGCTTGTTGTGGGTCAGTTCCTCCACCGACTTCACCGAGCCGATATTGGCCTTGTAGTAGGCGGCATCGTCGGCCGCACCGGCAGCAGTGACGAAGGTGGGCACCGTGTCGTTATAGGCATCCATGACGGTCGCGCGCTGTCCGAGCGTCTGGGCCTGGCTGGTGTACTGGGCGACATAGTTTGCCGAAGTCGTGCTGATCTGGTCGGCGGTCTGGATCGCCGCGCCATCGGCGACCTTGCCATCCGTCTGGAAGTTGAACTGCGCCAGCGTCGAGGTCAGGCCATACCTGGTCGCCGTTGCGGCATCGGCCACCGATGCCGCGAACTGCACGTCGGTGAGCTTGGCGGGCACGCCGAAGGCAGCCTTCGCATAGTCGAACAGCCGCCGGTCGGCGACGAAATCGGTCACCGAGCGCACCGCACCGATATTCGCCTCGTAATAGGCCTTGTCCGCATCCGCCGTCGTGGTGGCGATGGTGCCGTCGGCCTTGAAGTTGAATTGCGCCGTGATCGCCTTGCCGGCGGTGCTGCCGCTGACATTGGCAAAGCTTGCGGGGTCGCTGAGATCGCTCGTCAGCATCGACTTCAAGAAGCTGTTCGAGACGTTGGTCGGATCGATGCCGTAGCCCTTGAGCACGTAGTTCCTGAGACGGGAGTTCTGCAGGAGGTCGTCGACGGTTTTGACGGAGCCGATATTGGCGTCGTAATAGTCGGTCTCGGTCTTGGCGGCGGCCTCTTCGGTGGCGAAGGACTGCTGGTAGAGGCCGATCGATGCGTCGGTCGTCTTGGTGGCTGCGGCGCCGAACATCTTGGTCTCGGTCGCCGCCGTCTGGGCGGTCGGCGTGCCCGATGCACCGAAGTTGAAAGCGGCGGCGATCTGCTTGTATTTGGGATCGTTCAGGCGGTTGGCAAAGCTTGTGGAATCGCTGAGGTCGCTGGTGAAGACCTTCTTCATGAAGCCCTTCGCATAGGTGAAGTCTTCGAGGCCGTACGCCTTCATGGCGTAGCTGTAGAGCTGATAGTCGCCCATCAGGTCGTCGAGCGTCTTCACCTTGCCGATGTGCGCGTTGTAATAGTCGATATCCCGCTTGGTGCTGGTCTGCGACGCCACGCGCGACAGTGTAGACGTCATATTACGGGTATCGAGCGTAAAGCTCTGATAGGTCGATGTCATGATCGCGTGGCCCCACAGCTTGCGTCAGATCGAATAGAATTGGCTATTCTAACGACCTAAGCTTACCCGAGACTTTACGAGGACACCGCCTTTATAATGACACTGCAGCAGTGCCCGGCACCTGTGGCGGCAGAAGTCCGGCCGCCTCGATCGCGTCCGCGAGCGCCTGGATATCGTGGCTCGACGAGCGGTCGACCAGAAGCGGCGGGACGATGGCGCGGACCTTGTCGAACAGGCCTTGGGCGCCCTGGCCGAGCACGATGCCATCCCTGAGATCGATGGCGCGTGCGGCAACGATCAGTTCGATGGCAGTCAGGTAGCGCCACTTCGCAACCAGCCGCTGCGTCTTGTCGATGACCGACATCGACATCGAGGCGTAGTCCTCGACACGGTCGGCGACAGGCGTCACGACGAAGGGCATCGGCATGGCGAGATGGCCGATCTCGGCCGTCAGGGCAGCAATCGTCTTCTGCAGCGCGCCAAAACCATTGGCGCCGGGTTGGGCCGGGGCCAGAAAGCGCGGCAGACCGGAGAAGCCCGGCGACAGCAGCTTCATCATCCGCTCCGCCGCCATCGCCGCCAGACGCGCCAATGCCAGACCCAGCGTGTCGAAGGCCAGCACCATGTGGGTCGGATCGAAATTGCCGGTCGGCAGCACGACGTCCTCGTCGGCGATGACCGACGGATTGTCGTCGCTGGAGCGCAGTTCGAGTTCGGTGGCGGCAAAGGCCGCCCGGAAGGCATGCAACGCCGTGCCGGAAATCGCCGGCGCGCAGCGCAGGCTGAGCGGATCCTGCAGGCGCCTTGCGCCCTTGCCGGCAAGCAGGTCGCCGCCTTCGAGCAGGCCCCTGACCGCAGCCGCAACCTCGCCCTGGCAGGGACCGGGCCGCAAACGGTCGGCCAGCGGGTCGAGCGGATCGATGCTCGCGCGGAAGCCCTCGAAGGACAGGGCTACCGCTCCGACATGGGCGTCGAAGACATGCCTGACGTCCTCGAGCAGCAGGCAGGCGAGCCCCACGGAGGCGGCGTTCGAGGAGATCAGCGACAGGCCGTCCTTGATGCCGAAGACGGGCAAGTCCAGACCGGCGGCCGCAAAGGCTTCCGTGCCGGACCGGAGCGGGGCGTTGCCGGAGAGAACGGCGCCCTCGCCCGTCATCACCAGCGCGATATGGGCGAGCGGCGCCAGGTCCGCCTCGCCGATCGAGCCTGTCATCGGCACCCGGGGATGGATGTCGTGGTTGAGCATTTCGGCAAGCGTCAAGGCAACCGGAGATGAGACGCCGGAATAGCCGAGGCAGAAGCGCGCAAGCCGGGTCGCCATCATGGCCCGGACTTCTGCAACCTCGGCAGGTCGGCCCACCCCGACGGCCCGTGGGCGCGCGATGGCATACTGGCCGGCGCCGGCCGTCGGATCGAGGCGCGTATCGACGGCAGCCCCTAGTCCGGTGCTGACGCCGTAGATCGCCTCGCCTGCTGCTGAATGGCGAACGAGGCAATCATATGCAGCAGCGATCCCTGCAGCCGCGTCATTGGCGACGGATACGGTGCCACCCTTTCGGGCGATGGCGCAGATGGCCTCGACCCTGCCGCCCGTGCGGTCGAGGATCACGCCGGTGTCTCTCCTGCCCGTCGTCATGCCGTCAATACTCCATGCAAAGTCTTGGCCTTCACGCAAAATTCGACCCTCCGCGCAAAGCGCAGGGCATCATGCAAATCGCAAGCGCTGGCCGATGCCGAGCCGGCGGGCCTTGTCGACCATGGCAGCCCCCAGCGCGATATCGGTGGTGCTGAGGCCGCGATGCCAGAACAGGATGGTCTCGTCGTCGCTCTCCCGGCCAGGCCTTGCGCCGCAGACGATCTGGCCGATTTCGGCATGGAGATTTTCCGCCGTCACCTTGCCTTCGTCGACATGACGCCGCAGCGCGCCATAGGGGCGGCCGGGACCGCACTGGCCCCAGTCGTCGACGACGACCTTGTCCATGATGTCGGTGAGATCGAATTCCAGCGCGCTCATCGTGCCATAGGGCACGACGAAGGCGCCCTTCTTGACCCAGGCGGTCTTGAACAGCGGTGTCGGCTCGGGCAGCCGGCTCGCCTCGATCATGATGTCGGCGCCGTCAAGGCACTCCTGCCAGTTGTCGGTGACGATGATCTTCTTGCCGAGATCCTGCTCCAGCCTGGCGGCGAAGGCATCGCGGCTTTCAGGGCGGCGGGAATGGATGCGGATCTCGTCGAAATCGAAGATGTGGTCCAGCAGCCGGACGTTCCAATAGGAGGTGCCGCGTGCGCCGACATGGCCGAGGATCTTGCTGTCCTTGCGGGCGAGATGCCGCGCGCCGATGGCGGTGACGGCACCGGTGCGCATGTCTGTTATGGCCGTGGCATCGACGATGGCCTTCGGCACGCCGGTCTCGGGATCGAACAGATTGAGCACCGCCATCTCCGAGGGCAGGCCTACCTTGTAGTTGTCGACGAAGTCTCCGACCACCTTGACGCCGGCATAGCCGAGCGCCTTCACATAGCCGCGCAACACATTGAAATGGCCCTTGTCGGAACTCTCCGGCACCAGATGGACGCGCGGTTCGATGACCGTTTCGCCGCGCCCCTGGGCATCCAGCGCCTTCGAGACGGCATCGAGGATGTCGTCATTGGTGAGCGCCAACGCCTTGACGTCCATGGCGTTGAGGTAGTCGATCCAGATTTCCTGCATAGGCCGTCCTGCTTGTGATGTGCGCTCGATGTCGGCGAGCGCTGTGCCGGATGCTTCAAATCGGCAAAGCGAGCCTGCATCCTTAACAATCCGGCCGGTTATTACCCCAATTTTTAGTGAATGAATAACCATTGGCGGAGATCGAGCGCCATCCGACACCCAGTGTAACACCTGATTAGCAACTGTCCCGCAGGATCACAACATATGCGCGACGGATTCCCGCTTCGGCGGGATGGACTGTGGCGTCAGTGGAGTGGGAACGGCATGTCCGACATGGCGTACCGGCAAAGAAGCGGCGATCGAACACATGCGTGATCCTTACAAGACACTGGGCGTCCGGCAGGACGCCGACGTAGACGAGATCAAGGCAGCCTGGCGCTCCATGGCCAAGGCAATCCATCCCGACCACAACCGGGACGACCCGACCGCGACCGCCCGCTTCGCCGAAGTCGGCCGCGCCTACGAGACCCTGAAGGATCCGAAGAAACGCAGCCGCTACGATCAGGTGACCAACATGTCGTCCGCAGCCAAGGGCAACGGCCCGACCATCATGCAGCAGCGCCAGGCCGCGCGCGAAGCCGAAGAGCGCGCCAAGGTGGCCCGCGCTAAGGCCGAAAAGCTGATGGAAGAGCTGGAACGGGCCAACGCCCAGAAGGCCCAGAAAGCGGCATCGGCCGCTGCCGCCGCAGCCGCAGCGTCTGCCGCCCAGCCATCTCCCGCCGCATCGACCTCGGCCGGGGCCGGCAGCACGGCCGCCCCCGAGACGGCGGAAGATATGGTGGAGCGCATTTTTGGCGCCCGCGCCGCAGCGCAGCCCGAAAAACCGGCAACGGCGGAGAAGACCGCCGAGACCGCCGAGCCAGCCGGCACAGAGCCCGCCTCCCCCGAGGCCGAGCCCGCCGTGGCAACCAGCACGCTGGCCGCCATCATCGCCCTGCCACCCTTCGGCATGCTGACGTCGCTCGTCCGGCGCATCACCGGCGCGCCTGCCCCGGTTCTCGAAAAGGCGCCGGAGATTGCCGCCGAAGCGCGCGTGACGCTCGACGACATCATCAAGGCCCAGTGGATCACCGTGCCGCTTGCCGATGGCAAGGAAGTGCGGTTCCAGGCGGCAACCGGCATGAGCGACGGACAGGTCATCCACCTCAGGAACCAGGGCCTGAAGCTGCAGAACATGTTGCGCGGCGACGTCGCCGTCACCGTGCATCTCGAACCGCATGAGCGCTTCACCGTCCGCGGTTGCGACCTGCACACGACGCTGCCGGTGACGATCGAGAATGCCGTGCTCGGATGGGAAACATCGATCGCTGGCCCGCGCGGCCCCCTTGCCGTCAGCGTCCCGGCCTGGTCCGGATCGGACCACACGATCCGCATTCCGGGCGAAGGCCTGGCCAATGACGAGGGCGGCAAAGGCGATCTCGTGGTCGAATTGCGGCTCATGCTGTGGGAAAAACCCGATCACAAGGTGACCGACCTGATGCGCAGCATGAAGGACGGACTGTTTCTGTAACATTTCGGTAGCGTGAGCACCCTTTATTACGCTCCCTAACAGTTGATGATGTCAGCCCTGCTTGAACCCTCGAACCGCCTATGCCATAGGCAGGGTCGATTGAACTTCAAGGGAGCAGACTATGGCTCAAGCGACAGGCCTGATGGCAGGCAAACGCGGCGTCATCTTTGGCGTAGCAAATAACCGTTCCATCGCGTGGGGCATTGCCAAGGCAATCCATGCGCAGGGCGGCGAGGTTGCCTTAACCTATCAGGGCGATGCGCTGAAGAAGCGGGTCGAACCTCTGGCAGCCGAAATCGGCGGCCATCTGGCCGGCCATTGCGACGTCTCGGACGAAGCCACCATCGATGCCGTCTTCGACAATGTCGAGAAGCTCTGGGGCAAGATCGATTTCGTCGTCCACGCCATCGGCTTTTCCGACAAGGACGAACTGACCGGCCGCTACGTCGACACATCCGCCGACAATTTTGCGAAGACCATGCAGATCTCGGTGTTCTCCTTCACCTCGATCGCCCGTCGCGCCGAAAAGCTGATGACCGATGGCGGCGCCATGCTGACCCTCACCTATTACGGTGCAGAGAAGGTCATGCCGAACTACAACGTCATGGGCGTGGCCAAGGCTGCTCTCGAGGCCAGCGTCAAGTACCTGGCCGTCGACCTCGGACCGAAGAACATCCGCGTCAACGCCGTTTCGGCCGGACCGATCAAGACGCTGGCAGCCTCCGGTATCGGCGACTTCCGCTATATCCTCAAGTGGAACGAGTACAACGCGCCGCTCCGTCGCACCGTGACGATCGAGGAAGTCGGCGATGTCGGCCTTTACCTTTTGTCCGACCTGTCGCGCTCGGTCACCGGCGAAATCCATCACGCCGACAGCGGCTATCATGTCGTCGGCATGAAGGCCGTCGATGCACCGGACATTTCCGTCATCAAGGACTGACCTTAGACAGGACCGTATATTTGACGCTTTATGTCATCCGCCACGGCCAGACGGACTGGAACGCAGAGCGCCGGCTTCAGGGCCAGCGCGACATCGATCTCAACGAGATCGGCCGTGAGCAGGCCCGCGTCAACGGCGTGACGCTGGCCGCCATCCTCGGCGACAGCGCGGTGAATTACGATTACGTGGCGAGCCCCCTCGCCCGCACGAGGGCGACGATGGAAATCGCCCGCACCGCAATGGGGCTTCCACCTGAGGCTTACCGCACGGACGAGCGGCTGGTCGAAGTCTCGTTCGGCGCCTGGGAAGGCTCCACCCTCAAGGAACTCAAGGTTACCCAGCGCGAGCGTCTCGCTGAGCGCAACGCCGCGAAGTGGGATTTCATTCCGCCGGGAGACAATGCCGAGAGCTACGAGATTCTCTCGTGGCGGGTCGGCTCCTGGCTGCAATCGGTCGACAAACCGACCGTCTGCGTCGCCCATGGCGGCGTCATCCGCGCGCTTTTCCGTCTGGTCGCCGACATTCCCAAGGAAGAGGCGGCCGAGGGCGAGATACCCCAGGACCGAATTCTAAAGATCGAGCTTGAGGACAGGACCATCGGCTGGATCGACTGATCCGCCGTCGCGTTTTAGACGATGTCGAGATCGTTGATCAGCCGGCGTCCGTCGACTTCGGTGTAGAAGACGATGACCTTGAGGCCTGCCGCCAGTCCGTCGAAGTCGAAACTGGCCGGTGCCTGGTAGGTCTTGCCGTCGTCCAGCGTGAGGCTCCGACTTTTCAGATCGACCTTCTTGATCGTCGCTTCGACGTCGGCGCTTTCGGCGAAGCCTGCAACCGGCGCAAGAAAGCTGGCTGTGGCCAATAATGTGGCAACGAAAAATCGCATTTTACCAATCTCTTCCAATATCCGGTCATTCCGATGGTGACCATTAGCCTTCCGAATATGGCTGAAGTTGCTCGCAACAAAGGCTTTCACCGCCTTAATGATGAATCGTTGTTAGGGGAGACCATGAAAACTATGCTCTGCCTGACAAATGAAAAATCGTGCGCTACGCAATCCTATTGATATATCGGATACGTTAAAATCAATCTTCGATTTTATTTTTATTGAAACAATAATAATATCCCAATATAAATTTTCGCAGAAAATCTGCGGAAATATATGATGGAAAATATATCGAATATTGTGGACTCTTTTTCAAAATTACTGGGCACAATAGTGTGGCCGGCGCTAATTTTATTCGTAATATTTTTTTTCAGAGCGACATTCATTACCTTCTTTGAAGCGCTGAGCGAATTTTCGTTCAAGATGTTTGGCTTTGAGGCGACCTTCAAACGTAAAGAAGCTTCTAAAGAGGCCCTTGTCGCGGCGACCGTCGCGAGAGCGGAGAGCGGGGCAAGCCCGACGGCAAAAGCAGAAGAGATCAAGGCAGCAGAAAATGCAGTCGAGGCCCTGACCCCTCGAACCCTCCGGCTCGCCAAGAGTGCCAGAGTTCTCTGGGTGGATGATAGCCCCCGAAACAATGTGCACGAGCAGGAGGCAATGGAAGCACTTGGCATTGATTTCGTGATTTCGATCTCGACCGAGGACGCACTAAGCAAGCTCAAGCAATCAAATTTCGACGTGGTAATTTCCGACATGGGAAGGCCGCTAGACCAGCAGGCGGGATACACCCTACTCGATAAGATGCGGGATTCAGGAGATACGACGCCTCTGGTTTTCTACGCCAGTTCGCGCTCACCCGAGCACATTGCCGAGTCGCGCAGGCGGGGAGCCTTGGGTTGCACCAACCGGCCAGATGAGCTTTTCCAGTATGTCTTGGCCGCTATCGAGCGAAGCTCTGCCCGTCGACGCTCCGCATAACATCGAGTTGCTCGCCTCAGAGTGAGGAATGCGACCATCTGGGGATGGTTTCCCATCAAATAACCCTTTTGCCTCGGCATGATTTTGTCCTAAGAGTGTGCCGCAATTCAAAGAAAAGCCCGCCCGTCGGAATGACAGGCCGGCTCAGAGGCAAGCCGGTCATTCTCCATGTCGCATAACACCTTCGGTCATCTGTTCCGCGTTACCACCTGGGGCGAAAGTCACGGGCCTTCGCTTGGCTGCGTCGTCGACGGTTGCCCTCCGGGGCTGCGCTTCACGCTGGCCGAACTGCAGGTCTGGATGGACAAGCGCAAGCCGGGCCAGTCGCGGTTCGTCACCCAGCGGCGCGAGGACGACATCGTCAAGGTGCTCTCAGGCGTGATGCTGGACGAGGACGGCGTGACGATGACGACGACGGGGACGCCGATCTCGATGCTGATCGAGAACACCGACCAGCGCTCCAAGGATTACGGCGAGATCGCCAACCAGTATCGGCCCGGCCATGCCGACTATACCTATGACCTGAAATACGGGATCCGCGACTATCGCGGCGGCGGGCGCTCGTCGGCCCGGGAGACGGCGGCACGGGTGGCTGCCGGCGGCATTGCCCGACTGGTCGTGCCCGGCGTCACGGTGCGCGCCGCCCTGG
>CAZZZI010000072.1:0-20235 GCA_964658415.1 uncultured Sphingomonas sp. | reverse complement strand
GGACCAGAGGATGAGCGCGGTGCCGGCCGCAAGCCAGGCCGGAACGTCGATGCCGAACAGGCCGAGCCCGAAGAAGGCGAGAAACAGCTGCATCAGCAACGGCGTGCCCTGGAACAGCTCGACGTAGTATTTGACGAAAATCCGTGCCGCCCGCCGCTTGCCGGTGCGCAGGTACAGCAGCACCATGCCGAGCAGGCCGCCGCCGATGAACGACACCAGCGAGAGGAGGATGGTCCAGCGGGTGGCGTAGAGAAGGTTGCGAAGAATATCCCAGGTGGTGAACTGAATCATCGGACGCTCCTGCGCGGAAAGAGGACGCGGCCAAGGCCCGAGAGGAGCTGGCGCAGGATGATTGCCAGCAGCAGGTAGATGGTCGTCGAGACGAAATAGGCCTCGAAGGCGCGGAAGGAGCGCGACTGGATGAAATTGGCGGCAAAGGTCAGGTCTTCGGCGGCAATCTGCGAGACCACGGCGGATCCCAGCATGACGATGATGATCTGCGACGACAGGGCCGGCCAGATGCGCTGCAGCGATGGCACCAGGATGACATGCCAGAATGTCTGGAACGGCGTCATCGCCAGGCTCGCGCCGGCCTCGAACTGGCCGCGCGGTGTCGCCTGGATGCCGGCGCGGATGATCTCGCAGCCGTAGGCACCGAGATTGATCACCATGGCGAGATTGGCCGCCGGCATTTCGCCGAGCTTGATGCCGATGCCGGGGAGGCCGAAGAAGATGAAGAACAGCTGGACGATGAACGGCGTGTTGCGGATCAGTTCGACATAGGGAACGATCAGCAGCCTCAGCCAGCGGGGGCCGAGCGCGCGGGCCCAGGCGCAGGCGATGGCCAGCGCGATACCGAAGAAGGCGCCGACGGCCGTCAGCTCTAGCGTGATGCCGACGCCCTTGATCAGCATCGGATAGTATTCGCCGAGCCAGGCGAAATCGAAATGATAGCGCATTCAGGTTCCTTTGCTATCCACCGGTAGGCCGGCGCCGGTGAGGCGCCGGCCGTGGGAAGAGAGGGCCTAGAGGTCGGCCGGGATGTCCTGGTGCAGCCATTTCTGGGTGATCTTGTTCATCGAGCCGTCTGCCTTGCCGGCCGCGATGATCGCGTTGATCTTGCCCTTCAGCGCGTCTTCGCCCTTGTTGAGGCCGATGTAGCAGGGCGACTTGTTCATCAGGAATTTGAGTTCCGGACGGTTCGGCGGGTTCTTCTCGAGGATCGCTGCTGCGATGACGTTGCCGGTCACGATGACCTGGACCTGGCCGGAAAGGAAGGCGGAGATGGTGCCGTTGTTATCCTCGAAGCGCTTGATGATCGCATCCGGCGGAGCAATCTTGGTGAGCGCGAGGTCCTCGATGGCGCCGCGCGCCACGGCTACCGTCTTGCCGGACAGATCGGCGGCTGACGCGATCTTCAGGTCGGCGGGAGCGAAGGCGCCGTTGAAGAAGGGCGCATAGGCGGAGGTGAAGTCGATGACCTTCTCGCGGTCCGGGTTCTTGCCGAGGCTGGAGATGACGATGTCGGCCTTGTTGGTCTGCAGGTAGGGGATGCGGTTCGGCAGCGTCACCGGCACCAGCTCTGCCTTGACGCCGAGCTTTTCGGCGATGAGCTTGGCCATGTCGATGTCGAGGCCTTGCAGTTCCATGTCGGGGCCGACGGTGCCGAAGGGCGGTGCGTCCTGAGGTACGGCAACGCGGATCGAGCCACGGGCAGTGATGTCGGCGAGGGCATCGGCGCGCGCGGCTTGCGGCGCGACGGCTGTGCCGAGCGTCATCATCGCGACTGCGGCCATGACGAGGAACTGTTGGCGTTTCATAGGCTTGTCCTTTTAAACTCGAATGAAGGTCGAGAGCTGCGAGGCAATTCGCGTGCCAGACCACGATCGGCCGGACACGCGCCCGGTGGCGGCCGTCGGCTCTCGGGAGCGCACACTGTTGGCGCGCGGAAGGCGCATCTGCTCTTATTTTAGGCAGTGTTTTGACCTGCTAACGCAGCTCCGCCTTGCCCCAAACGGAAGCCCTCCCATGTGGACCGGGGCCATGGTCCGGTCTCGTTCGTCAGGGCCGCAGCAGGCCATGTTGGGCTGGACAGGAGGGGCATGTTGTCTCATAGAAGCCCTTCGGGGCCGTTCAGGTCCTGCCGAGATCGTAGGGGAGATCGCGCAGATGGCGCTCGCGGACGCAAGGGCTGGAACACGCAACGAGGCTGGCGTGGCTGCCGTGCTCGCTATCCTGAAACAGGCTTTCGGTGAGCGATTCCAGACAGGCGAGGCCTTCCGCGCCCAGCACGCGCACACCACCACCTATATTCCCGCGCAATTGCCCGATGGCGTTCTGTTTGCCGAGAGCAGCGACGACGTCAAGGCTGCGGTGCGCGCCTGTGCCGAGCACAAGGTGCCGATCATCGCCTTTGGAACCGGCTCGTCGCTGGAAGGGCAGATCAATGCGCCCAATGGCGGAATATCGATCGATATGAGTCGGATGAACAGGGTTCTTGCAGTGAACGCGGAAGATCTCGACTGCGTCGTGGAGCCCGGCGTGACGCGCGAGGATCTCAATGTCTATCTGCGCGATACCGGCCTGTTCTTCCCCATCGATCCCGGCGCCAACGCTTCGATCGGCGGCATGACGTCGACCCGCGCCTCCGGCACAAACGCGGTGCGCTATGGCACCATGAAGGACAATGTCCTGGCGGTCACCGCAGTGACTGCGTCGGGCGAAGAAATCCACACCGCACGCCGGGCCCGCAAATCCTCGGCCGGCTACGATCTGACGCGGCTGTTCGTCGGTTCCGAGGGGACGCTCGGCATCCTGACGTCGGTGACGCTACGGCTGCATGGCATTCCGCAGAAGATCGCCGGCGGCGTCTGCGCCTTTCCAACGATCAAGGCTGCCTGCGATGCCGTCATCATGACCATCCAGATGGGCATTCCCGTGGCCCGCATCGAGTTGCTGGACAGCATGCAGGTGCGTGCCTGCAACAACTATTCCGGCCTGTCGCTGCGGGAGCAGCCGACCCTGTTCCTGGAGTTCCACGGCACCGAGGAGACGGTGCCGCTGCAGTCTGCGGAATTCGGCGAAATCGCTGCCGAGTGCGGCGGGGCCGAGTTCCAGTGGACTGTCAACCTCGAAGAGCGCAACAAGCTCTGGAAGGCCCGGCACGATGCCTATTGGGCCTGCCGTGCGCTGGCGCCCGAGATGGCGGCGCTATCGACCGATGTCTGCGTGCCGATTTCGCGGCTGGCCGAATGCGTCGTCGAGACCCAGGCCGATATCGAGGCGCACGGGCTGCTCGGCCCGATCGTCGGGCATGCCGGCGACGGAAACTTCCACGTGCTGCTGCTCTTCGACGACAAGACGCCCGAAGGCGTTGCCGTGGCGGAAGCGTTCGTCGCTCGCCTCAGCGCGCGCGCCCTGTCCATGGACGGCACCTGTACCGGCGAACATGGCATCGGCCAGGGCAAGATGGCGTTTCTCGAACAGGAGCTCGGCGGGGCTGTCGACCTGATGCGGCAGATCAAGCAGGGGCTCGATCCCGACGGCATATTCAATCCCGGCAAAATCTTTCATGCCGGCTGAAAAATGGAATATTACCATGAGTTTGCCTTGCCCCTACCGCGAATGCCGCTAGTGTCGTGGCGGGCATGCGGAATGGAGAGTCAACGCGTTGTTAGGTAAGGTTCTGGTCTTTCTGGGTGGTGTCCTGGTGGTGGTGCTGTTCGTGGCACTGCTGGCGCCGCTCTTCATCGACTGGACCGGATTCCGGCAAGGCTTCGAGGAGCAGGCCAGCCGTATCATCGGCAAGAAGGTCACCGTCTACGGGGCCGTCGATGCCCGCTTGCTGCCGTTTCCGTCGGTGACCCTGCATGACGTGCGCGTCGGTCAGGAGCCGGATGGAACGCCGCAGGTGCAGATCTCCGAATTCGCCATGGATGCCGAGCTGGCCCCTTTCCTGTCGGGCGAGGCGTTGATCTTCGACATGCGCATTTCGCAGCCGAAGGTGCGCCTGCGGCTGCTGAAGGACGGAACGCTCGACTGGATGCGCGGCAGCCAGTCGGAGATTCCGGCCAAGTCCGTGGTGCTCGAGAACGTTCATGTCGACGGCGGCTCGGTCGAGTTCATCGACGAGCAGTCCGGCCGCACCCGCCATATCACCGACCTCAATGCCGAGATGTCGGCCAAATCGCTGGCCGGCCCGTGGCGGGTGGATGGCGATGCGGCGCTCGACGGCGAGCGGGGAAAGTTCATCATTTCCAGCAGCCAGCCGGATGACAACGGCGTGCTGAAGGTCCGTACCCGGCTCGTGCCCGAAAGCCATCCCGTCAGCATCGATCTCGACGGCGAATTGAAGCTGGTCTCGAGCAAGCCCGATTATCTCGGCACATTCTCCGCCGGCATCGAGACCCGCCAGGCGCGCAAGGTGACGGCGGACGCGAAGTCGAGCGAGCCGCGCGTCAAGGGCAAGTTCGAACTCACCAACGACCGCATCCGCATCCCGGAATATTGGCTCGAGCTTGGCGCCTCCGACGACCCTTACGTCATCAACGGCGAGGCGACGCTCGACACCGGACCGAAGCCGGAATTCCTGCTGACGGCGGATGGCCAGCAGATCGACGTCAACCGGCTCGGCAACCAGGGCAGCGAAGGCAAGACGACCCGCAATCCGACCGTCTCGGCCCGCCAGCGGCTCAGCAGCCTGATCGCCATCGCCGGCGAAATTCCGATCCCGCAGGTGCCCGGCAAGGCGACGGTGCGCCTGCCGGCGATCGTCGCCGGCGATACGACATTGCGCGACGTGCAGCTCGATCTCGAACCGGCCGGTGCCGGCTGGACGGTCGACAAGGCCGTCGGTACGCTGCCGGGACGAACCCAGGTCGAAGCCAAGGGCACATTGCTGCTGCAGGGCGACCCGAACTTTACCGGTAACCTGGTCGTCGCCTCGAGCCAGCCCTCGGGTCTGGCCTCCTGGCTTTCCGGTACGGTCGATCCCTCCATCCGCGAATTGAAGGCTGCCGGCTTCTCGGCCGATGTCAAGCTCACCCATCTGCGCCAGCGCTTCGACAACCTCGAGATCGCCATCGGCGACGCCACCTTGAAGGGCAGGCTCGATCGACAGTTGCCGGAAAACCAGGCGCCGACGCTGGCCGTCGATCTCAGCGGCGATGCCCTCGATCTCGACGCGCTGCGCGCCTTGACCGGCCTGTTCACCGGACAGGAACCGGGCGAGAACATTCTCGACCACAAGATCAACGCCCACCTGAAAGCCGACAAGTTCTCCGCCTTCGGGATCGCCGCCGACAATGTGGAGACGACCTTCGGGATTGCCGATGGCGCGCTGAAGCTCGACAAGCTCTTCGTGCGCGATGTTGCCGGGGCGGAAATCACGGCCACCGGTCGCGCCTCCGGCTCGCTGCTGGACTACAAGGGCTCGGGCGAGATCACCTTCAAGGCCGCCGATCCCAGCCCGTTTTTCGCCATGCTCAGCCAACACCTGCCGCATCACCCGCTGGTCGACCGGCTGGTTCGCAATGGGGCCTGGTACGGCAATACGGCCCTTCGCGGCGCCCTGACGCTCGGCGGCGACCAGGGAAGCGCGCTCGCGCTGACGCTTGCCGGCGTGTCCAACGGCAGCCGCGTCAATCTCGACTACCGCATGTCCGACCTGCTGGCTCTGACCGGCAAGGGGACGACGACGCTGGAGGCGACGCTTGAAAACACCGTCACCTCGATCCTGTTCGGCCAGGCTGGCCTCGATCCGCTGCCGGTCGATGCCGATGCCAACGGGCGTCTGACGCTGAAGGTATCGGCGACCGACAACGAGCCTGCCGATGCCGCCCTGACCTTTGCGACCGACAAGACCTCGTTTACCGCCAACGGCAAGGTCGACGTCCGGCCGGCGACCTTCCTCAACGGCACGATGGCCCTGTCGCTGGAAAGCGCCGATCTCGACCCGTATCTTGTCATGAACGGCATCGGCATGCCGCAGATGGGGACCGGCCTGCCGGCCAAGTTGCAGACGACCGCGACGATCGATGCCGACAAGGTGACGCTTTCCGACATCAAGGCGCAGTTCGCCAGCAACGCCCTGATCGGCCGGCTTGCCTTCGACCGCAAGGCACCGAACATCAAGGCGAACGGCGAGCTTGCGATGACCGAGGCCGATCTCGGCTGGCTCGGCGAGGCAATTTTCGGGCCGATGACGGATGCGTCGAACGGGCGCCTGACCAGTGCCAAGCTTGGACTGCCGATGTTTACCGGTACCGATGTCAATGTGAGACTTTCGGCCAAACAGATGTGGCCGGGCATCTTCGGTGCGGTGTCGGATTTCACCACCAACATGTCCTACAAGGGCGACGCCCTGCAATTCTCCGACATGGCGGGCAACTGGAGCGGCGGAAAGATCGGCGGCCGCCTGCTGCTGGCCAACAACGATGGCACGGCACTGGTGCAGACCAAGATCGATCTTGCCAACGCCGATCTTGCCGTCGTCGGCTGGCAGCGTGACGGAACACCCGTGGCAACCGGCCGCGCCGGCCTGTCGCTCAACATGGAGGCCAGCGGCAAGAGCGTCAGCGATCTGGCCGCATCGGCCAGCGGCTCCGGGCAGGTGATGCTCGGGGATACGCGTATCCGCGGCCTCAATCTCGGCATCCTGCCATCGCTTCTGTCTGCGACCGACCAGATCCAGGGTCAGGTGACCGCCGACAAGGTGGAGCCGATCGTCCAGACGCTGCTCAACAACGGCGATGCTGTGCTGAAGCCCATGACGATACCGCTCAATATTTCAAGCGGGCGGGTTCGTATCGATAACGTCATCGCCACGACCGACACGGCACGCATGACCGGCAATGCCGAGATCAACCTGACCGACGAGATGCTGCGTGGCGGGCTCGCCATTTCGCTCAATGCCGGTGGCGATGCCGTCAGCGGTGCGGATCCCGCGCTGCGGCTCAGTTTTGCAGGGCCGCTGGCGACGCCGACGCGCAGCGTCGATTCCAGCGCTGTCACCAGCTTCCTGTCCTTGCGCGCGTTCGAACGCGAACGGCGCCGGGTCGAGCGGCTGCAATCGGGTGTGCTGGAAAAGCAGCGACTGCGGCGCGAGGTGTCGCTCTACAAATTCGCGGACGCCCAGCGTGAGATCAAGCGGCAACAGGATGCCGTGATCGAACAGCAGCGCAAAGCCGAGGAAGAGCGCCTGCGGGTGCTTGCGCAACAGGCCGAAGCACAGCGACAGGCGGAGGCGGCGAGCAAGGCAAAGGCGCAGGCTGAGGCAGATGCGGCGGCCAAGACAGCCGCCGATGCCGCTGCAAAAGCGCAGGCCGAAGCGCAGGCTGAAGCGGACGCGAAGGCGAAAGCCGACGCGGCGGCGAAGGCCAAGATCGATGCTGCGACCAAGGAACGCGCCGATGCGATGGCACGCTTCCAGGCAAATGAAGCGGCGCGTGCGCAGGCAGCGGCCGATGCCAAGGCGAAGGCGGAAGCCGAGGCCAAGGCAAAATCGCAGGAAGCACCTCCGCCTGGCAGCGGAATGGCGCCGTTTAAAGTGCCGGACTTTTCCGCGCCGCCGCAGAAGTTCTGATCGGGCTCGCGCAACGGTCGCGATCCTCAGGCTTGTCCGGCCGACTCTTTCAGATAGGCGAGGACGTATAGCCGCAACGCCGAGGAGAGGTTGCTCTCCGGCGGCCGGCGATCGTCGATCTCGGCAATGAGGGCCGCCTGCGAAAGCCCGCGAGCGAGCGAGATCTGCTTCAGTTCATCCCAGAAGGCGTCCTCCAGCGTGAAACTGGTACGATGCCCGTGCAGGGTGGCTGAGTGCTTGCGGATCATGGGAGGCGTCCTGGACGCTTCGGTGAAACGGCTATCGGGATCGGGGGATAAGCTCGATTCGAGCTGCGACTAAGTGTCGGACGGCGGAGGCTCGATGCGACCGTCGTCGAGCGCCTTGCTGGCCTTGTCGTTGAGTTTGCCGGTGATCTGCTTTTCGCTCTTGGTGCGACCGAAGGTGATACGGTTCTGGTCGGCCAGCTTTTCCCGATCCGATCGGGCCTGCTTTTTCCGGAACTGCTTCAGGTTGACGATCTCTGCAGTCATCGTTCCGGTCCTCAGCGCCACCAGTGATTTCGGCGTCTCGTGGTAACGCCGAAAATGCTCTCTCTTTCTCTCTACGCATTCCGCGCCAGAACAGACAAGCCGTTTTGCCGGACCTGTTTATTGCTTCTTGCGAAAAGCATCCAGCGACACCACCGAGCCGGGCTTCTTCGGCTCGCCATCGCCGGCCGCGACGTGTTCGACCGGCGTGTCCGTGTTGACGGGGTAGGCGGTGATCTCGCCGCTCGGCAATTCTTCCTCGTCGGCAAGCGGAACGTCGAACTCGAGCTCGAAATTCACCGATGGGTCGTAAAAACCGCGAATGGCGTTAAAGGGGACGACCAGCTTTTCCGGAACGTCCGAAAAGGACAGGCCGATCTCGAAATGGGTCTCGGTGATCTTCAGTTCCCAGAACTGGTGCTGGATGACGATGGTCATCTGCTCCGGATATTTTGACTTCAGGTGCTGGGAGATGCGCACACCGGCGGCGCCGGTCAGAAACGTGATGAAGAAGTGGTGGTCGCCGGGCAGGCGGCCGGTCGTGCCGACTTCGGTCAAAACCTTACGGATAACTCCGCGCAGTGCGTCCTGTGCCAGAATATCGTAGCGGATATGATCCTGCCCCATGCTTTCCCGTCTTTCATTGGCCGTCTTGAAGGCTGTATGCCACGGCACGCGGATTCGGAAAACCCCCGACGCGCGAGTCATGTCGACCGACCATACATGATTTCCAAAGAGGGGAGAAGGTGGAGGTTTCTGTTGCCAGGTACCTCCGGACCCCGCCTTAAGGTGCGAACCTCAAGGGCTTGTTTTGAAGTGTCACACTGCGATTAAGCAGCGAGACGAGCTTCCGCATAGTTGGTGTTTGCAACTACAGATTTAGTCCGATAACGGTGGTACAATGCCGGGCAAAAAGTAGATCTTTACACCCTTGTCGATCCTGTTTCGCCCCCATCAAAAGCCGGTCAGAGCCAGGCCGGTTTTTGGTGGAGGCGCCGGGTACCGCCCCCGGGTCCAATAGGTTTATTACATCGCTCATTTATCGCCATAGCCGGTCCGAAAACCGGCAACACGGATATAGTGTCTTCCGGCGCCGGTGGGAAGAGCCGTCGGCGAAATTGCTTGGCAATTTCGAGATTCGGCATCAAAACTCCGGGGAGAAGTCTGCCACTCATGCCGCGATGGATTGGTTTCGCTGGCCGCAGGCGGTACGGGAAGGGCAACCCGAAAGGATTTTATCATGGCGCGGCATCCCGAATACCAATACCTGGATCTGCTGGAGCATCTCCTCGAGAAAGGCGACCGTCGCATCGATCGGACCGGCGTCGGCACGCTCTCGACTTTCGGCGCGATGATGCGGTTCGACCTGTCGGACGGCAGTTTTCCGGTCTACACCACCAAGCGGGTTTTCTGGAAGACGGCGGTCAAGGAAATGCTGTGGTTCCTGACGGGCCAGACCAACATCCAGTCGCTGCTGCGCGAAAACGTCCGGATCTGGACCGACTGGCCCCTGGATAAATACCGCAAGGCAACGGGCTCCGACATTTCCCAGGAGGCCTTCGAGGAACGCGTGCTCAACGACGACGCCTTCGCGCTAGAATGGGGCGACCTCGGGCCTGTCTACGGCAAGCAGTGGCGCCGCTGGCTGGATGCCGACGGCCAAGAACACGACCAGATTGCCAACGTCATCCAGACTTTGAAGACAAATCCGGCCAGCCGCCGCATGCTGTTCCACGCCTGGAACGTCGGCGACCTCGACCGGATGGCGCTCAGCCCGTGCCACATGACCTATCAGTTCTATGCGAGCAATCTTGCCGACGCGGACGCGGCGGACGCCCCGGCCGGATCTGGCAAGAGGGGAAAGCTGTCGCTGCTGGTCGGGCAGCGGTCCTGCGACATGGGCCTCGGCAATCCATTCAATCTCGCCCAGCAGGCAGCGCTGGTGCACATGGTCGCCCAGCAGGTGGACATGACGCCGGGCGAGCTGATCTGGGTCGGCGGGGACGTGCACCTTTATCTCAACCACGTCGATCTCGCCCACACGATCCTCGCCCGCGAGCCACGGCCGTTCCCCAAGCTCCGCCTGTTGCGCCACCCTGATAGCATCGACGGCTACCGCATCGAGGATTTCGATGTCACCGGCTACGATCCGCATCCGGCTATCGATGCGCCGGTGGCAGTGTAATAGTCCGGAGGGTTTCGACCCGACCTGACGGGCGGGGTCGACAGGTGACGCTCAGGCCGCTGCAGGCCGGTCTGACGGCGGAGCCTTGCGGCCGGTGGTCTTCAGCAGGATCGCGCCGGCGATGGCCGACAGGAACGAGCCGAGCAGCACGCCAAGCTTGGTTTCGTCCTGCAGCATCGGATCCGAGGCGAATGCCAGAAGTCCGATGAACAGGCTCATGGTGAAGCCGATGCCGCAGAGAAGGGCGACGCCGTAGAGCTGCAGCCAGCTGGCGTGCTTCGGCAATTCCGCCCAGCCCATGCGGATGACGGCGGCCGAAAAGGCGAAGACGCCGAGCTGCTTGCCGACGAAGAGGCCTGTCGCGACCCCGAGCGGGACCGGATCGACGAAGGCCCCGAGGGAGATCCCGGCGAAGGAAACGCCGGCATTGGCAAAGCCGAAGATCGGGACGATCAGGAAATTGACCCAGGGCTGGATGCCGTGCTCCAGCGTCAGGAGAGGCGAGACTTCGGCCCCGGACTTGCCGACGATGGCTTTCAGCGGAATGGTGAAGGCCAGTGCGACGCCGGCGAGCGTGGCATGGATGCCCGACTGCAGCGTCAGGGACCACAGGACGGCGCCAAGCAGGAGATAAGGCAGCAGGCGCGTCACGCCGGCGCGGTTGAGCGCCACCAGCGGTAGCAAGGTGAGGGCGGCGCCACCGAGCGCATAGACGTTGAGTTCGCCGGTGTAGAACACGGCAATGATCAGGACAGCGCCGAGATCGTCGATGATGGCGAGCGCCGTCAGGAAGACGCGCAGCGAGGTCGGGACCGCAGGACCGAGCAGCGACAGGACGCCGAGCGCGAAGGCGATATCGGTGGCGGATGGAATGGCCCAGCCTCTCGGTTGACCCGCTTCCCCGAGATTGAACGCGAGGTAGATGAGGGCAGGGACCAGCATGCCGCCGGCGGCTGCCACGCCCGGCAGGATCCTGCGCGACCAGGTCGAGAGCTGGCCGTCGAGAACCTCCCGCTTGATCTCCATGCCGACCATCAGGAAAAAGATCGCCATCAGGCCGTCGTTGACCCAGTGGAGAATGGACAGTCCGCCGACATAGAAATGCAGCGTATCCGAGTAGGTCTGATAGAGCGGCGAGTTGGCCACCGCCAGCGCAACGACTGCAGACGCCATCAGGACGATACCGCCGGCCGATGAACTTTGCAGGAAATGCCGCACGAAGGAGGGCGGACGGCTTGGAAAGCTGGATTTCTTTGCTGTTTTCATCGCTATATTTTGACCTATCCACGGCTGCAAATCTAGCCGCAGGCGGCAATTTAACGAAGCATCGCCGATGATTGCGATCTCGCATTTTCGGCTTCAGGCCCGCTGTGCAGGGATGACGCGCGTGTTGTCGGAGCGATAAGCCTCAACGTAACGATCCCGGCCACGACGTTGCCGTGGCCGGGATCGGGATGTGAACGGTGCGATCCGATTAGAGGCTGCGTGCCTGCTGGGGATGCTTGCCCTCTTCAAACTCCTCGACGATCTTCGCGCAGAATGCCGGGAGGTCGTCCGGGCTTCTGCTGGTGACGAGGCCCTTGTCGACGACAACCTCCTTGTCGACCCAGTTGCCGCCGGCATTCCTGACGTCGGTCTTGATGGAGGCGAAGGACGTAACCGTCCGGCCCTTGATGACATCGGCCTCGATCAGCACCCAGGGCGCATGGCAGATGACACCGACGGGCTTTGCCTGCGCGAAGAACGAACGGACGAAGGCGACAGTCGCTTCGTCGGCCCGCAGCTTGTCCGCGCCGACGCTGCCGCCCGGGATGACCAGGCCGTCGAACTCGTCGGCCGAGACTTCGCCGACCGTCTTGTCGACCGCATATTTGGAGCCGGGGTCGAGGTCGTTGTTGCATGTCTCCGCCTGGCCGGGCTTGAGCCCGATGACTGTCACGGTCGCGCCTGCGTCCTCGACGGCTGCCTTGGGTTTTGCGAATTCGGGCTCCTCGGTGCCGCGTGGCGCGATGAGAATCGCGATCTTCTTACCCGCAAGGGTCATGTTTCTCTCCGTACATAGTTGAAAGCTGCGACTAAAAAGCCAAGCGATTTTCAACGAGGAACCCGTTATGAAGTTCCCGGAAACCTGAATGACGACGCCGTGATCGCCAACTGGAGCGCCCCGAACCTGTGATCTCTTACCCTGCGATTGCGGCAGCTTCTGCCCTTCTTCTCGTCTTCACGGTCGCGCCAAAAGCGTCGGCGGAGGATATTGCCCATGGCAAGCAGGTCTTCCAGCATTGCACGCAATGTCATGTGCCGGATCAGCAGCGGAACGGCTTCGGTCCCTATCTCAAGGGCGTTGTCGGCAGGCCAGCCGGGTCGGTCCCGGGCTATCGCTATTCCAAGGCCATGAGCGATGCCGGCGCGGCCGGACTGGTGTGGAATGAGGTGGCGCTGTCCGAATTCCTCTACAGTCCGAAGAAGAAGGTGCCCGGGACCAGCATGCCGTTCTGGGGATTGTGGAGCCAGTCCGAGATCAAGGACGTCATTGCCTATATGCGCACCAACCCCTGAGGAGACGGTCCGGCAGGCCGGACCGTCCCTGCGCGGAGAGGCCGGCGGTCAGGCCGGGTTCTTGTCCTGCGTCTTGGTGTCGAAGTCGCCGGCATCGTGGCGTTCATGCAACTGGCTCGAGGGTTCGCCGAAGACGCGATTGACCATCCGCCCGCGCTGCACGGCCGGACGCGCGCCGACGAGGTCCGTCCAGCGCTGAAGGTTCTTGTATTCCTGGACCTGCAGGAATTCCGCAGCCTCGTAGAGCCAGCCCTTGGCCAGCGCGCCGTACCAGGGCCAGACGGCGATATCGGCGATCGTGTAGTCGGCACCGGCCAGATACTCGTTGTCGGCAAGCCGGCGGTCGAGAACATCGAGCTGGCGTTTCGTCTCCATCGTGAAACGGTTGATGGGATATTCCATCTTTGTCGGCGCATAGGCGTAGAAGTGACCGAAGCCGCCACCGAGATAGGGGGCGCTGCCCATCTGCCAGAAGAGCCAGGACATGCATTCGGTACGGGCAGGCTGCTCGGTTGGCAGGAAGGCGCCGAACTTTTCGGCGAGATAGAAGAGGATGGATCCGGATTCGAAGATGCGCACCGGCGTCGGGCCGCTGCGATCCATCAGCGCCGGGATCTTGGAATTGGGGTTGATGTCGACGAATTCGCTGCCGAACTGGTCGCCTTCGTTGATGCGAATCAGCCAGGCGTCGTATTCCGCCCCCGCGTGGCCGAGCGCCAGCAGTTCCTCGAGCATGACCGTCACCTTGACGCCGTTCGGGGTCGCAAGCGAGTAGAGCTGCAGGGGGTGCTTGCCGATCGGAAGCTTCTTGTCATGGGTCGCTCCGGCGATCGGCCGGTTGATGTTGGCAAAGCGGCCGCCGCTTTCCTTGTCCCATGTCCAGACGCTGGCGGGCTTGTATTCTGTGTTGTCGGTCATTCGTTCACTCCGGTCAGGATTGTCGGTTTGGCGTGAGGTAATGTTTGAAATGGTATGCTGCATTTCGGATGCAAGGTCCACTTGCCCCCGGTTGGGCCCGGGCTGCGCTTGACCCCTGCCTGACTTCGGTGACAATGGTGCGATACAAGAGAGCCGGCAAGCCCGCATGGTGCGGCTGCCGCCCTGGACACGCGAGAGCATGGAGTTCGGATGTCGAATGCTAGGCAGGTCATCGTCGTTGCCGTCGCACGCAACGGCATCATCGGCCGGGACGGCGACATGCCGTGGCGCCTGTCGACCGACCTCAAGCGCTTCAAGGCACTGACCTCTGGCAAGCCGGTTATCATGGGCCGCAAGACGTTCCAGTCGATCGGCCGGCCGCTGCCGGGCCGCGCGAACTTTGTCGTCACCCGTGATCCCGGCTTCGATCCGGAAGGCGTGACGGTGGCGAATTCACTCCCCGATGCATTGGCAAGCGCCATCGAGAAGGCCCGCGCCGACGGTGTCGACGAGGTCTGCATCATCGGTGGCGGCGAGATCTATCGTCAGGCGATCG
The DNA here is from genome assembly GCA_964658415.1 of uncultured Sphingomonas sp. GTDB lineage: Bacteria > Pseudomonadota > Alphaproteobacteria > Rhizobiales > Rhizobiaceae > Rhizobium. Next base: position 5,926 of record CAZZZI010000072.1, on the reverse strand, counting down.
AGACCGCTGACCTCATGCATGTCACGCATGTCGAGACCGATGTCGACGGGGATACGTCCTTTCCCGCCATCGACGCGACGATATGGGAGGCCGACCCGGAACTGGTTGTCCCCGCAGGCGAACGCGACAGCTTCGCCACGCGCTTCGTCACATATCGACGCCGCTGACATCCGGACCGGTGCGGACGAGCCCGAAAATCAACTATTTTTCCAATATTGCGCCCCGACTTCCGTAGGTTGCGTTGAAAGCGACACCGCCGATACCTATAACGAGGGTTATCGTTGGCGGCGGGGGGAACCTGGGTCGGACAACGGTCCAAGAATTCCACGAACGATGAGGTTTTAATGCCCTGGAGTAATCAGAATGGCGGCGGTCCCTGGGGCGGCGGTGGGGGTGGTAACGGTGGTGGCGATGGCAACAAGCCAGGCCCCTGGGGCAATGGACCCAACCGGCCACGTGGCAACGGGGGCGGGCCTCCCGATCTCGAGGATATCATCCGTCGTGGCCAGGAGCGGCTGCGCGGGATCATTCCCGGCGGCTTTAACAGCGGCATCTTTCTGATCATCGCGGCGGTCGTCATCGTCTTCTGGCTTATCCAGTGCATCTATACCGTCCAGCCGGACGAGCGCGGCGTCGAACTGCGCTTCGGCAAGCCGAAGGAGGAGGTCTCGCTCCCCGGCCTGCATTTCCATCTGTGGCCGATGGACACGATCAACATCGTCAAGGTCACCGAACAGCTGCAGAGCATCGGCGGACGCGGCAGTGCCAATTCGAATGCCGGCCTGATGCTGTCGGGCGACCAGAACATCCTGAACGTCCAGTTCACGGTGCTGTTCACGGTCAGCGACCCCAAGGCCTATCTGTTCAATCTCGAAAACCCGGCGGAAACCCTGCAGCAGGTGTCCGAGAGCGCGATGCGTGAAGTCGTCGGTCGTCGTCCTGCCCAGGATGCCTTCCGTGACAACCGCCAGCCGATCGCCAGCGAAGTCCAGAACATCATCCAGGGCACGATGGATCGCTACGGCTCCGGTATCGCCATCACCCGCGTCAATATCGAGGATGTCGCTCCTCCACGCGAAGTGGCCGATGCCTTCGAAGAAGTGCAGCGCGCAGACCAGGACAAGCAGCGCCTCGTCGAGGAAGCCAACCAGTACGCCAACCAGAAGCTCGGTGGCGCGCGCGGTCAGGCGGCCCAGAACCGCGAAGAAGCGGCGGCCTACAAGGACCGTGTCGTCAAGGAAGCCGAAGGTGAGGCCCAGCGCTTCGTGTCGGTCTACGACCAGTACGTCAAGGCACCCGATGTCACCCGCGAACGCCTGTTCCTTGAAACGATGGAATCCGTCTTGAAGAATTCGAACAAGGTCATCATCGACCAGAAGCAAGGCGTGATGCCCTACCTCCCGCTGAACGGACTCGGTAAGGTCGTGACGCCGACTGCGACGAACGAGGGGGGTAAGTAACATGACCTCCAATCGTCTTCCGGCGATCATCATCGCCATCGTCGTCCTCCTGTTCATCGTCTATTCGTCGGTGTTCGTCGTCAACGCCCGCGAGCAGGCTGTGCTCGTGCGCTTCGGTCAGATCCAGTCGGTGAAGACGGAACCGGGCATCTACTTCAAGCTGCCTTTCGCCTTTGCCGATGCCGACCGGGTACAGTTCGTCTCCAAGCAGGCCCTGCGCTTCGATCTGGACAATATCCGCGTCCAGGTGAAGGGCGGCGCGACCTTCGACGTCGATGCCTTCGTCGTCTATCGCATCGCCGACGCTCGCAAGTTCCGCGAAACCGTGTCGGGCGACCGCGCTGCCGCGGAATCGCAGCTGCGCACCCGCTTCGACGCCTCTCTGCGTCGGGTCTACGGTCTGCGTGAATTCGATGCCGCCCTGTCGGACGAGCGCGTCTCGATGATGCTCGAAGTCCGCAACGACCTTCACAAGGATGCGGAAACGCTCGGCCTGAAGATCGACGACGTCAGGATCCGTCGCACGGACCTGACCCAGGACGTCTCGCAGAAGACCTTCGACCGCATGCGCGCCGAGCGTCTTGCCGAAGCAGAACTGCTCCGTGCCGAGGGCACCGAGGAAGGCCAGCGTCGCCGCGCCATCGCGGATCGCCAGGTCGTCGAGATCGTTGCCGATGCCAGCAAGGATTCGGAAGTCCTGCGCGGTGAGGGCGAGGCCGAGCGGGCACGGATTTTTGCCGATGCCTATTCGCGCGACCCTTCCTTCTTCCGGTTCTACCGGTCGATGGCTGCCTATACGACGGCTCTCGCCTCCGGCACGACCACCATGGTTCTGTCGCCGACGTCGGACTTCTTCCGCTATTTCCAGAATCCGAACGGAACGCCACCGGTACCGCAGCCCGGCGAGCCTGCTCTGGCCGCGCCATCGGCCAGCGCGCCCCTGTCGCTGCCGGGAGCGCCAGCCGCCAACTGACGGCTGCTTGCCGGTCGAAATTCTGAACCGCATCGTCGGGCCATCCTCAGGGATGGCCCGATTTTTTTGGCGCCTGCCGGCAGCTGTGCGAAAGTGCCGCCGGTCCCGCATGCCTGCCATCATGGGCGGGGATTAGCGAAAAAGCCGATTTCGCCGTTCATCATTCCGCCCTATGCTGATGCTGTAATAAACGAACTGACCCTTTCGTGAGGATGCCTGATGGCTTCGACTGCTTGCCCCACCCTTCGACGTTCGCTTGCCCTGATGGCTGGCGCGGCCCTTGTTGCCGGCTCCACCCTGACCGGCTTCGAGCGTGCTTATGCGGAGGGCATGACAAAGGTCCTGTCAGGCGTGCCCGGCACCGCGCCGGCCGCTCCCGCCAACCCGAACGCGACGACCCCGCCGACGCCCTCGGGACCCTTGCCGGTGCCGCCAGCGCCGCCCGTGGCGCCTGCAGCACCGAGCCCTCCGATGGCAGGACCAGCCTCGGTTGCCGATCTGGCCTCCGGGCTGCTCGATGCCGTCGTCAACATCTCGACTTCGCAGAAGGTCAAGGGCGAGGGCGCCGTGTCGACGCCGAAGATGCCGGACGGCTCGCCTTTTCAGGACCTGTTCAACGACTTCTTCAAGGACAAGCCCGGCCAGAGCAACAATCACAAGGTCAGTTCGCTGGGCTCCGGATTCGTGATCGATCCGAAGGGCTATGTCGTCACCAACAACCACGTCATCGAAGGCGCCGACGATATCGAGGTGATCTTCCCGGATGGCACCAAGCTGAAGGCAAAGCTGGTCGGCACCGACACCAAGACCGACCTTTCCGTCCTGAAAGTGGAGCCGAAGCAGCCGCTGAAATCGGTGCATTTCGGCGATTCCAGCCAGATGCGCATCGGCGACTGGGTGATGGCGGTCGGCAACCCCTTCGGTCTCGGCGGGTCCGTGACGGTCGGCATCGTCTCGGCGCGCGGCCGCAACATCAACGCGGGCCCCTATGACAATTTCATCCAGACGGATGCGGCAATCAACAAGGGCAATTCCGGCGGGCCGCTGTTCAACATGCGCGGCGAAGTGATCGGCATCAACACGGCGATCATCTCGCCGAGCGGCGGCTCCATCGGCATCGGCTTCTCCGTGCCTTCAGAGATTGCCGAGGGCGTCGTCAAGCAGCTGATGGATTTCGGCGAGACGCGTCGCGGCTGGCTCGGCGTGCGGATCCAGCCCGTCACCGACGATGTCTCGGAGAGCCTCGGCTTGCCGACGGCCAAGGGCGCGCTGGTGGCCGGCGTGATCAAGGGCGGTCCTGTCGACAACGGCTCGATCCTTGCCGGCGACGTCATTCTCAATTTCGACGGCAAGGCCGTCAACGAAATGCGCGATCTGCCGCGCGTGGTGGCTGAAAGCCCGGTCGGCAAGGCCGTCGACGTCGTGGTGATGCGCGCCGGCAAGCAGCAGACCGTCAAGGTGACGCTCGGCAAGCTCGACGACACGGCCGCTGCCGCCGGCGACAAGGCGGCGACACCGGATGCGGCACCCGGCGGCAACAACGACAGCGGAGTCATCAATCCGGATGGCGACGGTGCCGGCGACGACGATGCGATGGACGGCCAGGAAGATCCAGGCGATGCCGCGCCGACACCGGCGCCCAATGCCGATACGGTTCAGACCGTGCTCGGCATGCAGATTGCCGGCCTCAATGCCGACAACCGCAAGACCTTCGGTATCGCCGACAGCGTCGACGGCGTCGTTGTCATGCAGGTGGCACCCGGATCTCCGGCGCTCGAAAAGGGCCTGAAGCCGGGCGATGTGATCGTCGAGGTGGCTCAGGAGTTCATGAAGACGCCGGGGTCGGTTGCGGCCAAGGTGACCTCCCTGAAGAAGGAAGGCCGTCGCAACGCGCAGATGATGATCGCCGCGCCGAACGGCGACCTGCGCTTCATCGCCGTGCCGCTGGAATAGGGTTCAGGCCGCAGCTTGGGCGTCGCGCCACTGGTCTGCCGTCAGCCGGTAGAGCACGTGGCGCTTCAGTTCCGGCTTGCTGTCGGGGACGCGGGGATGATCGAAATCGCCGTTCATATCCCGGTGCATGCCGATGCGGCGCATCACCGCCGTCGAGCGATGGTTGTCGTGGACGGCGAAGGAGACGATCTCGTCGACGTCGAGGGTCTCGAAACCGTGACGGAGCAGGGCAGTCGCGGCTTCGCTGATCAAACCCTGTCCCCAGAAGCGCACCGGCAGCCGCCAGCCGATTTCGACCGTCCCAAGCGGAATGAACGGTGCCAGATCGGTGCGGGCAAGGCCGCTGAAACCGATTGCCTCGCCGGTGGCCTTGCTTTCGAGCGCGTAGAAGCCGAGGCCTGTCTCGGCAATCAGACGATGCAGATGGTCGAAGAAGGCATCCGAGTTGGCCCGGTCCCGGCGGGAAGGATAGAAGGCCATGACCTTCTCGTCCGAATTGACTTCGAAAAACAGGTCCCGGTCCGGTTCGCGCCAGTTGCGAACGATCAGGCGGTCGGTTTCGACAATGATCATGGTCTGAGGTCCTTCCGTTTTTGAAGCCTCGAATTGTGCCCGGCGCCTCAGGCGTCGACAAAATCCGTTTTGCGGTATCCCTGGATATAGAGGAGCGCGGTGAGGTCGCCGTGGTCGATACGCATCTTCGCCTGGGCGGCAACGGCGGGCTTTGCGTGCAGGGCAACGCCGGAGCCAGCGCGCTCCAACATGCCGAGGTCGTTGGCGCCGTCGCCGACGGCAAGCGCGTCCTCGGTTGAAATGCCGAGTTTCGCAGCAATCTCCGTAAGCGCGTCGACTTTGGCCTGTCGGCCGAGGATCGGCTCGGCGACGAAGCCCGTCAGCACGCCGTTTTCTTCCAAAAGCACGTTGGCGCGATCTTCATCGAATCCGAGCGTGGCGCCGATGCGGCTGGTGAAGACGGTGAAGCCGCCCGAGACGAGGGCGGTATGGAAGCCCTTTGCCTTCATGGTGGCGATCAATTGCGGGCCGCCCGCAGTCAGGGTGATGCGCCTGGCGATGACCTCGTCGACGACAGAGATCGGCAGGCCCTTGAGGAGCGCGACGCGCTCGCGCAGGGCGGGTTCGAAGTCGATCTCGCCGTTCATCGCCCGCGCGGTGATGGCCGCCACCTTGTCCTTGAGGCCCACTTCGGCCGCCAGTTCGTCGATGCATTCCTGGCCGATAATCGTCGAATCCATGTCGGCGATCAGCAGCTTCTTGCGTCTTGTCTCGGCTTCCTGGATCACGAGGTCGATAGGGGCGCCGCCGATTGCCGTCCGGAGGCTTGCCTCTGCAGCCTGCAGGTCGGTGCCATCGCGAAGCGCGATATCGCAGGCAATTCCATCCGCCAGCCAGTACAGTCCGGAGGCTTTCACCGAATCGGCCGCGCGTTCCGCAAGGTTCGGAACGAGAACGGGGTTTGACGGATTGGCAATAAGCGTGGCAACGAAGGCCATGATGGGAAACCCTGTGAACGACATCGACG
>CAZZZI010000071.1:5805-20250 GCA_964658415.1 uncultured Sphingomonas sp. | reverse complement strand
GAGGAACACTACCGCAAGCGCTCGCTGCTGAAGCTCAACGTCTTTCCGGAAGACATCGCCGAGGCGATCTACTTCCTGACGTCGGATGTCTCGGCCAAGTCGACCGGCAACATCATCAATGTCGATGCCGGCAACGCCCAGGCATTCACGCGCTGACGATTACTTCCGGAGGATTACCCACAGCGCGTGGATGATGCCGGGGAAATAGCCACAGAGGGTCAGAAGGATGTTGATCCAGAACTGCAGGCCGAGACCGACCTGCAGGAAAACGCCAACCGGTGGCAGGAAGATTGCGAGCAGTACGCGTATGATATCCAAGGTCGCCTCATCAAACATTCGGGAGTTAACGCGGTAGAACGCGGGCGGGCGCCCGTTTGTTCGCTGTGCCAGGGAGGAAATTATGGTCGAGCTTAAAATCGCGCAGGATACCATTGCGCAGGAGAACGAAAAGCGTGCCGCTGCGCTTGCGGCGGATTTCGATGCGCTCGGCGCCAGCCTCGATCGCCGCGGCATCGATATCGAGGCGATCATCAGCGGAGTCTCGGCCTTCTCCGTCGCCGTGCCCTCCTGGGGCGTGGGCACCGGCGGCACGCGCTTTGCCCGCTTCCCGGGGACGGGCGAGCCGCGCGGCATCTTCGACAAGCTCGACGACTGCGCCGTCATCAACCAGCTGACCCGCGCCACGCCCAATGTCTCGCTGCATATACCGTGGGACAAGATGGATGTGCGCGAGTTGAAGGCCAAGGGCGACAGCCTCGGCCTCGGCTTCGACGCGATGAACTCGAACACCTTTTCCGATGCGCCGGACCAGGCCCATTCCTACAAATACGGCTCGCTCAGCCATGTCGATGCCGCCACGCGCAGCCAGGCGATCGAGCACAACATCGAATGCATCGAGATCGGCAATGCGCTCGGTTCCAAGGCGCTGACCGTCTGGATCGGCGACGGCTCGAATTTTCCCGGCCAGAGCAATTTCACCAAGGCCTTCGAGCGCTATCTCTCGTCGATGGCCGATGTCTACAAGGCACTGCCGGACGACTGGCGCATCTTCTCCGAGCACAAGATGTACGAGCCGGCCTTCTATTCGACCATCGTCCAGGATTGGGGCACCAACTACCTGATCGCCCAGACGCTCGGACCGAAAGCCTTCTGCCTCGTCGATCTCGGCCACCACGCGCCGAACACCAACATCGAGATGATCGTCGCCCGGCTGATCCAGTTCGAAAAGCTCGGTGGCTTCCACTTCAACGATTCCAAGTATGGCGACGACGACCTCGACGCCGGATCGATCGATCCCTATCGTCTGTTCCTGGTCTTCAACGAACTCGTCGATGCCGAGCATCGCGGCGTCAAGGGTTTCCACCCGGCCCATATGATCGACCAGTCGCACAATGTCACAGACCCTATCGAAAGCCTGATCTCCAGCGCCAACGAGATCCGCCGCGCCTATGCCCAGGCCCTGCTGGTCGACCGCGACGCACTCTCCGGCTACCAGGACGAAAACGACGCGCTGATGGCATCCGACACGCTGAAACGTGCCTACCGCGCCGACGTCGAGCCGATCCTCGCGGAAGCCCGCCGTCGGGCCGGCGGCGCCATCGATCCGGTCGCCACTTATCGCGCCAGCGGTTATCGCGCCAAGGTTAGCGCCATCAGGCCGGCCTCCACCGGCGGCAGTGGCGGGATCATCTGATCGCAGGCGATCTCGCATCGGCAGACGGTCTTGCCCGAGTCTCTCTCGGGCGAGACCCGGAAAACCGTCGAAAAAACTGCTAAAATGCTCATCTTTTGGACCAATGCCGCCAATTTAATCAAATAGTTAGGTGGCAAAATATTCACGTTTTCAGCCTAGCCTTGGCGACCAGCCAGGGGTGCGGCGGCACGGCGGCCCCGGCGTGTGTCGGCGAACGCGGTGGGAGCGGATCACGTGGGGAAGTCGAAACAATCGGAGTTTGGCAAGATCGATAAGCCCGCGGCGTCCTCCGACGACGATTTTCGCTCGCTGTTTGCGACCCATCCGAGCCCGATGTGGGTTTATGATCCCGTCAGCCTGCGGTTCCTGATCGTCAACGAGGCCGCTGTCGCGCTTTACGGCTACAGTCCGGACGACTACCTCGGGATGACCGTGCTCGACATCCGTCCGGAGAGCGAACGAAAGCGGATGATCGACGCCGTTGCCGGCGGCACGGACATGGAGCGTGTCAAGCGCTGGCAGCATCTGAAAGCCAATGGCGAGGTCTTCGAGGTCGTCACCTACGGTCGCAGCGTCCGTTTCGAGGGAGCAGCCGCCATCCTTGCTGTCGTCCAGGATCGCACCGAGGTCAACGCCGCCCACCGGCAAGCCAGCGATACCCAGTCCCTGCTCGACAGCATCGTCGAGAACCTGCCCGTCGGCGTTTTCGTCAAGGATCTGATGGATGAAGGCCGATACGTTCTTCACAACCGGGCGAGCGGCGAGATCATCGGCTTGCCGTCCGCCGAGATCGTCGGGAAAACAGATCTGGACATGTTCTCGACGCACCAAACCATGCGCTTCAGGGAGCAGGACCAGCAAATCCTTGATAGCGACATGATACTGACGACCGAAGAGGACGTGGAAGGCTTAGACGGCAAGAGAAGACTGGTGCGCACGCTGAAGCGTGCCCTGCCGACGCCGGCTGGCGTGCGCGCCCGATATCTTCTGGGCATCACCGAGGATGTGACGCTAACCCGCGCCGTCGAGGCAAAGATGGCCCACATCGCGATGCACGACGCGCTGACCGGACTGCCGAACCGCTCTTTCTTTTCCGACCGCATCCGCGACCTGGCCGACCGGGCCACGGAAGAGGCGCCGATTGCGCTACTCTATTTCGACATCGATCACTTCAAGCACATCAACGACAGCATGGGTCACCCCGCCGGCGATGCGCTGCTGCGGGAGGTGGCGAACCGTCTGCGACGCCTGACCCGCAGCGACGACCTGATCGCGCGGCTCGGCGGCGACGAATTTGCCGTCGCGCTGCATATCGACGGAGGCGAGCGCGCCCGCTGCTTCGCCGACCGCCTGCTGGCCTCCCTGGCGCAGCCTATCGATCTCGACGGAATCCAGGAGTATATCAGCTGCAGTATCGGCATTGCCGTTGCGCCGCAGGATGGCGACGATGCAGAGGTTTTGCTGCGCAACGCCGACCTGGCCCTCTACGCCGCCAAGGCGGCAGGGCGGTCCACATACCGGTTCTACGAGATCTCGATGCGGCTGGCGGCCAAGCGCCGGCACGACCTGATGGTGGAATTGCGCCAGGCGATCGACCAGGAACAATTCGAACTGCACTATCAACCCATCGTCTCGCTGGAGACCGAACGTCTCGTCGGCTTCGAAGCCCTGCTGCGCTGGCGCCATCCGCAACGAGGCCTGATTGCGCCGCAGGAATTCATTCCGGTGGCCGAGGAAACGGGGCTGATCACCACCATCGGGGCGCTTGTGCTGCGGAGCGCCTGCGCCACGGCGGCCAGCTGGCCCGACGAATTGCGGGTCGCCGTCAATCTTTCTGTCTGCCAATTCCGTCATCAGGGCCTTCTGACAACGATCATGTCGGCGCTGGAGGACAGCAACCTGCAACCCGCTCGACTGGAAATCGAAATCACTGAATCCGTTTTCATCTCCGACAGCGCACAAAGCGTTCCCCTGCTGCACGAGATGAAGGCTCTCGGCATCCGCATCGCGATCGACGATTTCGGCACCGGCTATTCGTCGCTCGGCTATCTCCGCGCCTTTCCCTTCGACAAGATCAAGCTGGACCGCAGTTTTGTCTCCGGTATCGAAACGGATCCGGGCAGCCTCTCCATCGTCCGCGCCGTGGTCGGCATCGGGATCGGATTTCAGGCCACGACGACGGCGGAAGGGATCGAGACCGCAGAGCAGATGCGCGTCCTGAAAGCCGAGGGATTCGGGGAGGGGCAGGGCTATCTCATCGGCCGGCCGATGCCCGGCCCGCAGGTCGACGCCTTTATCGAAGCCCGTCGCAACAGCATGACTGCATCCAGGCAAAAACCGCGGTTGGAGAAAGCCTCCATAAAGGTCGCGTGACCTGGCGGCGGCTGAAGCCAGCGCGACGGCCTTTAGTCTCGCAGGAATCAAAAAGGGCCGCTTGACGCGGCCCTCCATGAGCTTTGGCCTGTGAAAGACCCGGATCGCCTAGGCGACCCTCAGGAAGGTGGGCTCAGAGCGAGGGCTGCCTCGCTTCGTTCTCAACAATTCCCATGTCCGTCACGAGTACCGAAATCTCATTAGACATTGGATCACCTTCCTTTCGTTGCGTTTCAGATACGTTGAAGATAATCCAAAAATCTGCTTATGCAAGACTGACTTGCCGCTTTGTCCGCAAGCGCCCGGTTTAGCCTGTTCGCGATGGCGCCACAGCCGATAATAAACATCCCGAAAACCTTGCCAATCGCACGCTCCTCCATATTTTCTCGAAATTGTCGGTTGCGACGCATGCCACTCAACGCGTCGTTCAGTAGTGAGAATATCGATGCGGAACATGCCCCTTGACGCCGGGAAAGGCAGCGACCGATGAATGAGGGCATTGGGCGCGGAAAGCCTGTTCCGCCGTTTCTCGCAGTGGGGGGAGAGGCGGCCGACATCATCGCGAATTTCGATTGGTCGACAACGTCTCTCGGACCGCTCGACGGATGGTCGAAAGGGTTGAAGGCCTCCGTCAGCCTCATCCTCGGATCTCCCGTGCCGATCGTCACCCTCTGGGGCGAGGAGGGCGTCATGATCTACAACGACGCCTATTCGTCGTTCGCCGGCAGCAGGCACCCCGCTTTGCTTGGATCCCGCGTGCGCGAAGGCTGGCCTGAAGTCGCCGATTTCAACGACAACGTCATGAAAACCTGCCTCGCCGGAAACAGGCTGGCCTACCGCGACCAGGAGCTCACCCTCTATCGCAACGGGCAGCCCGAGCAGGTGTGGATGAACCTAGACTACTCGCCCCTGCTGGACGACGACGGCATGCCGGTCGGCGTCATAGCCATCGTCATCGAGACCACCGCCAAGATGCGCGCCGAGCAGAGGCTGCGCGGCGAGAGCGAACGGCTGCGCCAGATGTTCGAGCAAGCACCCGGCTTCGTTGCCACGGTCGTCGGCCCGGACCATGTCTTCGAGATCGCCAACCAGGCCTACCTCGATCTCATCGGCAAACGGGACATCGTCGGAAAGCCCGTGCGCGAAGCCTTGCCGGAAGTCATCGAGCAGGGCTTCGTGGATCTCCTCGACCGGGTCTCCAGATCGGGGAAACCGTTCATCGGCCAATCCATGCCGATTGTGCTGAAGCAGCCCGACGGGCAACAGGCAGAGCGGTACATCGATTTCATATACCAGCCGATTGTCGACGAGAAGGACCGCGTCACGGGCATCTTCGTCCAGGGAAGCGACGTCACCGACCGCCGCGCCGCAGAAGAGGCCATAAGGGAAAGCGAAGCGCGCTTCAGGCTGATCGCCGAAAATGCGCCGATCATGCTGTGGATGGCCAACGCCGCCGGCCAGAGCCTGTACTTCAATGCCCGCAAGCGCACCTTCTGGAACGTCGAAGTCGACGATGTCCCGACATTCGACTGGCGCAGCACGATTCATCCCGAAGATCGGGATCGCCTGCTGGCCAGCCTGGACCGATCGACCCGTCATCAGACCCGGGATACGCTCGAGGCGCGCTACATGGACGCCAGCGGCGACTATCGGCTGATCCACACCGAGGTCCAGCCGCGCTATGACGTGGGCGGCGACTTCATGGGCCTGATCGGCGTCGATAGCGACATCACCGACGTGCGGCTGCAGGAGCGCTACCGGACGGCGATGATCGCGTTGAACGACAGTTTTCGCGACCTCAACGATCCCGCGGACATAGCGTTCAGCGCGGCGAGGATCCTCGGACAAACGATGAATGTCAGCCGTGCCGGCTATGGCACCATCGATCCGGTGCGTGAGACGATCACCATCGAGCGCGACTGGAACGCACCGGGCATCCAGACACTGGCCGGCGTCCTCAATTTTCGCGACTACGGCAGTTACATCGAGGATCTCAAGCGCGGCGAGACCGTCGTCTTTGCCGACGCGAAAAAGGACCCCCGCACGCGTCAGAATGCCGCTGAACTCATCGCCATCAGTGCCCAGTCGGTGATCAACATGCCGATTTCGGAGCATGGCGGCATCGTCGCGCTCCTGTATCTCAACCATGCGACGGCGCGCGAATGGAAGGGAGACGAGATTGCCTTCATCCGCGAGGTGGCCGAGCGCACGCGCACCGCAGTCGAGCGCCGCCGCGCCGAGCAGGATCTGCAACAACTCGCCAGTTCGCTGGAGCGCCAGGTGGCGGCCCGCACCGCCGATCTCGACCGCGTCTGGCGCAATTCCCAAGATCTCCTGGTCATCATCGGCGCCGACGGGCTAATCCATGCCGTCAATCCGGCATGGCCGGCGGTGCTCGGATACCCAAAGCCCGACGTGATAGGGCACTCCATCTTCGAGTTCGTCTGGCCCGACGATATCCGGCTGACCAAGCGGGCGCTCAGCGACGTCGCCTCGGTGGCGGACCTCAAAAGCTTCGAGGCGCGCAATCGCCATAAGGACGGATCGCCGCGCTGGATATCCTGGCGGATTTCGTCCCAGGACGGCATGATCTTCGCCTACGGGCGCGACATCACGGCAGAGAGGGAACAGGCCGCAGCGCTCGACCGCGTCGAGGAGCAGCTGCGCCAGGCCCAGAAGATGGAAGCCATCGGCCAGCTCACCGGCGGCGTCGCCCACGATTTCAACAACCTGCTGCAGGTCGTGTCCGGCAATCTGCAGCTGCTCAACAAGGAAGTGGCCGACAACGCGCGCGCCAAGGCGCGGATCGACAATGCTTTGGCAGGCGTCAACCGCGGCGCCAAGCTTGCAGCCCAGCTGCTGGCTTTCGGTAGACGGCAGGCCCTCGAGCCGAAGGTGATCAATGTCGGCCGCTTCGTCGCCGGCATGGGGGACATGCTGCGCCGGACGATCGGCGAGGCCATCGAGATCGAGACCGTCCAGGCCGGCGGGCTGTGGAACACATTCGTCGACCCCACCCAGATCGAGAATGCCATCCTCAATCTCGCCATCAACGCCCGCGACGCGATGGACGGTCGCGGCAAGCTGACGATCGAGGTCGGCAATGCGTTCATCGACGAGGACTACGCGCGAAAGCATGTCGAGGTCGAACCCGGCCAGTATGTCATGCTGGCGGTCACCGACACCGGCAGCGGCATCGCGGCGGACATCCTGGAAAAGGTCTTCGAGCCGTTTTTCTCGACAAAGCCCCTCGGCAAGGGGACGGGCCTCGGGCTGTCGATGGTCTATGGCTTCGTCAAGCAGTCCGGTGGCCATGTCAAGATCTACAGCGAAACGCATCAGGGCACGACGATCCGCATCTATCTGCCGCGCTCGACCGAGGGCGAGGACCTCCTGACGGAGACGGAATTCGGCCCTGCCAGCGGCGGAACGGAAACGATCCTGGTGGCGGAGGACGACGAGGACGTGCGCGCCACCGTTGTCGAGATGCTCGGCGATCTCGGCTACAGGGTCCTGAAGGCCGTGGATGCAGCCAGTGCGCTCTCCATCATCGAGAGCGGCTTGCCGATCGACCTGCTGTTCACCGATGTCGTGATGCCGGGTCCGCTGAAGAGCACGGAACTTGCCCGCAAGGCCAAGCAGCGCCAGCCCGACATGGCCGTGCTTTTCACCTCGGGTTACACGGAAAATTCCATCGTCCACGGCGGGCGGCTCGATGCCGGGGTCGAGCTTCTGTCGAAGCCCTATAGCCGCGATGCCCTGGCAAGGCGCATCCGACAGCTCCTCGACCAGCGTGAGCTGGAAATGTCGGCAGCGGCAAACCGCCCAGAGGCATCCCCTGCCATCCCCGCACCGTCGGCGCGGTCGCTCAAGATCCTCGTCGTCGAGGACGACGCGCTGATCAGGCTCGATACGGTCGAACAGCTGCAGGAGGCGGGCCACGATGTCGTCGACGCCAGCAGCGCGGAGGAAGCCCTGGTGCTGGTCAAATCGGAGCGCTTCGATATCCTCTTGACCGACCTCGGCTTGCCCGGCCTGTCCGGCGGCGCACTCGCCGAACGGATCCGGGCCGTCTATCCGCAAATCGGCGTCATCTTTGCGACCGGCAACTCGGATATGCCTATCCTGTCCATGGGCCCCAAGCCGATCCTTCTGCAAAAGCCTTACAACAACCGCAGTCTGCTACGCGCCGTTGGCGCAGCCTAGACGAAGCTGGCGGGCAGCCGGCGACAGGAGACAATCACGCCATGAAGAAGACCTTAGACATCCCCACGGCCGACGGCGTCGCCAAGGCCGCCATCTTTCGTAGCGACGCCTCCACGGGCACGGCGAACGCCCCTGGAATCCTGTTCTACATGGATGCGCTCGGCCCGAGGCCGGCCATGGACGGCATGGCGCAGCGCCTGGCCGACGAAGGTTATGTCGTGCTGCTCGCCGATCTCTTCTACCGATACGGCGACTACGGCCCGTTCGAGTCCTCGGCTTTTGCCGATCCCGTGGCGCGCGAGGAAATTCTCGGCATGCTGCGCGGCACGACCCAGGCGATGACAAGAAGCGACACGGCCGCCTTTCTGCAGGCTCTCGACAGCGAGGGCGCCACTGGACCGTTTGGCGCCGTCGGCTATTGCATGGGCGGCGGCCGGGCATTGACGGCTGCAGGGGCCTATCCGGATCGGATCGCAGCGGCGGCGAGCTTCCACGGCGGCGGCCTTGCCAGCGAGGATGACGACAGCCCCCACAAGGCGGCGGCTGAGGCCAAAGGTCGGCTCTATATCGGCACAGCCGGTGTCGATGGCAGCTTTCCGCCGGAGCAATCGGCACGCCTTGCACAAGCGCTGCGGACGGCCGAAATCGATCATGTCATCGAGAATTATGTCGGCGCGGCCCATGGCTGGACAATTCCGGACCACGCCGGTGTCTACAACGAGAAAGCCGCGGAACGCCACTGGAAGCGGCTGATAGAATTCTTCGGTGAAACGCTTCAGCGGTGAAGGTGACCTGTGCGATCCTGGAAGATGCCAAAGGGCCTGTCCATCGGCAGAGCGGATCGTGAAACCTCCTGTGCCGGGACATCCAGGTAGCTCATGATGCTGTCGACGTGGTCGACTTGCGAGCGAAGACTGTCGAGGGAGGCGCCGGTGAGGTTCGTCCCCGCCGGCAGTTTCGCCGTCAACGGGTTTTCGTAGCGACCGTTGACGCGCAGCTCGTAGTAGAGATGCGGCCCGGTGGAATAACCGGTTGAGCCGACATAGGCGATCACCTGTCCCTGCTTGACGCGCTGGCCCACCTTCAGGCCAGAGGGCGTGGCCGAGATATGGGCATAGGTGGTCTCGTATCCTCCGTCATGGCGGATGCGGATGTATTTGCCATAGCCCGTCTCGGTCGAGATCAGCTCGACGGTGCCGTCGCCGGCGGCCATGATGGGGCTGCCCATCGGCGCGCGGAAGTCGACCCCGTTGTGGAATTTGCGCACGCCGAGGATAGGATGGATGCGCCAGGCGAAGCCATCGCCTAGCTGCCCGTTCGGCACTGGCTTCGGGTTCAGCACCTTGGCGACCGAATGGCCTTTTTCATCGTAGTATTCGGACGTGTCGGTCCCGTCCTTGTGGAGGTAGAAACGGTGCGCCTCGTCGCCGGAATGGAACTCGATGAACATCAGCTCGCTGTCGCTGTCGTCGGATTTGCGAAACAGCAGATCGACGCTGTCGGGCGTGCCAGTCGTGCCGACCAGCGGGATACCCTTGGCGGCGGCAAGCTTCGTCAGATGGACGATGGTTTCGTCGGACAAGCCGGCCTTGGACAAGCGCTCGCGCACGTCCTTCTGGTCGTCCTTGCCGAGATCCTTCAGATCGACGGCCGCAACTTCGGAGGAGGACGGCGCATCCGGCTGGCTTTCGCTGTAGAGCGTTGAAAAAAGCCGGTCGTCGGAGAGCGGCACGAAGCCGTTGGAATCGTCGCTGGCCACGACCCGTTCGCTGCCGCTCCCGTCACGCAGCTTGGCCATGACCAGTTTCGGCGGACTTCCGGCTTGGCCTTTTTCCATCAGCAGTTCGAGGTTGTCACCCGGCACCACGGCCTCTGTCGCTAGGGCCTCCACCAGCTGACCGCTGCGGTCGGCAGGAATGCCGGCGGTCTTCAGGATATCGGCCAGGTCCTGGCGACTTTTCGGCATCGAGACCAGACGCTGGAATTCGCGGTGCGGCTTTGATGCGACCGGTTTTGCAACGCTGACGTTGAGGGGTATCCCGCGCGTCGGAAAGCGCGACCGGCGCTGCGAGGCGAAGTTTGCCGAACGGGGGTAGGCGTCGCCGGTAAAGGTCGCGACCGCCGGTGTCGCCATCGGTGTCTCGGCCTCGTTATCGTCGCCATAGGCGCTATAGGGCGTCGTATCCCGTGGCTCGGCATCGCCGTTGAAGACGAGGGTCAGCCGGTGATAGGTGAAGATGCGCGTCTCGCCGCTCGACATCTTTTCGGCCACCTGGGCAAAGCGTGAGCCGTCGAAATGATGCTTGGCCTCGAGCCGGCTGCCCTTCTGCGCCGCCGGCGTCGCCTGCACGATCTGGGCCGGCGGCACGAACACCGGCAAGGCGACGGCGCTGCGGATGACCAGAGGATAGAGCACCCCGCCCATCAGGGCCAGAGATCCGGCGCTGGCAAGACCGAGAGCGATCAGATGCCGTGCGTGGGCGGAACGCGGGAGGAACGGCAAATGGAATGTTTCATGATGCGGCTGCGCCGGTATCGCCGCTTCTGCGGGGAACTGGACGTAAAGCGGACCTTCAGTCATGAAAACGGATTGCCCTCGGATTTCGTTCGCCCCAAACTATGGGACAACGTGGCCAAAACTAGGCAATCCGGCCTTTGCGGTCAATATCCACAACGTGACGCAATCCCTGCGCAAGTTTCGCGTTGCTCACGCATCCTGGACGCAGCCTTCACCGCAGTCCAGCGCTGAAATTCCTCACTCGGCAGCCGTCTCCGGCTTCGAGATGGAATCCCTGACGACGCCGTACACACTCCCCCATGCATCCGTCATCGAACAGCGGACATCCCAGAGATCGGGGAAGAAACGGTGGCGGGCACCGGCCTGCAGCAGATCGACCGGCCGTCCCTTCAGCGATTTCGAGCCGAGCCCGATCGAGCGATGGATGAGATAGACGTGGTGGGCGCGGAATTTCTGGAACAGCTCGTCGAATTCGATCAGCGATTCAGCCACGACATAGGCATCGCCGTGATCGTATTTGGCGTCGTAGATATCGTCGACGGTCAAGCCCTTGCCAGTCAGATAGGTTGCCTTGAAGGCCCGCCAGAGATCGGCCGGCATGCGCAGCAGGAGCTGGAAGCCCGGCGATTCCTGACCGCTGCCATTGCCGAGCTGCAGGCGGATCTGCTGGTATTCCTTCGGCGACATCGTTTCCAGCATGTCGAGCTGCGCCGTCATCATCCGCATCAGCCGGTGGACGCGGCCCATCAGCGTGACGATCCGGTGGGCATTGTCCTCCTCGAGGTAACCGATCACCTCGACCAGCGTGTAGGCAATGAGCTTCATCCAGAGCTCCTCGACCTGATGGACGATCTGAAACTGCAATTCGTCGGCATTGGCCATGTCGGACAGCGGCTTCTGGCAGGACAGCAGCTTGTCGCATTGCAGGTAGACCCCGTAGTCCTTCATATCCGGGGCCTCGATACGCGCCCAGTAAGCCTGCTTGTCCATGTCGTGGCCCTCGTCACTTGCAGGTGTCTGCCCTGCCGCTGTTTTTAGGAGGGTACGAAGTTTTCCGTTGAACATTGTTCCTTTTTGTCGTCACCTGACGGCATTTCGTAGAACAAATTGCCCGGCAGTTTCGTATTGGAGAGAACGATGATGTTGAGCGCCCTGGATCTGAAGATCGTTGCTGCTCTCGAAAGCGATGCGCGCATCTCTTTTGCGGCGCTGGCGGAACAGGTCGGGCTGAGCAAGACGCCCTGCTGGAAACGCGTCAAGGCGCTGGAGGAGGCCGGGCTTATCCGCGGCTATGCGGCGACGCTCGACCCGGCCCAGCTTGGCTTCGGGCTGGAAGCCTTTGTCCAGGTGTCCATCGACTTCGAACTCTCGGACGCGTTCGAGGCTGCCGTGCGCAAGAACCCGCTGATCTGGCGCTGCCACGCAACCACGGGAGAAGCCGATTACCTGCTGCATATCCTCGCCGTGGACATGGCAGCCCTCGACCGCCAGCTCCGCCAGGAGCTCAGCCGACTGCCGGGCGTGCGTCGCACAGTGACCTCTCTGTCGACGCGGGAAATCAAGACCGATATTTCCTTTGCGGCGGCGGTGCGGCACTCAAGGGAGCTGGGCAAACGGTAAGGAGCATGTCGACCACACAGGCGGACCGACGGCCCGCAAACACCGAGTTCCGGCCCGAAGTTGGGTTTTCGAAATCGCGTCGAGCATGTCAGCCAAATCCTTTGCAAAATTTTTCCCACCTAGGTCGTTTGCCCCTTGCAGTGGCATGCCCGCACGATCATGTTGAAAAGCGGGCATGGAGAGGGACATGGCAAAAGACAAGATCGTGGTCCGCAATTCACAGCCGTCGCCGATGGATTCCGGGGTCTTTACCTGGGATATCGCCAGCGACCAGTTTTTCGCCGACAGCGCCTTCGCGTGTCTATTCGGCCTCGATGCGTCAGACACGATGATCGGCCTGCCGATGCGGCAATATCTCGACCGTGTGCACCCGGACGACAAGCCGCGCGTTGCAAAAGCCGTGCATGAAGCCGTGATTTCAGGCTACCCCTGCCAACAAAACTACCGCGTTCGCTCGGCCAACGGGTGCTACACCGAGATCATGGCCTTCGGCCGCTGCTTCCGCAACGCGGACGGCACGCCCTCGCAATATGCCGGCATCGTTTTCCCTGTCGTTCCCGTTGTCGAGGACAGCGCCGCGCTCCAGGAACTGTGCCTGCAGGCACACCGGGCAGCCCTGAAGAGCGGCCGGCTCGACATCGCGAGATCGCTGCGCGACGTGCTGGAGGACCTCGCCGAGGAACCGGCAACCGCAAAGCTGCAGCAGCACCCGCACTGAGCCCGGCGCCCAGGCGAAGGGGCTGGGTTCTGCTACCGCGCGTCAGGTCAGGTTCAGTCCGCCGTCCATCAGCAGAATTTCCCCCGTGACATAGTCCGAAGCCACCAGCATCGAAACAGCCTGCGCAATATCCTCCGGCGTCGCGGCCCTGCCCATGGGCGAGCGGTCGCGCCATAGATCCTGCGCAGCGGTCCAGTCTGCTGTCAGCGGGGTATCGACCAGGCCGGGCGCCACCGCATTCACCCGGATATCGGGCGCCAGCGACAGGGCCATCAGGCGTGTCGCGTGATTGAGAGCAGCCTTTGCCGCAGCGTAGGGGATGGAGGCACCCTTCGGCCGCACACCCGCGTGGGAACTGATGTTGACGACCGAGCCTGGGCGGCCCCTTCCGGCTGCAGCGCGCAATGCCGGCTCCGCCTCGGCCACCAGCCGGAATGGCGCTATGACGTTGATCTCATAAAGCTCCTGCCAGATCTCGGGCGTCGCCCCGGACAGATCGGCATGGGGAATGACCCGGCTGATACCGGCATTGTTGACGAGCACGTCCAGTCTCCCCCACTGCGCAACCGCCTGTTCGACGAGCCTCACCCTGTCCGCGTCGAGGGCGAGATCGCCTTGAATATAGGTCGCCAGGGGCAGCGTCTTCGCAAACGCCACGCCTGTATCCACGGATGCCCGGGAGTGCAGAACGATTGCATAGCCTTCCGCGCTGAGCCGCCGTGCGATTGCGGCGCCGATGCCGGAGGTCGACCCGGTGATGAGCGCGACGGGAGATGTCATTGCGAAGGCTGCCTCGATCGGAACTGCAGATAGGGCCCGCAGGCCATGCAACGGCCCGGCAAGCGAGAGACTGACCATCTCAGTCAAACTCCGGCTTGTCCAGCGTCAGCCAAGATCGTAACACGCAGTTCCAAGGAGATTTGTCATGCCACTCTACATCAAGGACGATGCGATCGACCGGCTGGCGCGTCGCTACCAGGCGCTGACCAAGTCGCCATCGAAGACGGAGGCAGTCCGCAAGGCGCTGCAGCAGGCTCTAGATACGGAGCTGGCCAAGCCCCTGCTGGAAGACATCGCCGTCGCCTTCTGCCGCTCGCTCAGGGCGAAGGCACGGACGCCAGAAGACGCCGCAGGCGACGGGCTGCGCTGATGTTCATCGACCGTTCTGTTATTCTGGAGATGATGACAGACGAAGCCGCAGCGCGCACCTTTGCCCGCCGAATGCAGGCGTCCACCGTCCGCCTGACATCGCCGATGGCGGTAGCGCGAGTGACGCTCGATCTATCGAAAGTGTTGGACATGTCGGTGGCCGAGGCG
>CAZZZI010000071.1:0-5705 GCA_964658415.1 uncultured Sphingomonas sp. | reverse complement strand
AGCGCGAGTGACGCTCGATCTATCGAAAGTGTTGGACATGTCGGTGGCCGAGGCGACCGAGAGTGTGGCAACCTTCTTGCAACTCATGAATATCCAGTCGGTGGCCGTGCCGCCGCGCGCTGCAGCGCTCGCCACAGAGGCCTATACCGCATTTGGCGGAGAAGCCGGTGGGCTCGGCCTTGACGATTGCCTGACCTACGGCTGCGCCCGCTACTATCGCCAGCCGCTGCTGTTTGCGGGCGATAGATTTTCTGCGACCGACATAGAGGTCGCATAGGTTTTTCGGGCGGGATGCGTTTCCGTCACATCCCGCATATAGTCTTCTTCCGGGCACAGCGGCCCAGATTATTCGCTCGCGATTAAGGGCAGTCGGACAGGGGCGCAGCGTCGAATGTGTTGGAACGCATGACGGACGTCGTCGGGCTCGAATCGCACTGGATGCGGATCGGCGTGCGATTGGTGGTGCCGGTGAAGGCCTGGTCGACGTTGATGACGCCGTTGGCCGAGATCGCATCCTTCGAATGATCGATGACGGCGCTGTAGACGGTAACGACACGCGGCGACTTCGGGCTGACGCGCAGGGTCAGGGGTTCGGCAACGGCGACGGTTGCCATGCTGGCGGCGAGTGTCGCGGTGGCGAGTAACTTGAGAAACATCATGCTCTCCTGTCGGATGGGATATTCGATGCCAGAGGAACACGCGGCACGAAAGGAAGTTCCCCACCCGGCCGCAATCACGGCAAAAGTGAGGAGACCTGACACGAAGAGGCTTTCCCACACGGACAACGCCATCTGCGGGTTCGATCGGCAGAGGACGCCGCGCGGGACCTAGTCGTCGGAATAGCGCTGCTCAGCCCAGGGATCGCCGCGCATATGATACCCGTTCTTTTCCCAGAAGCCGGCCTTGTCCGACTTCATCAGGTCGATGCGGCGCAGCCACTTTGCGCTCTTCCACAGATAGAGATGCGGCACGATCAGCCGCATCGGCCCGCCATGATCGCGGCTGATCGGCTCGCCTTCCCAAGAGGTCGCAAGGATCGCGTCCTCGGTCGCGAAATCGGCAAGCGGCAGATTTGTGGTATAGCCGTCGTAGCTGGTCAGCATGACATAGTCGGCGTCCGCCTTCGGCATCGCCTGGTCGAGCAGGTCTCGCGTGGAAACCCCTTCCCAGCGATTGTCGTATCGCGACCAGGTCGTCACGCAGTGCATGTCGCTGACTTTCTTGCTCTGCTCCAGCGCGCCGAAAGCCGCCCAGTCGAGGGACAGGGGCACCTCGACCCGACCGCCGACCTCCAGCCTCCAACTCGACAGCGCAACCTCCGGCTGGGTGCCGAGATCGAGCACCGGCCAGTTTTTCACCAGATGCTGGCCCGGCGGCAGACGCTCGGTCTCCGGCCGGCTCACCCGCCCGGTCAGGAATTTTCCTTCGGCCGCCCAGCGGCGCTTCGAGGTGGTCAGCTTGATGTCGGGAAGGGGCTCGTCGGCCATGGTCTTGTCCTCGCATTGCAATGGCCAATAGGCCATCGGCACCCGGAGCTGTCAAGCAAGCCGGCTGATCTCCACGCGAGCCTGACATGTCCGGTGTCGTTCCCGATGCGCGACGTCAGCCAGGATATGGTCGCGCAGACGATGGCTCGTTACCGCGGAGGGGGCCGTCGCTGCGGGCGGCGGCCCCCTCTGAACCGTCAGTTGCCGAGAATACCCGGCAGCCGCAGGCCCTTTTCCTTGGCGCAATCGACGGCGATCTCGTAGCCGGCGTCGGCGTGGCGCATGACGCCGGTGGCCGGGTCGTTCCACAGCACGCGACCGATGCGGCGGGCGGCGTCTTCCGAGCCGTCGCAGCAGATGACCATGCCGGCATGCTGCGAGAAGCCCATGCCGACGCCACCGCCGTGATGGATCGACACCCAGGTGGCGCCCGAGGCGGTGTTGAGCAGGGCGTTGAGCAGCGGCCAGTCGGAAACCGCGTCGGAGCCGTCCTTCATGGCTTCGGTCTCGCGGTTCGGCGAGGCGACGGAGCCTGAATCCAGATGATCGCGGCCGATGACGACGGGGGCGGAGAGTTCGCCGTTCTTGACCATCTCGTTGAAGGCAAGGCCGATCCGGTCGCGGTCGCCGAGGCCGACCCAGCAGATGCGGGCCGGCAGGCCCTGGAACGCGATGCGCTCGCGCGCCATGTCGAGCCAGTTGTGCAGGTGCGTGTTGCCGGGCGTCAGTTCCTTGACCTTGGCGTCGGTCTTGTAGATGTCCTCCGGATCGCCCGACAGCGCCGCCCAGCGGAACGGGCCGATGCCCCGGCAGAACAGCGGGCGGATATAGGCCGGCACAAAGCCGGGGAAGGCGAAGGCGTTTTCCAGACCCTCGTCCTTGGCGACCTGGCGGATGTTGTTGCCGTAGTCGAGGGTCGGCACGCCGGCGTTCCAGAAGTCGACCATGGCGGCGACGTGGATCTTCATCGAGGCGCGGGCGGCGGCCTCGACTTCCTTCGGCGCCGTCTCCTGCTTCGACTTCCATTCGGCCACCGTCCAGCCGAGCGGCAGGTAGCCGTGCAGCGGATCGTGGGCCGAGGTCTGGTCGGTGACAACGTCCGGGCGGACGCCGCGCTTGTAGAGTTCCGGGAAGATTTCGGCGGCGTTACCGATCAGCGCGATCGATTTCGCCTCGCCGGCCTTGGTCCATGCGTCGATCTTGGCCAGCGCCTCGTCGAGGCTGTGGGTCTTTTCGTCGACATAGCGGGTGCGCAGGCGGAAATCGGCGCGGGTCTCGTCGCATTCGACGGCGAGGCAGCAGGCGCCGGCCATGACGGCGGCGAGCGGCTGGGCGCCGCCCATGCCGCCGAGGCCGCCGGTGAGGATCCACTTGCCCTTCAGGCTGCCGCTATAATGCTGGCGTCCGGCCTCGACGAAAGTCTCATAGGTGCCCTGGACGATGCCTTGAGCGCCGATATAGATCCACGAGCCGGCGGTCATCTGGCCGTACATCGCCAGGCCCTTCTTGTCGAGCTCGTTGAAGTGGTCCCAGGTCGCCCAGTGCGGCACCAGGTTGGAGTTGGCGATCAGCACGCGGGGCGCGTCCTTGTGGGTGCGGAACACGCCGACAGGCTTGCCCGATTGCACCAGCAGCGTCTCTTCCTCGGTCAGCGTCTTCAGCGTCGCGACGATGCTGTCGAAATCTTCCCAGGTGCGGGTTGCCCGCCCGATGCCGCCATAGACCACCAGTTCGTTGGGGTTTTCGGCGACGTCGGGGTCGAGATTGTTCATCAGCATGCGCAGCGGCGCTTCCGTCATCCAGCTCTTGGTATTGAGCTCAGGCCCGCGTGGCGCACGGATCTCGCGAATGTTGTGGCGTGAATTGGTCATGACGGAAATCCCCTTAGCGGATGAGGTCGAGCGCGATCTTTTCGATGCGCGACAGGATGGATTTGAGCGGAATGCGCAGCGCCTCGGCCTTTTCAGGATCATAGGCGAAGGGTGGTGCTTCTGTTGCGAGATGCGTCGCCTGGGCAAGCTCCATCTGGATGGCATGGACGCCGGTCTCGGGTCGGCCGTAGTGACGGGTGGTCCAGCCGCCCTTGAAGCGGCCGTTGAGCACGCTGGTGTACACGGATGCGCCGGCGATCTCCGTCGCGGCAGCCTCGATCTCGGCTGCGCAGGTCCTGCCCATGTCGGTGCCGATGTTGAAATCCGGCAGCCGGCCGTCGAACAGGAACGGAATGTTGGCGCGGATCGAGTGGCAGTCGTAGAGCACGGCGATCCCGTGGATCGCCTTGACCCGCGCGATCTCGGCCGCCAGTGCCGCATGATAGGGCGCGTGGAAGGCGGCCAAGCGTGCGGTTATGTCAGCCTCGGTCGGCTCGGCTCCGGCCTTCCAGATCGCCTTGCCGTCGAAATCGGTCTCGGGAATGAGCCCGGTCGTGTTCTGGCCCGGATAGAGGCTCGAACCATTGGGATCGCGGTTGGCATCGATCACATAGCGATGAAACGTGGCGCGCACCGTCGTCGCATCGGCGATGAGCCCGTCATAGAGTGTGTGGATGTGCCAGTCGGTGTCAGCCAGGAGCCGGCCGTTGTCGTTCAGCCGCTCCCAGATCTCGGGCGGCACCTCCGTGCCGGTGTGGGGGAAGCCGAGAATAACGGGAGAGGAACCCTGGCGGACTTCGAACTCGGGGGCGGTCATTGCATGGTCTCCTCGGCCGTCGTGTGCCTGCCGTTGGGAGGCGCGATCCCAAGCCCACCCTCATTCCTGTGCTTGTCACAGGAATCCAGCCATCGCGCGTCTGCGCGATGAGAAGACCCAGACGCGACGTAAGATGTCTCCCGCGCCGCAGACGCGGCGCACTGGATCCCTGTGACGAGCACAGGGAAGAGGGGAGTGTGGGGGACGTGCGCAGTCTCAAGGGCGCGGTAAGAGCGGCGCGAACTCACATGGGTGCGGCAAGCCCGGCGCATGGCGGAAGGCCAAGGCGTCTGCGGCCTGCGTGGTGTCGATCTCGACAATACCTCAGCTGTCATATCAGCCCTCCAGAACCGGCAGGATACCATCCGATACCGCAGCGTTCAGCGTCCCAGATGACACCAGCTCAGCTGCCGCCGCAAGGTCGTTTGCCATGTAGCGGTCCTCGTCGAGCGTCGGTACGACGCGGCGGATGGCGGCGACGGCGGCTGACAGTTCGGGGCTGGTGACGAGCGGGGCGCGGAACTCGATGCCCTGGGCGGCCGTCAGTGCCTCGATGCCGATGATGCCGAACAGGTTGTCGGTCATCTGCAGCAGCCGGCGGGCGCCGTGGCAGGCCATCGAGACATGGTCTTCCTGATTGGCGGAGGTCGGCGTCGAATCGACGGAGGCCGGATGCGACATCTGCTTGTTTTCCGACATCAGCGCCGCCGAGGTCACCTCGGCGATCATCAGCCCGGAATTGAGGCCCGGCTTGCGCGCGAGAAAGGCCGGCAGGCCGTGCGACAGCGCCGGATCGACCAGAAGCGCGATGCGGCGCTGGGCGATGGCACCGATCTCGCAGACGGCCAGCGCGATCTGGTCGGCGGCAAAGGCCACCGGCTCGGCGTGAAAATTGCCGCCAGAGACGACGGAATTGTCTGACAGCACCAACGGATTGTCGGTGACCGCATTGGCCTCGATCTGCAGCGATTTCGCCACCTGGCGCAGGAGATCGAGGCAGGCGCCGTCGACCTGCGGCTGGCAGCGGATGCAATAGGGATCCTGGACGCGCTCGTCGCCCTCGATATGGCTTTCGCGGATGATCGACTTGTCGAGTAGCGCGCGCAGTGCCGCCGCGGTGTCGACCTGGCCCTGGTGGCCGCGCAATGTGTGGATGTCGGCGTGGAACGGGGCGGAGGAGCCCATGGCCGCATCGGTCGACAGCGCGCCCGTGATCAGCGCCGCCTGGGCTGCCCGGTGGGCCCGGAAGAGGCCCGCCAGCGCCAGCGCCGTCGAGGTCTGGGTGCCGTTGATCAGCGCCAGGCCTTCCTTGGCGGCAAGCACCATCGGCGTCAGACCGGCCTTTGCCAGCGCCTCGGCGCCCGTCATTCGTTCGCCGGCAAAAAATGCCTCGCCTTCGCCCATCATCACGGCCGCCATGTGGGCCAGCGGCGCGAGATCGCCGGAGGCGCCGACCGAACCTTTTTCCGGAATGACGGGGATCACGCCCTTCTCGAGCATCGCCTCGATCAGCCGGACCATCTCCAGCCG
>CAZZZI010000070.1:10920-20285 GCA_964658415.1 uncultured Sphingomonas sp. | reverse complement strand
ACCAACGTGATCTCGATCACCGACGGCCAGATCTTCCTCGAAACCGACCTGTTCTACCAGGGTATCCGCCCGGCTGTTAACGTCGGTCTGTCGGTTTCGCGCGTTGGCTCGGCCGCTCAGGTCAAGGCGATGAAGCAGGTTGCGGGCTCGATCAAGGGCGAGCTTGCCCAGTATCGTGAAATGGCTGCTTTCGCTCAGTTCGGCTCCGACCTCGATGCTTCGACGCAGCGCCTGCTGAACCGCGGTGCACGCCTGACCGAACTCCTGAAGCAGCCGCAGTTCTCGCCGCTGAAGACGGAAGAGCAGGTCGCCGTGATTTTTGCGGGCGTCAACGGCTACCTCGACAAGGTCGCGGTCAGCGACATCGGCAAGTTCGAGCAGGGGCTGCTGTCCTACCTTCGGTCCGACGGCAAGGCTATCCTTGACGCGATCCGCGACCAGAAGGCCATCAGCGACGATATCAAGGGCAAGCTCCAGGCTGCCATCGATAGCTTCGGCAAGTCTTTCGCCTGATCAGGGCATCACTTTAGGACGGATAACGGATGCCTTCACTTAAGGATCTGAAAAACCGGATCGCCTCCGTCAAGGCGACGCAGAAGATCACCAAAGCGATGAAGATGGTCGCAGCGGCGAAGCTTCGGCGTGCGCAGGAGGCGGCCGAGGCTGCTCGGCCTTACTCCCAGCGCATGGGCGCCGTGCTTGCGAACATCACGCAGGCCGTCGGCACCAGCGACGAGGCGCCTGTGCTGATGCGCGGGACCGGTCAGGACAAGGTTCACCTTCTGGTCGTCTGCTCGGCCGAGCGCGGTCTCTGCGGTGGTTTCAACTCGCAGATCGCCCGCTTTGCCCGCGACCACGTCCGCAAGCTGCAGGCCCAGGGCAAGACGGTGAAGATCTTTACCGTCGGCAAGAAGGGTTACGACATCCTGCGCCGCGAATTCGCTTCGCTGATCGTCGAGCGCAAGGAACTGCGCGACGTGAAGAAGATCGGCTTCGAGAACGCAGATGCCATCGGTAAGCGCATCGTCGAGATGTTCAATGCCGGTGAGTTCGACGTCTGCACGCTGTTCTACTCCGAATTCAAGTCGGTGATCTCGCAGGTGCCGACGGCGCTGCAGCTCATCCCGGCGATTGCACCGACTGCTCCCGTCGCGACGGAAGCGACCCAGTCGAACGCGATTTACGAATACGAACCCGATGCTGCGTCGATCCTCACGGATCTTGTGCCGCGCAACCTCTCTGTCCAGATTTTCCGCGCGCTCCTCGAGAACGTCGCCGGCGAAATGGGCGCGAAGATGAGCGCGATGGACAACGCGACCCGGAACGCAGGTGAGATGATCAACAAACTGACGCTCAGCTACAACCGCCAGCGTCAGGCGCAGATCACCAAGGAACTCATTGAAATCATTTCGGGCGCGGAAGCGCTCTGAGGTTAGGAAGAGGGTAAGAATATGGCTATGGCAGCTACCCCCGCAGCAGCAACGCCTGCAACCGGTTCGGCCGGCAAGGTGACGCAGATCATTGGACCGGTCGTCGACGTCGTGTTCGACGGCGAACTGCCGAAGATCCTGAATGCGCTGGAAACCATGAACAACGGCAACCGCCTGATTCTGGAAGTCGCGCAGCATCTCGGCGAGAACTCGGTTCGCACCATTGCCATGGACGCGACCGAAGGTCTGGTTCGCGGTCAGGCCGTGACCGACACCGGCAGCCCGATCACCGTGCCAGTCGGCCCGGAAACGCTCGGCCGCATCATGAACGTCATCGGCGAGCCGGTTGACGAAGCTGGCCCGCTGGTCACCGCCAGCAAGCGCTCGATCCACCAGGAAGCGCCTGCCTATATCGAACAGTCGACCGACGCACAGATCCTCGTCACCGGCATCAAGGTCGTCGACCTGCTCGCACCTTACGCCAAGGGCGGCAAGATCGGCCTGTTCGGCGGCGCCGGCGTCGGCAAGACGGTTCTGATCATGGAACTGATCAACAACGTCGCCAAGGCGCATGGTGGTTACTCGGTCTTCGCCGGCGTCGGCGAGCGTACCCGCGAAGGTAACGACCTTTACCACGAAATGATCGAATCCGGCGTGAACAAGCTGGGCGGCGGCGAAGGCTCGAAGGCAGCCCTCGTTTACGGCCAGATGAACGAACCGCCGGGCGCCCGTGCTCGCGTCGCTCTGACCGGTCTGACGATCGCCGAAGACTTCCGCGACAAGGGCCAGGACGTTCTGTTCTTCGTCGACAACATCTTCCGCTTCACCCAGGCAGGTTCGGAACTGTCGGCTCTGCTCGGCCGTATTCCTTCGGCCGTGGGCTATCAGCCGACGCTCGCCACCGACATGGGCCAGATGCAGGAACGCATCACCACGACGACCAAGGGCTCGATCACCTCGGTACAGGCCATTTACGTCCCCGCCGACGACTTGACCGACCCGGCACCAGCCACATCGTTCGCCCACCTGGACGCAACGACCAACCTGTCGCGTTCGATCGCTGAAAAGGGCATCTACCCGGCCGTCGACCCGCTCGACTCCACCTCGCGCATGCTCGACCCGCTGGTTGTCGGCGAAGAGCACTACGAGGTTGCCCGTAAGGTTCAGTCGACGCTGCAGCGCTACAAGGCCCTGCAGGATATCATCGCCATCCTGGGGATGGACGAACTGTCGGAAGACGACAAGCTGTCGGTTGCCCGCGCCCGCAAGATCGAGCGCTTCCTGTCCCAGCCGTTCTTCGTTGCCGAAGTCTTCACCGGCGCTCCCGGCAAGCTGGTTGCGCTCGAAGACACGATCAAGGGCTTCAAGGGCCTCGTCAACGGCGAATACGACCATCTTCCGGAAGCTGCCTTCTACATGGTCGGCACCATCGAAGAAGCGGTCGAGAAGGCCAAGAAGCTGGCTGCTGCCGTCTAAGGCTTGCCAAACCAGTGGCGTGCGGATTGCCCGCCACTGCTCTTCCAAAGACAATCGAGAAGTGACGGGCCATGGCTGATTTCAAATTCGAACTGGTGTCTCCCGAGAAGCTGCTGCTGTCCGAAATGGTGACGGCCGTCGTCATTCCGGCGAGCGAAGGCGAGATGACCGTCATGGCCAACCATGCGCCGACCATGACGACGATCAAGCCTGGCGTCGTCAGCGTCCGGTCGAGCACCGGCGCCAAGAAGGACTACGTCGTCTTCGGCGGCTTCGCCGACATCCTGCCGACCGGCTGCACGTTGCTGGCCGAATCAGCTGTTCCTGTCGACGAACTGCAGCGCGACGAGCTGACCCGCCGCATCGAGGCAGCCCAGGCTGAACTCAACGACGCGACCCACCACGAGCACAGGTCCAAGCTCGAGCAGTTCATCATGGAACTGTCCCATCTGCGCGGCAACGTCATCCGCGATTAATCTCGGACGATTGTGTAGCGAACGGTAAAGGCGGCTTCGGCCGCTTTTTTCTTGCGCGGCTGGCGCCAGCGAGGTCCCGCCCGTTACCATCCCTAGCGGACGCTTCGGCGGAGAGTGAGTTTCTTCCGCTTTCCCCGATCCTGTGGTAGAGGGGCGGCGGGATGCGGGGTGGAGCCGCGCCACGTTGGGAGAGAATTCGATGTTTCAATCCAATCTGTTTGCCGGTCGCACCGTGGTGGTCACAGGCGCCGGGCGCGGCATAGGGCTCGAGGTCGTCAGGCAGTTCCTGGAGTGCGGCGCCCTGGTGCTTGCCCATATCGGCCGCGCGGCGGATCGGGAAATGCCGACCTTTCTGCGCGATGCCGAGAAGGAAGGGCGCGCCATTCTCTTCACAGCCGATTTCGGCGATGCGGCGGGAACGGCGGGTTTCGTGGCGGCAGTGACAGAGCGAACCGACCGCGTGGACGTTCTGGTCAACAATGCCGGCACTATGCTCGGCCGCTATCCTGCAGGCGCGCTGACAGACGCCCAGTACGACGCCGTCGTGCAGCTGAACCAGACCGCCGTTGTCGAGGTCACACGCGGCCTGTTGCCGCTGCTGAGGGCGGCCGGGCAGGCGTCGATCGTCAATACCGTCTCAATCTCGGCCCTGACCGGTGGCAGCCCGGGTTCGGCGATCTATTCCGCATCTAAGGCTTTCGTCTCGACTTATTCCAAGGCGCTGGCGCGCGAGCTGGCGCCGGATGGTATCCGCGTCAACTGCGTCTCGCCGGGGACGATCACTACCGAATTCCACGAGCGCTATTCCTCGTCGGAAAAGCTCGAGGCAACGCGGCGGACCATTCCGCTGCAGCGCCTGGGCACCGCCGAGGATTGTGCACCGACCTATCTCTTCCTGTCCGCTCCCAGCCTGTCCGGCTACATCACCGGCCAGGTCATCGAGGTCAATGGCGGACAGCTTATCTGCTGAGGCATTCCCTTTGACGACATTTCCGACCACCACAAGCGTTTCAAGAACCGCGCGCCGCGACGGCTCGGTGTCGACCGGCGCGCGCAGCGTGCCCGCGGAGGTGCCGATCGCCTTTTCCTATGGCGGCTCCTCGCACGCGGTGATGATGGCGACGCCCGATGACCTCGAGGATTTTGCGGTCGGGTTCAGTCTGACCGAAGGCATCATTACAGAGATCGGCGAGATCGCGGGTGTCGATGCTGTCGTCGACGAACAGGGGATCGACGTGCAGGTGACGTTGGTTGACGCCGTCGCCGATGCCCTCCGTACCCGCAAGCGCCATATGGCCGGGCCGGTCGGCTGCGGTCTCTGCGGGATCGAGTCGATCGAGCAGGCCGTTCGCAAGGTGCCCGATGTCTCCGGCGTCGGCCTGACGCTGTCGGTGGCCGAGGTGGTGGGCGCTATCGCCCTGCTCAACGATGCGCAGCCCCTGCACCGCGAGACGCGCGCCGTCCACGGGGCAGGCTTTTACCGGCCTGGAACAGGGCTGCTTGCTGTGCGGGAAGATGTCGGGCGGCATAATGCGCTCGACAAGCTCTGCGGCGCCGTCGTACGCGCCGGGTATCCGCCCGGAGAGGGGGCGGTCGTCGTCACCAGCCGCCTCTCGGTCGAGATGGTGCAGAAGGCGGCCATTCTCGGCAGCGCCATCCTGATCGCCATTTCCGCGCCGACGGCGCTCGCCATCCGGACGGCCGAGGATGCTGGCATGACGCTCATCGCGCTGGTGCGTGGCGAGGATTTCGAGATCTTCACCCATGCCCACCGGGTGCTCGGTATCGACGCCGGCTGACCCGCGCCGCGCGGCCGCAAAGCCGCGTCAGGCGGTGCGGCGGCACTGAACGGTCGCGTGCCGATCCGGCCTAGAATTCCTCCCAGCTCTGGGCGGCCGGTGCGGCCGAGCCATGGGACCTGGCGACCCGGGCGACGCGCTGCGGGGCCGGGGAGGGTGCCGGGCGGGCCCGGGGCGCAGCCGCAGCCGGGCGCGCCTGCTGGCCGCCAGCGAAGCGGAACTGAGCCAGCAGTCTGCGCAGCTCTTCCGTCTCGTTGGAAAGACTGTGGCTGGCCGCAGTATTCTCCTCCACCATCGCGGCATTCTTCTGGGTCGCCTGGTCCATGGTGTTGACGGACTGGTTGATCTCCTTGAGGCCGGTTGCCTGTTCCCTGGAGGCTTCGACGATGGCGGCGACGTTGCCGTTGATGTCGCCAACCTGCGCGACGATCTCCTGCAGCGCCCGTCCGGTCTGGTCGACGAGGTCGACGCCGTTCTTCACCAGCTGGCTCGAGGCGTTGATCAACGTCTTGATTTCCTTGGCGGCACTGGCCGAGCGCTGGGCGAGTTCGCGAACCTCCTGGGCGACGACCGCAAAACCCTTGCCGGCCTCGCCGGCGCGGGCTGCCTCGACCCCTGCATTCAGCGCCAGGAGGTTGGTCTGGAAGGCGATGTCGTCAATGACACCGATGATGCTGCCGATCTCGCGGGAGGATTGCTCGATCTCGCCCATGGCGGCAACCGCGTTGCGCACGACAATGCCGGATTGCTCGGCACCCTGCTTCGTCTTGGCCACCATTCGCCCGGCTTCGTCGGCGCGCTGGCTGCTGTCGTTGACGGTTGTCGTGATCTCCTCGAGCGCAGCCGCGGTCTCCTCGATCGAGGCTGCCTGCTGCTCCGTGCGCTTGGAGAGTTCATCGGCCGCCGTGCCGATTTCCCGCGAGCCCATGGCGATCGCGTTGGCGTTGCCGCCGATGGTCTTCATGGCGTCCGAGAGCTTGGCGAGCGCCTCGTTATAGTCGTGCCTGAGCTGTTCCATCGAGGGCACAAAGGGCGTGTCGAGCAGCTGGGTGAGGTCGCCCTGCGCCAGCGCTTTGACGCTTTCGCCGAGCTTGGCGATCGCGCTCATGCGGTTGGTCACGTCGGTGGCAAACTTGACGACTTTGCAGACCTTGCCGTTGGAATCGAGGATCGGGTTGTAGGCCGCCTGGATCCAGATCTCGCGGCCGCCCTTGCCGAAGCGCACGAACTCATCGGCGATGAATTCGCCGCCGGCAAGACGCCGCCAGAAATTCGCATATTCCTCGGTCCGGCTGTAGTTCGGCTCGCAGAACAGGCTGTGGTGCTTGCCGACGATTTCGGACAGGGGATAGCCCAGCGCGTTGCAGAAATTGTCGTTGGCGAAAAGGATTTCGCCGGTGGGGGTGAACTCGATGACGGCCTGGGAGCGGGAGATGGCCTCCAGCTTGCCGGCGTCCGCAATCGCCTTGCCCTTGATGGCGGTGATATCGGAGGCGAACTTGACGACCTTGTAGGGCTTGCCGCCCTTGGACACCGGGGTGTAGGTGGCCTGGATCCAGGTCTCCCTGCCGCCTTTGGCGATGCGCTTGAAGGCGGCCGCGTTGTATTCGCCGCGGCCGAGGCTGGCCCAGAAATTCCGGTAGTCCGGTGTCGTCACGTAGGCCGGATCGCAGAAGATGCTGTGGTGCTTGCCGACGATCTCGCTCTGCTCATAGCCCATGGCCTTGCAGAATTTATCATTGGCTTTGAGGATCTTGCCGTTCAGGTCGAATTCGATCACGGCCTGTGACGAGGAAATTGCGTTTAAAACGTGTTGGGCGTCCGATGTCAGTCCGAAGCTCATTCCAATACCCCTTTGCGCGCAGCGGCGGCGAATTCTTCCGATTCTTTTTGCAGGAGGAGCGACCACCCAGATCATCGGGTCGGACACACGGATCGGCGAGAATTCATTCTCGCCTGGCGAGATCGCCAGGACTGGGCTCAACAACCTGGCGGGGGGCCTCGTTGCCGTGCCGTCGCACATGACAATATCGCGTGCAGGTTGCTCGCTACCTTGTCAGAATGTGCCGATATCCTTAAGGAATGGTATCAAACGAATATATAATAAAGGCAGAGGTTGTGGCGGTCGGTGCGGAAGCCGATCTTTGCGCCTCGCCGTGTGACCGCCTGTCGTGCGACCGACGCAAAAAAGCCGCCCGAGGCTGCAGCTCGAGCGGCTTTTGCGTGTTTGGGGTCGTGCCTGTTCAGGCCGCGAGATCGTCCGCGTCTGTTTCCTTGAACATCTTTGCCAGGTTGAGGAAGCAGATCATGCCGTTTTCCGTGGCGATGATGCCTTCGCAATAGGAACGGTCGAAGGAAGCCGTCACTTCCGGCACCGGCTGGACCTGATCCGAACCGATCGTCAGGATGTCCGAGACGCGGTCGACGAGCATGCCGATCACCATGCTGTGGACTTCGGCCACGACGATGGCGCTGCGTTCATTGGCGACGGTGCTCCGCATGCCGAGCTTGTAGGCCAGGTCGATGATCGGGATCACCGATCCGCGCAGGTTCATGACGCCGATGACGTCGGCGGGTGCGTGCGGGATCGGCGTGGACGGAGCCCAGCCGCGGATCTCGCGGATGGTGGTCGTCTTCACGCAGAATTCCTGCTCGTGAAGTCGGAAGGCGATGATTTCAAGGGTTTCGCCGCTGAAGCTGGTGGTCGCGATGGTCGCCATTAGAATTCTTCCCAATTATCGTGAGCAAGGGCAGCGGCGGCTCCGCCACCGCTGGCGCGAACGGCCTTTACCCTGGGTGCGGACGCCGGTGCAGTCATCGGTCTGGCATCGGCACGCTTCGGTTGAATGGTAACTGAAGATTCTTTCCCAAATCTAAATTGCCCGAGCAACTCGCGCAGGCTCTCGGCCTCGTGTGCGAGGCTGGTGCTAGCCGCCGTCGTCTCCTCGACCATCGCCGCATTTTGCTGCGTGTTCTGGTCCATGGAGTTGACGGCCGTGTTAATCTCCTTCAGCCCGGTCGCCTGTTCCTTGGCCGCGACAACGATGGCGGCGACGTTGGTATCGATTTCACCGACCTGGCTGACGATCTTTTCGAGCGCACGACCGGTCTGGTCGACCAGCGCCACGCCGTTCTTGACCTGGGTGGCGGATGTGTTGATCAGGGTCTTGATCTCCTTTGCCGCCTTGGCCGACCGTTGTGCGAGTTCGCGCACTTCCTGGGCGACCACGGCAAAGCCCTTGCCTGCCTCGCCGGCGCGGGCAGCCTCGACGCCCGCATTCAGGGCGAGGAGGTTGGTCTGGAAGGCGATGTCGTCGATGACGCTGATGATATTGCTGATCTCGCGCGACGACTTGTCGATCTCGCCCATGGCGCTGACGGCACTGCGTACCACCTCGCCGGAAATCTCGGCGCCGCTGCGCGTCTGGGCCACGAGATTGGCGGCTTCCTCGGCGCGATGGGCGCTGTCTGCCACGGTCTGGGTAATTTCCTCCAGGGCTGCGGCGGTCTCTTCCACGGCGGCGGCCTGCTGCTCTGTCCTCCTGGAGAGTTCGTCGGAGGCGGTTCGGGTCTGCCCGGCGCCGGCCGCAATTGCGTTGGCGTTGCCGGCGATGACGCGCATCGCTGCCTCGAGCTTTTCGACCGACTGGTTGAAGTCGACGCGGACCTTTTCAAGCGTCGGAATGAACGGCCTGTCGATTCGCGTCACGAGGTTGCCGTCGGACAGCGACGTCAGGCCGCTGGCAAGTTCGCTCACGGCGCGGACGCGCTCGGTGACATCGGTCGCAAACTTCACGACCTTGAAAACTCTGCCGTTCATGTCGAGGATAGGGTTATAGGAGGCCTGGATCCAGACGATCTTGCCGCCCTTGCCGACGCGCATGAACTCCTCGGCAACGAACTCCCCGCCTGACAGCTTCTCCCAGAATGCCTTGTAGGCGGGCGTGGAGACATAGGCCGGGTCGCAGAATATGCGATGATGCTGGCCGCGGATCTCGTCGAGCCGGTAGCCGAGCAGGGACAGGAAATTCTCGTTGGCGGTCAGCACTTCGCCGGCGGGCGTGAATTCGATGACGGCCTGGACACGGGAGATGGCATCGAGCTTTCCCTGCGCGTCGGCAGCATGCAGCTTCGCTTCCGTCACGACGCTGGCGAACTTGATGATTTTCCACGGCTTGCCGCGG
>CAZZZI010000070.1:0-10820 GCA_964658415.1 uncultured Sphingomonas sp. | reverse complement strand
TTTTCCTGTCAAATCGAATTCGATCACAGCCTGAGATTTCATCAGGGCGGCGTTGATTGCTTTCGCTTCTGCGCCGAAACCAAGGGACATCATCGACATTGAAATATTCTCCCAAAAATGTGAATTTGCAAGAAATCAAGATTCGCGGCGGCGAATGAACACAGTAAGCATCGTGCCTACTTTCTGTTCTTCAGGCGAACGCCTGGTTTCTTGTGTTTAATTTTATTTTATTCACATGCCGCAAATTCGGCTCGGCAGATACATCATGTTCGGAGCTACACTCCGCCGCCATTGAGTATTATATAATAATGTAGTGATTAAAAATTGATTATATATCGGAGCCCCTCGATTTTTAGGGGTAAAAATACCTGCAGAACTGCAGAAAAAGCGCTCACGCTGCGTTCTAAGCTAGAACTGTCGCCAGTTTCTGAACCGCCCAGTCGACCTGATCGGCCGTAATGACCAGTGGCGGTGCCAGACGGATGGTGTGGCCGTGAGTGTCCTTGGCGAGGATGCCGAGCGTCTTCAGCGTGTCGCAATAGGCCCTTGCACCGCCTGCCTCCGGCTCGAGCTCGATGGCCATCATCAAACCGCGGCCGCGGACGTCCTTGACGATGTTGGACCGGATCGCCCGGAGGCCGTCGAGGAAGCGATCGCCCATCGCGGCGGCATTGTCGATCATGCCCTCTTCGGTCAGCGCCTTCAGGGCGGCCCGCGCCACGGCGCAGGCGAGCGGGTTGCCGCCGAAGGTCGAGCCGTGCTGCCCGGGTTTCAGCACCCCCAGCACGTCGGAATTGGAAAGCACCGCCGAGACCGGGTAGAAGCCGCCCGACAGCGCCTTGCCGATCAGCGTCACGTCGGCCTCGATGCCTTCGTGCTCTTCGGCCAGCAGTTTGCCGGTCCGGCCGAGACCGGTCTGGATCTCGTCTAGGATCAGGGTGATGGTATGGTCGGTGCAAAGCTTGCGGACGCGGGTGAAATAGCCTGCGGGCGGGATGATGACGCCGGCCTCGCCCTGGATCGGTTCGACGAGCACTGCCACGGTGTTTTCGGTGATGGCAGCCTCCAGCGCATCGGCATCGCCGAACGGTACGGTGACGAAGCCGGGGGCATAGGGGCCGAAGCCGTTGCGGGCATCCGGGTCGGTGGAGAAGCTGATGATGCCGAGGGTCCGTCCGTGGAAGTTTTCCGAGCAGACGATGATCTCCGCCCGGTTCTCGGCCACGCCCTTGACCTCGTAGCCCCATTTGCGGACCGCCTTGACCGCAGTCTCGACGGCCTCGGCGCCGGAATTCATCGGCAGGATCTTGTGGGAGCCGGTGAGGGCGGCCAGCTCTTCGTAGAGATAGGCCAGTTGGTCGTTGCGGAAAGCGCGCGAGGTGAGCGTCAGCTTGCCGGCCTGCTCGACCATGGCGGCGAGGATCTTCGGATGACAGTGCCCCTGGTTGACGGCGGAATAGGCCGACAGGCAGTCGAGATAGCGGTTGCCGTCCGTGTCCCAGACATAGACCCCTTCGCCGCGCGCGAGAACGACGTCCAGCGGCTTGTAGTTATGGGCGCCGAGGCGCTGTTCGGTGGCGATCAGATTGGCGGACAGGGTCACGACGGTTGCTCCTCTTGAAACTATGCGGCGCGGGTCGGGCGATCGAAGATGCGGCGGCCGAACAGGCTGGCCGTCAATTCGACGAGCACGCGGGCGCTCTTGCCGCGATCGTCGAGGAAGGGGTTGAGTTCGACGAGGTCGAGCGACGAGACGAGGCCGCTGTCCGACAGCATCTCCATCACCAGATGTGCTTCGCGGAAGGTGGCGCCGCCCGGAACCGTCGTGCCGACGCCGGGTGCCACGTCGGGATCGAGGAAGTCGACGTCGAAGCTGACATGCAGGAGGCCGTTGGCATCGCCGACGGTCTTCAGGATATTGCTGATAATGGCGGCGACGCCCTGTTCGTCGATCGAGCGCATGTCGAAGACATTGACGCCGTGCTCGTGGATCTCGTCGCGCTCGTGCGGATCGACCGAGCGGATGCCTACCTGATAGACCTTGCGCGGGTCGACAAAAGGACGGTTAGCCGGCAAAATATCTGCAAACTCAGCCTCGCCACAGAAGAAGGCGACCGGCATGCCGTGGATGTTGCCGGATGGCGAGGTCTCGGGCGAATTGAAGTCGGCATGGGCGTCGAGCCAGAGCACGAACAGCGGCCGGCCGATGGCGGCGGCGTGGCGGGCCATGCCCGAGACGCTGCCCATCGACAGGGCATGGTCGCCGCCGAGGATCAGCGGGAAGCCGCCCGATGCCGCGACATCGTGGACGCGCGCTTCGAGCGCCCGGGTGAAGGCGCCAACGACTTTCAGGTGATGGGCTTTCGGATGGTCCGGCAGGTCGGCGGCGGGGGCGGGATGCAGGTCGCCGCTGTCGACCACGGTATGGCCGAGATCGGTCAACATGGTGTCGATCCCGGCGATGCGCAGGGCCGTCGGGCCCATGGCGGCGCCGCGTCGGCCGGCGCCTTCTTCAAGGGGCACGCCAATCAGGGTGACGGCGGTGGAATGGGTGTTCATCGGCGGCTCCAGGGTTTGCCCCGGCAGTATGACGCGGGGCCATGACAGCAAAAAGATGGAAAAGTGTCGGTTTTCCTCTATGATTGAGCAGATTGCATAGCCCAATCTTGCAAAGTGAGATGTCGATGGATGATCTGGACCGGGAATTGCTGAGCGCCCTCCGGCTTAATTCGAGGACGGCGGTGTCGTCTCTGGCCGCCGCCACCGGCGCCTCGCGGGCCACGGTCTCGGCGCGGATCGATAGGCTGGTGGAAAACGGCACGATCACCGGCTTCACCATCCGTACCGGTCACGAGACGCGGGCGGCCGGGGTGCGGGCGATCGTCATGATCGAGGTGCTCGGCCGGCTCGCCGATCGCGTCGCCGACCAGCTGCGCGGACTGCCGCAGGTACGGGCCCTGCACAGCACCAACGGCAAGTGGGACTTCATCGCCGAGCTGGAAAGCCACGATCTCGCCGGCTTCGACGAGACGCTGCGGCGCATCCGGCTGATCGACGGCATCAACACGACGGAATCGAATATCCTGCTGAAGACCAGCAAGACCGGCTTCTAGGATTTTGTGAGACGACGCCCTGCTCGATACGGGTGGCGGCAGCCTTAGTCGTACTCGTGCTCGTAGACGACGCCGGCGCCGCCCGCTCCGTTCGAGCCCGCAGAGCCTTGCAGCTTGATGCCGCGGCCGACATCGAGGTTGATGACGGCCTTGGTGGAATTGCCGGTCCCCTGCTGCAGTTCGAGATAGGTGCGCTTGTTGATGTAGCGCCCGACGCCCACCTGCGCCTCTCCCTTGGAATCGGTGGTGACGTCGAGATCGTCGACGCCGAGCTGGTTGCGCAGCCCCTCGAACAGCGAGGTGGAGCGACCGCCGGCCAGCTGGCTCGCAGCATCGGCCAACTGGGCGATCTGCACCGGTGAAAGCTTTGCCATCGACTGGCCGAAGATCAGCTGCGCCAGCACCTCGTCCTGCGGCAGCGCCGGCGAGGAGGAGAAGCCGATCGTCGGATCGGTGGCGACACCGGAGACGTTGACCGTCACGGTGGTCGAGCTGGCCGTCGAGGTCGCTTCCATGTCCAGCGTCGGCGTCAGGTCGCCGGCAAAGCTGATCCGGCTCTTGTCGGTGAAATCGAGCCGCCGGCTGAGAATGGTCAGGCGGCCGCGGCGCATGGTGAAGCCGCCGGTGACGATGGGCGCTGCGGCCGTGCCCTTGATCATCACGCTGCCGCCGAGCTCTGCGTCGATGCCGCGACCGCGCACGAAAATCTGCGAGGGTGCATCGAGCTGCAGGTCGAGGCCGAGGCTGGTGGATTTCTGGGTCGCCCCCTGGGGCTTGTCGTTCTTGAACTGGGCTTTCACTGCGGCCGGGGCATTCTTGTGGCGGATATTGATCTCCGACAGCGAGGCGGGCAGCTTTTCCGGGACTGTTATCGAGGCTTTTTCGAGCTTCAGCCGGCCGCTGAGAACCGGCGAGCCGAGAAGCGGGCCCTTGACGCCGAGCGTGCCGTCGACGGTGGCGGTCACCAGCGTGCCGTCGACATAGGTGGCCCTGTTGAGCTTGACCAGGATGTCCGCGGGAAGGTCGCCGGAGATGCCGATGGTGCCGCTGGCCGAGACTGTTCCGCCGCTTCCAAGCGTCGCGTTCAGGCTGGCGATACGCGCCTGCTGGCCTTCGAGGACCACATTGGCCGAGATGCCGTTGACCGAGAGGTTGCGGCGGACATCGACGAGCTTGGCGCCGCTGACATTGACGTTGCCTGTGATTGCCGGTGCCGCCGTCGTGCCGCCGATCTGGACGTTGACCTTCGCCGCGCCTGACGCGACCAGGCCCTGGGCCGCAAGCTGTGCGGCCAGCACGTCGAAGGGCACATTGCCGTCGAACTTCAGGGCAAGGGCCTTGCTGCCTGTTATGTCGACGCTGCCGCCGCCGTTCAGCGTCAGGCCGGAAGGGCCGCTGAGGTTGAGGTCGATCGTCACCTTGTTGTCGGCAAAGCGGCCGTTCGTCTTGATCCCGAGCGCGCCGATGCCTGCGGACTTCGTCTGGCTCGTCGCGGCGTTGGCCCAGTCTGCCTGGAAGACGACGTTCGGGGCGGCCGGCTTGCCGGTGACGGTTGCCGTTCCCGAGATGGTGCCCTCGGCGTCGAGGCTGGGCACGAAGGTGTTCGCCAGGCTTGCCGGCAGGCTGCTGATCTTTGCCTTGATGTCGAGCGTGTCGCCGGCGCTGCCGGCCACGTTGATCGAACCGCTGCCGGTCTGGATGGTCAGTCCGCCCAGCGTGACCTTGCCGTCGGCAATCGTCGCCTTCGTCGGTGCGCTGAGCTTGACCGGAATGGCCATCGGCGTCGCTGCGAAGTCGTCGAGGCTGACGACGGTCTGGCCGTTGCCGGTCACCACATTGCCCGCTGCCGTCACCGGCTTGTCGTCGTAGGTGGCTTTCAGGTCGAAGTCGGTGCGGTTTCCCTGCTGCTTGAAGGTCAGAGCGGGAGCCACCAGCCTGTTCGTGCCGGAGGCGATCTCGCCGGCGCGCACGCTGCCGTTGGCGGCAAAGGCCTTGAGGTCGCTGATGGTCAGCGCCACCTCGGGCTTGACCACGGAAAAGGCATCGCGCCGCAAGCCGGTTCCGGATGCGTTGATGACGGCCGATATCTTGCCGTTGTCGTTGTCGATCTTGATGTCGCCCCGGAGATTGCCCTCGGCGTGCTGCCCGGCAAGGGCCGCCAACAGGCCGATGTCCGGAAAGTCGAACGACAATGCGCCGGCGGGCTCGAAGCCCGGCGACAGTGTCAGCCAGCCGTTCAGGCTATTGTCGCCGATGTCGGCGCTGAGGCCGGGAATATCGGTGACGCCGTCCTTCGAGGTGGCGTTGGCGCTGATGCTGATCGGCTTGCCGTCGATCGAGCCCGTGGCCGTGACCTTGCCCTGGGGAGCCTGCGGATCGGCGGTGCCGTTGACCGCGACATCGAGCGTGTCCAGCAGGCGGCCGGCCAGCTTGACGTTGATCGCCTTAAGCGTGGCGTCGACGCTCA
This sequence comes from uncultured Sphingomonas sp., assembly GCA_964658415.1. Classification (GTDB taxonomy): domain Bacteria; phylum Pseudomonadota; class Alphaproteobacteria; order Rhizobiales; family Rhizobiaceae; genus Rhizobium. The sequence goes on along the minus strand of CAZZZI010000070.1, from coordinate 5,240 downwards.
GCGCCGTCAGCGGACCGGATGCCTTGACGGCGAAATCGGCCTGGCCGTCTGCCGTCTCCAGCAGCTTCGACAATTTGAGCAGCCGGCCCGAAAGGTCCGCCGTCAGCGTCTTGGCGGCCAGCGCGATGCTGCCGTTGATCTCGGCGGTTCCGGACTTCAGGTGGATGTTGGACAGATTGATCTTGGACGGAATGGTGCCGGCAACCTGGGCCTCCAGCGAAACGGGCGTGTCGAATTTTGCAGCGACAGCATCCGGCAACGCCTTCGGTGCCACCGTGAGCTTGAAATTGCCGTTCACGGACTGCGAGGTCAAGGTGTAGCGGCCGTTGAGCGTGCCGTTGATGACGCCGCTCTGCAGTGTCGTTCCGTTGAAACCGATATTGTCGGCGGAGAGCTGGATGGGGGCGGACAGCGAGAGGGGCCCCTTGATAGCGCGCTGGAGGTCGGGGTCGGCAAAGGAGGCATCCGCGACGGCGAGGTTCAGCAGAAGCGGGCCCGAGGTTGCCGAGATGTTGAAATCGTCGCTCTTTGCCGTCAGGTCGATCTTGTCGAAACGACCCTGCGGCAGGCTCGCGCTGTCGATCTGCGCCCTGGCATCGATTTTTGCAGACTGCGCTGCCCCGGTGAGGGCGAGATCGACGCGCGAGATCAGGGCGCGGGCCTCGCCGTCGGCAAGCGGCCAGCGGAAGTCTACGGGTCCTGATGTCCCGATCAGATTGGCATTGAGGCTGTTGTTGCCGGCAGGATCGAGCGTTCCCGAAGCGGCAAGCACGACACTGCCGGTGGCAAGGTTGCCGGTCTGGATATCGATCTTGCCCTTGCCGTCGAAAGCCGCCGCGACGTCGATGGTGGTCTGGCCGGCAAACAGCGGCCGGAAGTTCGGCGGCACGAGCGTATCGACCTTGCCGCCGCCCTTGACGCTGATGTGCCGCACGCCGTCCGCCGACAGCACATGCCGGCCGTCGATTGTCGCCATCGGCTGGCCGTCGAGGGCCGCCTGCAGCTTGCCCGTCCAGTCCGAGAGCGGACCCTGGCCGGAAAGATCGACGTTCATGGCGGGACTGCCGGGCAGGCGCAGGATACCGGCCAGCATGCCGCCCTTGGGTTCGGCGAGATTGGCCTGCAGCTTCAACTGGTTGTCATCAGGCGCGAAGACGACGTCGGCAACCAGCCGCGCGTCGGTGACGTCGAGCCGGTTGGCGTTGAGCTTCATCGCCATCTTCGTGTTGTCGGCGTCGAGGCTGCCGGCTGCTGCGAGCGCGAAGTCGTTGCCGGCAATCTGCTTTCCCAACCGGATGTCGGGCAGGTTGAACGCATCGACGGTGACGGCGACGGGCAACGTAAAGGCCGTGCGCGTTGCCTGCGTCGGTTCCGGCACGTCTTCGGTGGTGCTCACGGGGGCGCGCACGAGATCCACCTTGTCGGCGGCTATCGTTTCGGCATGGAAGGTGCCCTTGATCAGGGCGAGCGGAGACCAGTCGATCGACAGGCCGGAGATCTGCCCGAAGATGCCCTTGGTGTCCGATAGCGTCACGTTGCCGGCCCGGAGCCTGCCGGTCAGAAGTCCGGAGGGATCCGTGACGGTGATCGTGCGGTCGGGGGTAGAGGCCAGCTTGGCAACTTCATCGACGGCAAATCGCGTCACGCCCGGCGCAAACCCGATCGCCAGAACCAAGCCGATCGCAATCACCAGGACGGCAACGAGGACGATGCCGACGAGCCGTATCAGACCGCTCAAAACGTTTATCAAAGTGCTCATCAGAGCGATCTTACCCCATTTGGTGCCGGTATTTCAGCTCGACATTGCTGCACTGTCAGAAGGACTGCCCGATGCCTGCATAGATGCCATAGGACGCCCCGCCCTGGTATTTGTTCAGCGGAACGGCGAAGTCGACCCTGATCGGGCCAAAAGGCGTCGCATAACGCAGGCCCAGGCCTGCGCCGATGCGGACGTCGGAGAAGTCGGGAATGTTCTTGGCCGTGACGCTGCCGACGTCGACGAAGGGAACGAGACCGATCGTCTGCGTGACCTTGACGCGCGCCTCCAGCGAAGCCGTGGCGTAGGAGCTGCCACCGGTCGCCTGGTTCTGTGCGTTGTAGGCGGTGATTTCCTGATAGGCATAGCCGCGGACCGAACCGCCGCCGCCGGCAAAGAAGCGCCGCGTCGTCGGAATGTCCGAGATATCGTTGGCGCCGAGCAGGGAGCCGGCGGCAAGCTTGCCGGCAAAGACGACATTGTCGTCGGAGCCGATGCCCTTGTAGCCCGAGATCGAACCTTCGATCGACGTGAAGATCGTGCCGCCGAGAGCCTCGTAGCTCGGCTGCGCATCGACCGTCGCCCGGTAACCCTCGGTCGGATCCAGCTTGTTGTCGCGGGTGTCGCGGATATACTGGAGCGGTATCGAGAATGTCAGGAACTTTTGGTCGCCGAAGGCGTCCATCGTGCTGGTTTCATAGGTGACGCGGCCGCTTGCGAGCGCGGTATCGTAATCGCTGAGCTCGTAGGAATAGCCGACATCGCCGGTGATGGTCTTGGCGCTGTAGTTGTCCGGGTTGGTGCTGGCGGCCTTCAGGCTGGCGATGAAGGTTCCGGCGGCCAGCACGGCGGCGGGCTTGGTGTAGATGATGCCGGCCTCGTAATCGAGGTCCTTGTAGCTGGTGGTCTCGCCGAGGCGCGACACGGTGCCTTCGATGCGCAGCGATTCAGCCTGGCCGAAGACGTTTCGGTCGCCCCAGTAGCCCTGCAGTCCGATGCCGTCGGTGGTCGAGTATTGGGCGCCGACGCCGAAATAGTGGCGCTTAGCCTCCGAAATTTCGAGGTTCAGAGGCAAGGTGCCATCCGGATCGAGCTTGTCGGGCTGATGGATCGTCGCGCTGCCGATGGCGCCGAGCTTGCGCAGCCGCTCGCCGGCCTTCTTCAGCTGCTCGGGCGAATAGCGGTCGCCCTTGTTGAGGCGAGAATAGCGCTGGACGAAGGTCGGATCGAGACGCTTTTCGCCTGTCACCGTGACATTGCCGATATCGGCAACCGGGCCGCCCTTGACGTCGAGCGTGACATCAACCGTATTGGTCGCGTGATCGGCGACGACATCGCGCCTGACCACCCTTGCCAGCGGCCGGCCTTCGTTCTTGAGGTCGGAAACGACCTTGTCCCCCGACTTGATGATGACAAGCGAACCGGCGTCGCCGCCCGGCGTCAGGCCGTAGGTCGCGGGGTCGTGGCCGGCAGCATCGCCTTCCATGCGGATCTTGCCGAGCTTGAAGAGAGGGCCGGGATCGACCGTGATGACAACAGGTACGGGTCGCGCACGGCTGAATGTCGGCTGCGGCGGAAGACGATCGATATCGGTACCATCGACGGTAATCGTGACCACCGCACCGTAGCGGGCGTGTTCGTAGAGGGAAGCCAGCAGGCGATCGCGGTCGTCGCGCGCCTTGATGACCACGCCGAGATCGCCGGAAACCGCCTTGTCCTTGTCTGCTTCCAGCATCGAACTCTGCTCGATAGACGATTTAAGGTCCTTGTCGGCGGCGCCGGTGCTCAGCGTCACCGAGTATCGCACGGGATCGGCAACCGCGTCCTTGGCGTCGTCGTCCTTGCCGAAAATCTGCATGCCGAACAGTTTGAACGCAAAGGCGTCGTTGATGAGGGCGGGACTCACAAGGACGCAAGCCGCGACCGCTACAACGGTGCCTGCTCGTCGATACGCAAAACCAATCCCCGGGCCGGTTCGTCTGATGTGCATGCGCCGCTTTACAGTTACTTAGAATTTACCCAGCTTTGCGTCTCCAGAGGTTAACGCATCCTACCATAGCGGCTAAAAACCGTCGTGTGTAGCATTTTAATAATATACGCTGGATAGCGAAGGGCGGCGGATGCAGGCCCCGGATCGCGATCCGGAACCTGCCTGTCACGGGTTGGGCTCAGTATCCGTCGTCGCGGTAACCGCCGCGCGGGCAATCGTCGATGTAGCGGCGACCGTAGCGGTCACGGAAATAGCACTGCCCCGGCTGCTCGGCGACGCTGCCGATGGCAGCGCCGGTCAGGCCGCCGATTGCGCCACCGATGGCCGCGCCACGGATATTGCCGGTTGCGGCGCCGCCGATCAGGGCGCCGGATGCCACGCCGATGCCTGCACCCTGCTCCGTCGGTGTGCAGCTGGCAATCGACAGGCCGATCAGGACGAAGGCCAATACTTTCTTCATATCTCTCTCCACGTTGGCTATGCCGTCAGTACGGCTGGCCGTCCCTTTTTGTTTCAGCGCGGCGTTCACGCCGTCTTGATGCCGAGTTGAAGCCTAAAATATAGGGCGAAATGTGATTGTCCACCGGACATGCCGGGTTTTTTAGCAAAGCTGCAACCGCCGTTGCCCCGTCGCTGCGGGCAGCCTAGAAGGGTAGATGGTATTTTACCAATCCTTCATATACATCCGTGACAATACGTCCCTGTTGAGTTGCTTTGGATCAATTGCAAAAATCTGACGATGGTCTATTTTCTCTTTTGAGCTATTCCAAACTAAGGCCTTTTGCCGCAGTCGAGCGAGGAGGGTTGACGTGCCGTGTAGCAGTCATACAAGTCAGACACGGTACTGGAGAAAATGATGGATTTCGAAGCATTTTTTAAGGGCGAACTGGACGGACTGCACCAGGAAGGCCGCTATCGCGTGTTTGCCGACCTGGAGCGTCATCGCGGCAGCTTTCCGCGCGCCACCCGCCATACGCCCGACGGCCCCCGCGACGTGACCGTCTGGTGTTCGAACGACTATCTCGGCATGGGCCAGCACCCGAAGGTGGTGGAGGCCATGAAGGAGGCGATCGACCACTGTGGCGCGGGTGCGGGAGGCACCCGGAATATTTCTGGAACCACCCATTACCACGTTCTTCTCGAGCGCGAACTGGCCGACCTGCACGGCAAGGAATCGGCGCTGGTGTTCACCTCGGGCTATGTCTCGAACTGGGCTGCCCTCGGCACGCTCGGCTCGCGCATCCCCGGCATGATCATCTTCTCGGATTCGCTGAATCACGCCTCGATGATCGAGGGCATCCGCTATGCGAAATGCGACCGGGTGATCTGGCGCCACAACGACCTCAAGGATCTGGAGGCAAAGCTTGCCGCCGCCGATCCCAAGGCCCCGAAGATGATCGCCTTCGAATCCGTCTACTCGATGGATGGCGATATCGCGCCGATCAAGGAAATCTGCGACCTCGCCGACAAGTACGGCGCCATGACCTATCTCGA
>CAZZZI010000069.1:0-20295 GCA_964658415.1 uncultured Sphingomonas sp. | reverse complement strand
ATCGGCCATTTCGGCCTCAACCTGATGAAGTATGCCCACTTCACCTCGCCGATCCGCCGCTACGCCGATCTGATCGTCCACCGGGCGCTGGTCGGGTCGCTCGGATTGGGCGAAGGCGGCATCACGCCGGAGGAAGAAGCCGGTCTCGACGACGTCGCTGCCGAAATCTCGACCTTCGAGCGCCGCGCCATGGCGGCCGAGCGCGAAACGGTCGACCGGCTGATCGCCCATCACCTTGCAAACCGCGTCGGCGAAGAGTTCGACGGCCGCGTCGGTGGCGTTACCAAGTCCGGGCTGTTCATCGGCCTGCCCGAATTCGGTGCCGACGGCTTCATTCCGATCTCGACGCTCGGCAACGACTATTACATCTACGACGAGGCGCACCAGGCGCTGGTCGGCGACCGGACAGGGCTCGGCTACCGGCTGGGCGACAGCGTCAAGGTCAAGCTGGTCGAGGCGGTGCCGCTGGCGGGTGCGCTGCGCTTCGAGATGCTGAGCGAGGGGCGCGAACTGCCGCGCGGCATGCGCTCGTTCCACAAGTCTGGCCGCGGTGCCACGCCGGTGCGCAAGAAGCCGGGGACGAGGCCCCCGCGCGGTCGAAAATAGCTGCTGGAGGGCGGCTGGGGGGAGAAGAGATGTCATCAAGCGGTTCGGTCCCTGTCATCCGCTATGGCAGGCCTGAGAAAACGGAGCGCCCGCTCGGCCGGGCCATCCTGCGCGGCATGTGCAGCCGGTGCCCGAATTGCGGACGTGGAAAGCTGTTCCGCGCCTTCCTGAAGCCGGTGGACAACTGTGCTGCCTGCGGCGAGGAAATCTTTCACCACCGCTCCGACGATCTGCCGCCCTACCTGGTCATCCTGGTGCTCGGCCATGTCGTCGTCGGCGGCTACATGATCGCGGACACGCTCTATCATCTGCCGATGTGGGCAACGCTCTCGATCTGGGCGCCTATCACTGTCGTGACCGCGCTTGCCGTCATCCAGCCGATCAAGGGCGGCGTCATCGGCCTGCAATGGGCGCTGCGCATGCACGGCTTCAGCGGCCACGACGACCAGCCTGACGAATTCGACGACGGCAGCGGGAAAGGGTGAGCCGTTTCTATGCCAAAGCGATGGGCTTATGCGAAAGCACAGGAATCGCCGCAGTTTTTCCCCACAGGACCTGATGTCGCGGCCTGCCATGGGTTGACATGAGCGCCATTTCTTGTCTGAACATTGCCGGCATTGTCGGGAATACTCCGGCCGCTGCGATCGACCTGACGGCGCGATGTCGCTGTCCGGATTTGCCGGCAAGATGCCCTCTCAATTCGGAGACGCGGACGGTCTGTCCGCCCCATGCTAAGGATCAACCATGACTGAACCGACGAACGGCAAGGTCGGCCATGTCGAAGAAATTCACTGGCCCTCGCTTTTCGCCGCGATCTCGTCGATTTCGGCCGTTGGCATCGCCATCGGTCTCGGCCTTCCCCTCTTCAGCATCATCCTCGAAAAACGCGGCATTTCATCGTCGTTGATCGGGCTCAATACGGCCATGGCGGGTATCGCAGCGATGATCGCAGCACCCATCACCACGCGTCTCGCACACCGCTTCGGGGTCGCCTCGACGATGATGTGGGCGGTGTTTCTCTCGGCGATCAGCGCGGTCGGGTTCTATTACGCGACGGCCTTCTGGATGTGGTTCCCGTTGCGCCTGGTGTTCCATGGCGCAACGACGACCCTGTTCATTCTTTCCGAATTCTGGATCAACGCCGCCTCTCCGCCCTCGCGGCGTGGCTTCGTGCTCGGGCTCTATGCCACGGTGCTGTCGCTCGGCTTTGCGGCAGGCCCACTGATTTTTTCCCTCGTCGGCAGCGAGGGCATCCTTCCCTTCATGATCGGCGCAGTGGCCATTCTTGTCGCCGCGATCCCGATTTTCATCGCCCGCAACGAAAGCCCGGTTCTGGAAGAAAAGCCGGAGATGCATTTCATGCGCTACGTCTTCCTGGTGCCGACGGCGACCGCAGCTGTGTTCGTGTTCGGCGCTGTCGAAGCGGGGGGCCTGTCGCTGTTTCCGATCTACGCCACCCGGTCCGGCTTCACCGAATCGCACGCCGCCCTGCTCCTGACGATGATGGGCATCGGCAACGTCGTCTTTCAGATCCCGCTGGGGCTGCTGTCGGACAAGATGGCGGACAAGCGGCCGCTGCTCGTCATCATGGCCTGCATGGGCCTTGTGGGCGCGCTGGCGCTGCCGTGGGTGGTCGGTAACTGGATGATAACAGCCGGACTGCTGCTGTTCTTCGGCGGCTGCGTCTCCGGACTGTACACGGTCGGCCTCAGTCACCTCGGTTCCCAGCTGACAGGGCCAGATCTGGCCGCAGCCAATGCAGCCTTTGTCTTCTGTTACGCGATTGGCACCGTGGCCGGGCCGCAGGCCATCGGCACCGCGATAGACGCTGCCGGTACCAACGGTTTTGCCTGGGCGATTGCCGGGTTCTTCGGGCTTTATGTACTGCTTTCCGGGGCCCGTTTGCTGTTCCTGGGGAACAGGGGTTGACTTTTCGGGCGCGATTTGTAATTTCGCGCCATAATTTGCCGTGGACCGCAACCGGCCGTCCACGGCATCATTTTTCTTAAAGGCAGGACGACCATGGCCAAGGCAACAACAATCAAGATCAAGCTTCTGTCGACGGCCGACACCGGCTTCTTCTACGTCACCACCAAGAACAGCCGCACGATGACCGACAAGATGAACAAGACGAAGTACGACCCGATCGCACGCAAGCACGTCGAGTTCAAGGAAACCAAGATCAAGTAAGATCTCGATGGTTTCGAAGTTTAAAGGGCGCGCCTTCCGGGGTCGCGCCTTTTTTAATTTCCGGGCGCTCCGTTCTGGATATTGCACGCGGAATATCAGCGTGCTAAATCACGCTATCCTAATATAAGCGGATCTGCCTGTTCTCTTCTCTCCGGGACGGCCGTTCTGCCATAAAGGAAACGCCGCTCTTCCGGCGGGAAAGAGCGGCGTTCACTAGGGGTCGGCCAGATGCAAAGCGGTACGAGGAACCGCGGGACATGCATCCGGACCGACCGACCCCACGAACCAGGCGATGCGGCGGACCTGAGCATCATGGGGTGTTTCTGTCCAACCGGACAATATCTCGACACCGTTAAACTCGCTTAAAAGCGGGTTAAAATCAAGAACTCTTAGGTATCAAAAGAGTTAAGACTGATTCTATGGTTAAACTTGCGCCGTCCGGGTGCAGTTTAATAGAACTACGCTTCGAACTTTACACGCGGTACTATTTACATTTGCATGTATACTTAAAGTTATAAAATTGTAATTTTTCATTTGCGAAGGATTACTTGGAACACAAGATAATGTTTTTAACAGGAAAAGGCACCGCGCGCTTATTTAAGCTGGTGCATACTGGGCAGCTCTATTAGCCTCCGGTAGAAATAAAGCATCCCGCCGCCGCCACATCGCCAATGGAAGCTGATTTTTGCTATCGACACAACGCGCGGTTACTTAAATTTCAGATGTTAGCGGAATTTTATCCGCAATATTTCTTAGATATTAAACTTTTGTAATGGTTGTGGAAAAACCTGCCGGCGGCGCCGAATCTTGCCGCTCGAGGCCCTACGAACTAGGCGGCAGCGGCCACGACGCGATTGCGACCGCCATTCTTGGCCTCATAAAGCGCACGATCGGCCTGCTTCAGCAACTCGTCCGGAACGTCGAGCGACGGCTGCCGCGACGAGATCCCGAAAGAAGCGGTGATGTGGATCGTCTCGCCCGTACCCCGAAGCGTGAAAGGCGTGCTTTCGACCGCTGAACGCAGCCTCTCCGCGACGGACGCCGCGACCTCTGCCGTCGTATCCGGCATGACGACCACGAACTCCTCGCCGCCGTAACGGCAGGCGAGATCAGCGCCCCGAACCGCCGAGCGCACACGGGCGGAAAACTCCTTCAGCACCTGATCCCCCGCATCGTGCCCATAGAGGTCGTTGACCGCCTTGAACCGGTCGATGTCGGTGATCAGCAGGGATAGCGGCCGGCCGCGCTGGACTGACCGGTTGAACAGGATCGAAAGGTGATTGTCGAGATAGCGGCGGTTATGCAGCCCCGTGAGCGCGTCGGTGACGGCCAACTCGATGGTTTGCTGGACGCTGGCGCGCAGCCGATCGTTATAGCGCTTGCGCTTGATCTGCGTCAGGCAGCGGGCGACCAGCTCATTCGGGTCGACCGGGCGGACGATGTAGTCGTTGACGCCAAGCTCGAGGGCACGGACGATCATGTCGTCGGCCCCCTGCTCGGTGATCAGCAGCACCGGCAGGAAACGGGTGCGCTCCAGCGAACGCAACTGCGAGCACAGGCGCAGCGGATCGTAGTCGTCGAAATTGGAATTGACGATCACCAGCTCGAAAGGGCTCTCGGCCGCTTCAAACAGGGCCGCCTGGGGATCAGACATTGCAACGACGCGCGCGATCGGCTTCAGGGCACGCACGATGCGTTCCTGGGAGTTGGCACGACCGTCGACCAGCAGCACCTGCGCCGCTTCCTCGCCCTTGCCTTCGCCGATCCGGCCGTCGTCGAAGCCGAGCGTGCGCGCGGTTTCGGCGCGCGAGCGCAGCTCGTCGCTGAGGGTCTTCAAGCGCAGCAGGCTCTTGACGCGGGAGATCAGCTGGAGATCGTTGACAGGTTTCGTCAGGAAGTCATCGGCGCCGGCCTTGAGGCCGCGAACACGGTCGGCCGGCTGGTCCAGCGCGGTCACCATCACCACCGGGATATGGGCAACACGGGGATTTGCCTTCAGACGCTCGCAGACCTCGAATCCGTCCATGCCTGGCATCATGATGTCGAGCAGAATGAGATCAACCTGGGTGGCATCGCATATCGCCAGGGCATCCTGTCCGTTGTCGGCGGTCAGCACGTCAAAATACTCGGCGAGGAGCCGCGCTTCGAGCAGCTTCACATTCGCAGGGATATCGTCAACAACCAGAATTCGCGCTGTCATAAGGTCTTTTTCGACGCTCAGGCGTCGCCCAGATAGGTCTTGATTGTTTCTATGAACTTCGGCACGGAGATCGGCTTCGAGACATAAGCCTCGCAGCCGCCCTGGCGGATGCGCTCCTCGTCGCCCTTCATGGCGAAGGCCGTCACGGCGATCACCGGAATGACATGCAGCTCATCGTCTTCCTTCAGCCATTTCGTCACTTCCAGGCCCGAGACCTCTGGAAGCTGAATGTCCATCAGGATCAGGTCCGGACGGTGCTTGCGGGCGAGTTCGAGTGCTTCCATGCCGTTCCGTGTCTGGATCGTGGTATAGCCGCACGCCTCGATGAGGTCGCGAAAGAGCTTCATGTTGAGCTCGTTGTCTTCGACAATCATCACTTGCTTGGGCATAATACAGCGTCCTCGCGACCGACCTTGAATCCACTCAGCGAAAATATACAGTCGCGCGGACGCCGATTCGATAAATCCGTTAGTCTGACGCTAGCGGCATTTGGTTGAGAAAAAGGTAATTTGCCCCGCGAAATGCAAAGCAACTTCAAGAAGCCGAAAGGATCTGACGCAGATCCGCACGAAATCGCCATTGCAGTGCTTGGTTGGCTTGCGAACGAACCGGATATGTTCGGGCGGTTCCTGGCATTGACCGGCATGGAGCCTGCACAGCTGCGCCATGCGGTCACCGAGCCAAGCTTTCTCGGCGGCCTCCTGGATTTCCTGATGAACCACGAGCCATCCCTAATGGCCTTCTGCTCGGCAACGGGAACGGCACCCGAGGCCGTGATGGCGGCTTCGGCACATTTTTCCACACCCGGCCTTGCATCGGGAGAATACTGATCTTGGACGAGACAACCGATATCCGACATGTCCCGCTTCGGGACAGGCCCCTCGTCGTCTGCGACATCGACGAGGTCGTGCTCGAGTTCCTGACGCCATTTACCTGTTTTCTCCGCGCCAGGGATTACGACCTGTTGCCGCGCTCCTTCCGCCTGCACGGGAACGTCGTCTCGCGCCGTGATGGCACCGTGCCGGACGACGCGACCGTTTCGGCGTTGATCGAAGACTTCTTCGTGACGCAGGACCAATGGCAGACACCGGCCGCGCGCGTCGTCGAAACGCTGGCCAGCCTCGGCCGGGATGCCGACATCGTTTTTCTCACCGCCATGCCGCCGCGCCATCGCGAAGTCCGCCGGGCGGTGCTCGACCGGTTCGGCCTGCACTTTCCCATGATCGCCACCGAACAGCCGAAGGGGCCGGTGCTTGCCCGCCTGCATGGCGACCGGCCGCAGCCGGTCGTGTTCCTCGACGATATCGAGCGCAACCTGCTTTCGGTCGGCGAGGCCCTGCCCGGCTGCCTGCTGATCAACCTGATGGCGAATGCCGATTTCCGGCCGTTCCTGCCGGCTCCCTCGCCCGGCATTGTCGGCGCTGAGGACTGGGCTGCGGCGGAGAGGCTGATCAGGGCCCATATCGGCCTGTGACCGCCGGGATTGTCGGCATTGATGCATGCTCGGTCTCCTCGCCAGATTTCATCCTTGAGTGGTGGCAGCTTATTGCATAGAGTGAGAATGTTCAACATTTGTTCTCGCCATGTCCAATTTGCCCGATACCGTGCCCGGCTTCTGCCGTGACTGCCTGAGCGCGCAGCCGGCTGTGACCGCACGCTGTCGCGCCTGCGGCAGTCCGCGGCTGGTTTTTCACCGGGAACTCAACGATCTCACGCTCGCCCATATCGACTGTGACGCGTTTTACGCTTCGGTGGAGAAGCGCGACAATCCCGCCCTCGCCGACAAGCCGGTGATCATCGGTGGCGGCAAGCGCGGCGTCGTGTCGACCTGCTGCTATATCGCCCGCATCCATGGCGTGCGCTCGGCCATGCCGATGTACAAGGCGCTGGAGGCTTGCCCCGAGGCCATCGTCATTCCGCCCGACATGGAGAAATACGTGCGCGTCGGCCGCCAGGTGCGGGCGATGATGGAGGAGCTGACGCCCCTGGTGCAGCCGCTGTCGATCGACGAGGCTTTCCTCGAACTGGCCGGCACCGAGCTGCTGCATCACGACCGCCCTGCCCGCATCCTGGCGCGGTTTGCAAGGCGCGTGCAGGATGAGATCGGCATTACCGTCTCGGTCGGGCTTTCCTATTGCAAGTTCCTCGCCAAGGTCGCCTCCGACCTCAACAAGCCGCGCGGCTTTTCCGTGATCGGCCGGCAGGAGGCGATCGCGTTTCTGGCGCCGCGGCCTGTCACGACCATCTGGGGCGTCGGCAAGGCCTTTGCGGCGACGCTGGAGGGCGATGGCATCCGCACGATCGGCCAGTTGCAGACAATGGAGGAAGCAGCACTGATGCGCCGCTACGGCGTCATGGGCCAGCGGCTGTTCCGCCTGTCGCGCGGCATCGACGACCGGCAGGTGCACCTGAACGACCCGGCCAAGAGCGTCTCGGCGGAGACGACCTTCTTCGACGACATTGCGCGCTATGAGGATCTCGTCCCCATCCTGCGGAACCTGTCGGAAAAAGTCTCGCGACGGCTGAAGAAGGGGGAGATCGCCGGCCAGACAGTGGTGCTGAAGCTCAAGACGGCGGACTTCAAAAGCCGGACCCGCAACCGAAAGCTCGCGGATCCGACCCAACTGGCAGACAGGATTTTCCGCACCGGGCTGAATTTGCTGGAGGCGGAGGCGGACGGCACGAAATTCCGCCTGCTCGGCATCGGCGTCGCCGACCTCTGCGACGCCGACCGCGCCGACCCGCCCGATCTCGTCGACGAGCCCGCCACCCGCAGGGCCGCCGCCGAGGCGGCCATGGACAAGCTCAGGGCCAAGTTCGGCAATCGTTCGGTGGAAACCGGGTATACGTTTGGGAGCGGCAAACGCCGCGAGTAGCCCGAGGGGGCCTCGCGACAGGAGCCGCGAGGCTGTTTCACGCCTTCAGGACCGAAGCTCTGCGCTACCGCGTCCGCAGAAAAACGCTCGGCCCCATGGGCGGGCCGGGAAGCGCATCCAGCCCGGTAGTGCTACAATCTTAACGGACCAGTTTTCTGGCGCGCCTGGAAGTTCTCAGGAGATACAACGCCGCCATGGAAATAGCTTTCGACTTCGTGTTGATGATCTTGGATTGCGCATAGATCGAAATTCGGGACGACATCGTCAGTCTCGTGCAGCCTGAGACAGTTTCGACGTAATCGTTCATGATTTCGACGAGTTCATTTTTATAGGCCGCCATCTTTTTCTGTTGTGGCGTCTTGGAAAGCGCCACGGCCCGGAAAGCATCTGTAATGATCATGTTGGTGAAGCGCGGCGCTATGAGATCCCGAACATAATTGCGTCTTCTATCCTCGTCGTCGGGAAACAGGGAGCACAACTTCTTCACGTAGCGAAGCCGGCTTCTGCTCATCTTGATGCTGTAGGAGGTGCTGTCACTATTGATGCACCAGACCGTCACCGCCTTGTCGACATAATAGTTTGTGTAGCCGCGGCGGAAGATGCGGAGAAAAAGATCGTCATCTTCGTAGCCCGTAAATTGCGGATCGAAACCGCCGACGGCTTCATAGGCCGTACGATCAATCAGCGATGCCGAAGGGAGAACGAACATATCGTTCGCGATCAGGTCGTTGATGAAACGCTTGGGGTGGGATGCGTGGTCCTTGACCATCCCCGAGCGGACGATGTTGCCGTCTCCGTCTGCCTCCATCAGGTCGCCATACACCCAGCCGAAGTGGGGGTCGTCGAACCGAACGGCATCGAGGAGTGTCGCGATATGCGTTTTGAGGTAGAAATCGTCCTGGTCGAGAAAACAGATAAATCGTGAAGACGTGTGGGAAACGCCGTAATTCCTCGCCGTTCCCTGACCGCCATTTTCCTTTCTCAGGACACGAAAGCCCATGGACTGGGCAATTTCGTCTAGCAGTGCCGCTTCTTCTGGCGATGACCCGTCGTCGACGACAACAAATTCCGTTGCAGCAACCGTCTGCGCAAGAACGCTCTCGGCTGCTCTCCTGATATATTGAGAACCATTATAATAAGGTATTATGACAGCTACCGTGTCCACCCGCGCCTCGCGCGCGCCTTGCGGACTTCCCATTTCGACAACATTCTCAGGCATACATATTCCAAACTGACCAGGTCACTGCGATTTAATACTATAAGACGTTACCGACATACGCCGACCGGAGCCATCAACCTACCACAAGCTTCATTAGCATTTTCGATATACTAATATTTATCCTGTGACAGGACCATATGGCGACGGAAAGATACAGCGTCAACGTCCGCATTTTCCGTTTAATACCAATATCTTGGGTTGTTGCCAAGGGGTCCTTACTTAAACCCTTGCGACGGCATTTGCCCCGGTGACGCAATCTGAAATTGAATTTTGTAAAGTCTCAAGCCTTCCTTAAACTTCCGCCGCTATCGTCACGCCACGAGTCCCGCGTTGTTTGGTAGCCATCATGTTTTTGCGTCTGGTTCTTGGTATCGGCCTGCTTTCGGCCACCGCACTTGCCGATCCGGCGGATGCTGCCGATGCGCTTATCCTGCAGATCGTCGTGTCGACCAACCGGCAGCAGCTGTCGGTCTATGACGGCGACACGGTGATTGCCACCTCGAAGGTATCGACCGGAAAATCCGGGCACTCGACGCCGACAGGCATCTTTTCCGTGCTGGAAAAGGAGATCTACCACCGCTCGAATATCTATTCGAATTCGCCGATGCCTTTCATGCAGCGACTGACCTGGTCGGGCATCGCTCTGCACGAATCCAACTCGGTGCCGAACTATCCGGCGTCCCATGGCTGCGTCCGCATGCCGAAGGCGTTTGCGAAGAAGCTCTACGAGATGACACAGCCGGGTGTGCACGTGGTCATTGCCGATGCCGCCGTTGTGCCGCAGCCGATCCAGCATGCGACGCTGTTCCATCCGCTGGCACCGGCAAACAGCGGGCCGATGTTCACGGAACTCGCGCTCCGCCCGACGACCCCGGGCTTTCTGGTGCGCTCCGCGCCGGTCGAGGTGGCGATGAACGACACCGCAGCCTTGCCGCCGCCGCCTGTGCTGGCTCCACCACGCAACGAAGCGCCGCTCAGCATCCTGATCACCCGCCGGGGCTTGCGCGAAAACGTCCGCGACCTGCAGCAGCTTCTGTCCGGCCTCGGCTTCGACGCCGGCCTGCCCGATGGCTATCTCGGCCAGGCAACCGTCCAGGCGATCCGGGATTTCCGCAGCGCCCATGCGATGCCTGCGACCGGCGGACTGATCGGGCCGGAGCTGATGAAGGCCGTCTACAACGCCGCCGGCAAGGGCGAGCCACCGAACGGCTCGATCATGGTGCGCCAGGGTTTCAAACCGGTGCTGGAAGCCTCCGCCATCATCGCCGAGCCGCAGGAAGCGCTCGGAACGCATTTCTTCACCGCCCATGACGTCGACCGGGCAAGCGGACAGGCACAATGGTTCGGCCTGACGCTGGACGGAGATCTCTCCAGAGAGGCGAAGAAACGCTACGGCATCACCAGCGAACGGGTATCGGAAGGCTTCGACGCCGCCGACCGGGCGCTCGACCGCATCACCATCCCGGACGACATCAGGCGCCAGATCGAGGACCTGCTGACGACAGGCTCGTCGCTGACCATCTCCGACACCGGCGTCGGCCCGGAAACCGGCAAGGGCACCGACTTCATCACGATCACGCGGCAGGGCGGATTGGCGACGAAGAGGGGTTAGGAAGCGTTTACGCCGGCAGGAACCAGACTGGCACCAACGGCAACCGATGAATCCAGATGCAGAAGATTGCCGGGATTGCTGACGTAATAGTCCGTGGCCGATAGGTAGCCACGTATATCCGGCGCCCCGACGATCGCTGGCGGGATGGGGACAGGATGAACCAGATGCGGATCTCGGCCCTTCAACCAGTCCAGCAGTTTTGTCGGATGGCCAGACATGTTGATCCACAGCGCCATGAAGAGCAGCGCCACTCCCGTGATCTGCCGCCCTGCGCCTTTTGCCACGGCAATGCAGGTGTCGAGGTCGTTGAAGACACCAGCCAGTATTTGTTGATCCATCTCGTCGACCTTGCTGGCGCCGGCGACCATTGCGCCGTTAATTAATGCCGTGTCCGCCGGCGCCAGCGGGTTGACGACGCGATGAACCGCCAAAAGCTTGAGAAAGCCCTTTATGTCGGACTTTGCTACGCCGGCGAGCTTAAGGATCGTGACAAAAGTCTCGGTCACATTGCCTTGGCCAGCGGCAAGGTCGCCTTGCATAAAGCCGAATGAAGCGCCGCTTTTCGCCTTGCCGGCAAAGTAAAGCTTATAAGGTGTATTGGTGCCGATCTCATGCATCCGCAAAGCTGCCATGAGAGCTGGTATAAACTGAACGTCTGGCATTTTCCGTCCCCTATAACGCTGATGTCGAGATGTTTGCTTGGCGGTGGCCAGGAAGCCGCCGATTGTGAGACACTGGCGTTTAGGGCTCGCCGTCAATGACAACAAATGCGTTGGCAATCGGCTGTCCGTTGTAGTGCGGGAACAGATTGCCACTGAAGGCCCTGAGGTCCTTGATCGCCGCGATCACGCGGTCACGGCTGTTGACGAACGGTATGTCGATCGTCCCATCGTGCAGTGGATCGCTGAGGTTGATGCAGCCAATACTTGCAAGAAATCCATGTCCCGGATGGACCAATATTTCCGTTCGGTTGCCAGTGCCTGAAGAAAGCAACTCGATCCCAGGCTTCGGAGTCTGGTCGCAATCAGTGCTGACGAGATAGCCGATCGAAACATAATGAGCCCCGGCCTGCGTACCGATCGGGTAGTGGCCAGCCTCGATCCTTCGACCATTTCCCCGAACTGCGTTGTCGCCTGGGCCCTTTGACTCGACCGCAATACCCGTCAAATCATCTTGACCTTCTCCATCGTGAAACACCTGATAGGTGCCAATCGTCCTCGTGCGGCCGTTTCTAACCTGCTCGCTTTTACGCTGAATAAACAACTCCCACCCCCTGCCCGATATCGGCATGGCACTTCCTCCCACAATAATGATGCAGATGAGTTTTAAGCTTGCAGAATTGTATTCATGGCAAGTATTGAGCAGCCCACATTCGCTATGCTAAACAAAATACAATCTTAACGATTCTAAATCAACATAAATTTCTACCATCGCGAAGCATTATGTCAGGGTTCGCGCAGCAGCAAGTCTTCGGTTAGACTCCACCACAAAAGGAATCTCGGCGAGCCACAAGGTGAAAACCCGAGACGTCACAGAAAATTTTGGCGTGAAGGTCTGAAATGCTGAACGGCGCCTGCGTTAAAGCTACTCAACTATGGCAGGCCGACGTGATACTACCGCCATCTACTGTTCTCAGACCAGCTCCACATCGATCACCCCAGGCGCGCTTCGCATGGCTGCGGCGATTTCGGGGGAGATGCGGTATTTGTTCGGCAATGCCACTTCCACCTCGCGCTTGCCGTCTTCCTTGATGACGATGAACGACACCAGACCGTCGCCCCTGGCGTTGAGGTGGGCAGCGACCATCTTCAGCGGGCCGGAATCGCGCACGAAAACGCGCATCGCCTTCTGCATCTGCAGCGACTTCTCCTCCAGCGACTGCACGGAATTCAGCCGCAGGCTGATGCCTTCCGGCCGCTCCTCGGCAGCAGCCGTCAGCACGAAGGATTTGCCGACCTCGAGGAGGTCGCGATACTGCGCCAGAAGTTCGGAAAACATCACCGCCTCGAACTGGCCGGTAGCATCCGAAAAGGTGTAGATGCCCATCTTGTTGCCGGTCCGGGTCTTGCGCTCCTGCTTGGCGATGACGGTGCCGGCCAGCCGCGCATTGCCGGCGCCGTGCTTGATGCCGGCCGAGAAGTCGGCAAAGCTCTGCACTCGCAGCTTGTCCAGCACGGCGCTGTATCCGTCGAGCGGATGGGCTGTCAGATAGAAGCCGAGGACCTGGAATTCCTTGAGCAGGCGCTCGGAGGCAAGCCACGGGGTGAAGGCCGGAAAGGAGATCTTTTCCGGGCCGGAGGCCGAGCCCGAGCCGAACATGTCGTGCTGGCCGCTGCGCCGGTTTTCCTGGGCGAGCTGCGCATAACCGATCAGCCGCTCCATGCCCGCCAGCAGCTGGGCGCGGTCGATGCCGAAGCAATCGAAGGCGCCGGCATAGAGCAGGCTTTCCAGCACGCGGCGATTGACCTGCTTCGGATCGATCCGCAGGCAGAAATCCTCGATGCTGGCAAAGGGCTTGTCGCCGCGCATCTCGACGATGTGCTCGACGGCGGCATCGCCGACGCCCTTGATGGCGGCCAGCGAATAGAAGATCGTCTTGTCGCCCGTCTGGAAATGCCGGAACGAGGTCTGCACCGAAGGCGCCACGACCTCGATGCCGAGGCGCTTGGCATCCTGGCGGAAGTCGTTGACCTTCTCGGTGTTAGCCATGTCTAGGGTCATCGAGGCGGCAAGGAACTCGACCGGGTAATGCGCCTTCATATAGGCCGTCTGGTAGGAGACGATGGCGTAGGCGGCGGCGTGCGACTTGTTGAAGCCGTAGTTCGCGAACTTGGCGAGCAGGTCGAAGATGATGTCGGACTGGCCCTTGGAAACGCCGTTCTTCATCGAGCCCTCGACGAAGCGGACGCGCTGCTGGTCCATCTCCGCCTTGATCTTCTTGCCCATGGCGCGGCGCAACAGGTCGGCCTCGCCGAGCGAATAGCCCGACAGCACCTGGGCGATCTGCATCACCTGTTCCTGGTAGACGATAACCCCTTGGGTTTCCTTGACGAGATGGTCGATCATCGGATGGATCGACTCGATCTCCTCGTCGCCATGCTTGCGGGCATTGTAGGTCGGGATGTTTTCCATCGGGCCCGGGCGATAGAGCGCGACCAGCGCGATGATGTCCTCGATGCAGTCCGGCCGCATGCCGAGCAGCGCCTTGCGCATGCCCTGACTTTCCACCTGGAACACACCGACCGTCTCGCCGCGAGCGAGCTTCTCGTAGGTTTCCTTGTCGTCCAGCGGAATGGTGGCGAGATCGACCGAGATGCCGCGCAGCTTGCAGAAATCGACGGCCACCTTCAGCACCGTCAGCGTCTTCAGACCGAGAAAGTCGAACTTGACGAGGCCGGCCTGCTCGACCCACTTCATGTTGAACTGGGTGACGGGCATGTCGGAGCGCGGATCGCGGTACATCGGCACCAGCTTCGACAGCGGCCGGTCGCCGATGACGATGCCGGCGGCATGGGTCGAGGCATGGCGATAGAGACCCTCGAGCTTCTGGGCGATGTCGAGCAGCCGGGCGACGACAGGCTCCTTGTCAGCCTCTTCCTGGAAGCGCGGCTCGTCCTTGATCGCCTGGGCGAGCGTCACCGGATTGGCCGGATTGTTCGGCACCAGCTTGGAGATCTTGTCGACCTGGCCATAGGGCATTTCCAGCACGCGGCCGACGTCGCGCAAGGCAGCGCGGGCCTGCAGCGAACCGAAGGTGATGATCTGCGCCACCTGCTCGCGGCCGTATTTCTTCTGGACGTAGCGAATGACCTCTTCGCGGCGGTCCTGGCAGAAGTCGATGTCGAAGTCGGGCATCGACACGCGGTCGGGATTGAGAAAGCGTTCGAACAGCAGCGAGAAGCGCAAGGGATCGACGTCGGTGATGGTCAGCGCATAGGCGACCAGCGAACCCGCGCCCGATCCGCGACCGGGGCCAACGGGGATGTCGTGGTTTTTCGCCCATTTGATGAAGTCGGCAACGATCAGGAAGTAGCCGGGAAAACCCATGCGCTCGATGACGCCGAGCTCGAACTCCAGCCGGTCGCGATAGACCTGCTCATCATAGCCGGGCGCCATGCCGAGGGTCGCAAGCCGCATATCGAGGCCTTCGACCGCCTGGGCACGCAACTCGAGCGCCTCGGCCCGTTCGGCCTCCTTCGGGTCGTCGCTGGCGCCGGTGAAGCGCGGCAGGATCGGCTTGCGGGTCTGCAGCACGAAGGAGCAGCGCTCGGCGATCTCGAGAGTGTTGGCAAGCGCTTCCGGCAGATCGGCAAACAGGCTCGCCATTTCGGCGCGGCTCTTCAGGTAGTGGTCGGGCGTCAGGCGAAACCGGCTGTCGTCGGAAACGATGGCATTGTGCGCCACCGCCATCAGCGCATCATGGGCGTCGTAATCGTCGCGCGTCGGAAAGAAGGCCTCGTTGGTGGCGACCAGCGGCAGTTCGTGCTCGTAGGCGAGCGCAATCATCCGCTGCTCGTGCCGCCGGTCGTAGGTGCCGTGACGCTGCAACTCGACATAGAGCCGGTCGCCGAAAAGCCTCTTCAGGCGCAATAGACGCGCGAGCGCCTTTTGCGGATGGCCGTCCTTGAGCTCGAGATCGACCGGACCGCCGACAGAGCCCGACAGGGCGATGAGGCCTTCCGTCCCGAGTTCCTCCAGCCAGGACGCCTTGACATGCACCGCCTGGCTGCTGTCGCCGCCGAGATAGGCGCGGCTGACGAGATCGACCAGACGCTCGTAGCCGGCGTCGCTCGCCGCCAGAAGCACGATCGCCGGCAGCTTGGCGAGCCCCTGCTGGCCGTTGCGCTTCTCGCCCTCGACGGCATCTTCCATGTCGATCGACACCTGGCAGCCGATGATCGGCTGCAGCCCCTCGCCGATCGCTTTCTGGGAGAATTCCAGCGCGATGAACAAGTTGTTGGTATCGGTGATGGCAATGGCAGGCTGGCTGTCGCTGGCCGCCTTGGCCAGGATCTTCTTCAGCGGCAGCGCGCCCTCGAGCAGCGAGTAGGCGGAGTGCACCCGCAGATGCACGAACTCCGGCGACGATCCCAAGGGACCGCCTTCCCTGCCATCTGCCTCTGCCATGATAAGCCCTTCCGCATGCCCGAATGAATCGGTGCCATTGTCGGCATTGCGGTCGGCAAAGTCCAGAACAACTCCCCCGGCAGGACCGCCCGACGGCGGTCATACCCGAAAAATCACATGGCCATGACGATGATGGACAGGCTGACGACAAACATGACGATGGAGGTGAAAGCGGCGACGTCTCGAATAATATCGGTCATTAGGCCTCTCCGGTGTTATTATGTTCTTTCTATGTTCTCTTTTTATTCTGCAGTCAACCATATTCTCGGAGTCACGATTTTCAATTTGACACGCCCATTGTCCAGCCTCTGGACCGCCTGCCTATGCGGCGTTATGAGTGGAGAATGAGGAGACAACCATGAAGAGATTAGCCTTGGCGCTGGTCGCCACCCTTGCGTCCATATCGTGCGCGACAGCGGGGGACATCGACCCCCAGCGCATCATTGCCGGAGCCACCGGCGACTGGGACAAGGACGGTCACCAGGACCTTGCGCTGCTGGTTGCACCTGCGGACGAGACCGACGATATCGGCATCTATATCTATCTGCGCGACAATGAGCATCTGCTTCTGAAACTGGCCGCGACCGCACCGGGAAAGGTCGTCGGCAACACCCGTCTCGATGGCATGTATGGGCAGGACCCGAGCATCACTGCGCTACCGACAGAATCTATCGCGGTGCACTCCGAAAATACCGGTGTCGGTCGCGACCATTGGGAGCAGACGATGACCATCGCCTATCGCAACGCGGCTTTCGTGGTCGCAGGATTCACCTACACGCATTACGATACGCTGGACCCGGACAATAACGGCACCTGCGACTACAATGTCCTCAGCGGCAAGGTCAGCAACGACGGCAAGGATCGTAAGGTCGACCCCCAGACCATCGACGTTGCGCACTGGACCGACGAACGCGGCAGGAAGGCCTGCGGCATTCGCGACGAATGAAGGCTTCTCCGGCCTCGCAAACCTGAAATTTCCATCGCCACCAAATATTGTTCTTATTTTGTTCTTTACAAGCGCTTCGCCAAATGCAACCCTGAGCAGGCATTGGGAGCGGAGTGCAGAGATGGACAAGGTTGCGCTGAACGCGTTCGTCGTCGTTGCAAAATCGAAGACCTACGTGGCCGATGGCGGAAGGCGTCCTGCCTGTCGTGCCGGATCGCACGACACCGGTCATGAGCATGGACCATGGCGCTATCTGGACAGCTATTTTGGCGGCACGGATTTCGCCGGGCAGGAAGTCGTGTGGTTTGCCGACGAGCCGGTATGGGCGATGAATTATTTCGGACGGATAGCGGACTCCGACCTGATCGATGCCGCCAAAGCCGGATGCGTGATCAAGGCAGCACTGACGCGTCTTTATCTCGACCAGAAGCGGTTTCTGGGCGGTTTCGAGTACGACCACGCGTTCGGACGCTACGTGGACCGCAGCATCGGCGATTGCGCCAACTTCAGCGGCGAGGAGACAATATGGGTCGGTGGAGGTAAAGCCTACGAACTCGACTACCGCGGCGGTCTTATCGTGCCCTGATCGGCGGCTCGATCAGACCTCGACGACCTTGCCACCTGATATCGTGACGCGGCGGTCCATGCGGGCGGCGAGATCGTGGTTGTGGGTGGCGATCATGGCCGCGAGGCCCGATTGGCGGACCAGCGCCTCCAGGGCGTCGAAGACGTAGTGGGCGGTGCCTGGGTCGAGGTTGCCGGTCGGCTCGTCGGCAAGCAAGACGAGAGGCGCGTTAGCGACGGCACGGGCGATGGCGACACGCTGTTGTTCGCCGCCGGAGAGTTCCGCCGGGCGGTGTTCGGCGCGATGGCCGATGCGCATGTAGTCGAGCAGCTGGCTGGCGCGGACGCGGGCTTCCTTCTGCGTCAGGCCAGCGATCAGCTGCGGCATCATGATGTTCTCGATGGCCGAGAATTCCGGCAGCAGGTGGTGGAACTGATAGACGAAGCCGATGTCGTTGCGGCGGATGGCAGTCCGCTTCTCGTCGGAAAGGTTGTTGCAAGGATTGCCGTTGATGCTCACATCGCCGGCGTCGGGCTGCTCCAGCAGTCCGGCCACGTGCAGCAGAGTCGACTTGCCGGTGCCCGAGGGCGCCACCAGTGCGACGATCTCTCCGCGATGCAAGGCAAAATCGGCATTCTTCAGGATCGAGAGCACGCCTTCGCCCTGGCCATAATGGCGATCGATACCGGTGAGCTGAAGCACGACGGGGGATTTCATGGAAATGCTGGCATCCTTATTCATAGCGCAGCGCCTGGACAGGATCGAGCCGCGAGGCGCGCCAGGCGGGGAAGATGGTCGCGAGGAACGACAGGCCGAGCGCCATCACGATGACGGTGACCGTTTCGCTGAAGTTCATCTCCGCCGGCAAGGTGCTGAGGAAATAGAGCTGCGGGTCGAAAAGCACCGTTCCCGACACCCAGGAGAAGAATTTCCGGATCGACTCGATGTTGACGCAGACGAGAACGCCGAGCGCCACGCCGCCGAATGTACCGACGATGCCGATGGCCGCTCCGGTCATGAAGAAGATCCGCATGATCGCGCCCGAGGTCGCTCCCATCGTCCGCAGGATGGCGATGTCGCTACCCTTGTCCTTCACCAGCATGATGAGGCCAGAAATGATGTTCAGCGCCGCGACCAGCACGATCATCGTCAGGATCATGAACATGACGTTGCGTTCGACCTGCAGGGCGGAGAAGAAGGTTTCGTTGCGGGCGCGCCAGTCCGTGAGGAAGATCTGCCGGCCGGCTGCAGCCTCGATGAGGGGCTTGATGGTGTCGACGTCGTCAGGCTTGTTGACGAAGATCTCGATCGATTGAACGATGCCCGGCGAATTGAAATAGAGCTGCGCCTCCTCGAGCGGCATGAAGACGATCGAGGAATCATATTCCGACATGCCGATCTCGAAGATGCCGGACACGGTGTAGGACTTGACGCGCGGGTTGACGCCGAACGGCGTGACGTCGCCTTCGGGGGCGATCAGGGTGATCTGGTCGCCGGCGACCAGACCCAGTTGCTGGGCCATGCGCGAGCCGATCAGCACGCCCGTGCCGGCAGCAAAGCCGACCGTGTCGCCGCTCTTGATGTTTCCGGATACCGTCTTCAACTTGTCGAGATCCTCGGTGCGAATGCCCCGGATCAGCGCGCCGCTGCCGACGCCGCCGCGGCCGGACGCAAGCGTCTCGCCCTCGACCAGCGGCAGGGCCATGGTAACGCCGGGAACCGCCGCGAACTTCTTCGCCAGCGCCGCATAATCGGTCAGCGGCGTATCGACGGGTTGGACGATGATATGGCCGTTAAGGCCGAGGATGCGCGAGATCAGCTCCGTGCGGAAGCCGTTCATCACGGACATGACGATGATCAGCGTGGCCACGCCCAGCATGATGCCGATGAACGAGAAGCCGGCGATCACCGAGATGAAGGCTTCCTTGCGCCGGGCGCGGAGGTAGCGCCAGGCAACGAGCCTTTCGAATGCCGAGAACGGCTGCGAGGGCTGGCGTGCGCCAGCCGTCTTTTCCTGCTTGGCCACTGCTGCGCCGCCGCTTACCGCCATACCCTGTCGTCCTTCGCTCAACCCAGAAGCCGGTTGACTGCGGCTTCCATGGTCATGGTTTCGCGCGCACCGGTCTTGCGATCCTTGACTTCCACCTCGCCTGAGGCCACCGAGCGCGGACCGACGATGATCTGCAGCGGCACGCCGATCAGATCGGCCGTGGCGAACTTGGTGCCGGCCCGGTCGTCGCGGTCGTCGAGGAGGATGTCCTTACCAGCCTTGGTAAGGGTCGAATAAAGCTTTTCGCAGGCGGAATCACAGGCTTCATCACCTGCCTTCATGTTTATGATGACGGCATCGAACGGCGAGACCGAGGCTGGCCAGATGATGCCGTTCTCGTCGTGCGACGCTTCGATGATGGCAGGCACCAGGCGGGTCGGGCCGATCCCGTAGGAGCCCATGTGGACGAGGTGTTCCTTGCCATCGGGTCCCTGAACCTTGGCGTTCATCGGCTCGGAATACTTGGTGCCGAAATAGAAGATGTGACCGACTTCGATACCACGGGCAGACAGGCGCTCGCTATCGGGGATGGCGTCGAAGGCCGCCTCGTCGTGCATTTCGGACGTGGCCGCATAGACCGACGTCCACTTTTCGAAGATGGCGTTGATGCCGGCGACGTCGTCAAAATCGGTGCTTTCAACCGGAATGTCGAAGTTGACGAAATCCCGGTGGCTGAAGACTTCCGATTCGCCGGTTTCGGCCAGGATGATGAACTCGTGGCTGAGATCGCCGCCGATCGGACCGGTGTCGGCGCGCATCGGAATGGCGCGCAGGCCGAGACGGTCGAAGGTGCGCAGGTAGGCCGCAAACATCTTCTTGTAGGAGTGCTCGGCACCTTCCTTGGTCAGGTCGAAGGAATAGGCGTCCTTCATCATGAACTCGCGCGAGCGCATGGTGCCGAAGC
>CAZZZI010000068.1:0-20447 GCA_964658415.1 uncultured Sphingomonas sp. | reverse complement strand
TGCCTGACAGTCAATTGCGCCGGTGGGGTGCAAAAAAGGAATAAGACTTCGTGTCCGAGAAAGCCGTAAAGCAGCAGAACGCCCTTTGGGAAAACGTCAAGGTCATCGTCCAGGCATTGCTCCTGGCCATGGTCATCAGGACGGTTCTCTTCCAGCCCTTCACCATTCCATCCGGCTCGATGATGCCGACGCTGCTGGTCGGCGACTATATCTTCGTCAACAAGTTCGCCTACGGCTATTCGAAATATTCTCTGCCGTTCTCGCCGAACCTGTTCTCCGGCCGTATTTTCGCCAGCGAACCGAAGCGCGGCGACGTCGTCGTCTTCCGTTTCCCGCCAAATCCTGAGGTCGACTACATCAAGCGCCTGGTTGGACTGCCGGGCGATCATATCCAGGTGAAGGACGATCTTCTCTACATCAATGGTCAGGCCGTGCCGCGCGCGCCCGACGGCAGCTTCACCTCGGACTACAAGCTCGATCCAGGCGAAGACGTTCCGGTCTACCGCGAGACCTTCGACAACGGCAAGACGTTCGACACGCTCGATCAGTCGCCCAATTCCCGTGGCGACAACACGCAGGAGTTCGTTGTTCCGCCCGGCCATTACTTCATGATGGGCGACAACCGCGACAACTCGCTGGATAGCCGCTTCGATGTCGGATACGTGCCGGCCGAGAACCTGGTCGGACGCGCCAGCGTCATCTTCTTCTCGCTCGGCAACGACACCTCGTTCCGCGAGATCTGGAAATGGCCGAGCAACATGCGCTGGAACCGCATCTTCAAGGTCGTTCAATGAACAAAGTCCAGGTGCTTTCGTCGGCCGACCGTGCCAGACTTGAGGCAGCGATAGGCCACGAATTCGCCGAAAAGGAACGCCTCGACCGCGCGCTGACCCATGCAAGCGCGCGGACGGAAAAGAGCGCCAACTACGAGCGCCTCGAATTTCTGGGCGATCGCGTGCTCGGGCTCTGCATCGCCGAGCTGCTGTTCACCACCTACGGCAAGGCGGACGAGGGAGAACTCTCGGTCCGCCTCAACCAGCTGGTCAGCGCAGACACCTGTGCCCAGGTTGCCGACGAGATGGAGCTGCACCTTTTCATTCGCACGGGTGCAGATGTGAAGAAGCTCACCGGCAAGCGGATGCTCAACGTCCGCGCCGACGTCGTCGAGAGCCTGATCGCAGCGCTTTATCTCGAGGGTGGCCTGGAGGTAGCGCGCAAGTTCATTTTGCGCTATTGGCAGGGACGTGCCAACAGCGCCGATGGCTCCAGGCGCGACGCCAAGACGGAATTGCAGGAATGGGCCCACGCAAAGTTTGCCGTCAGTCCGGTTTACCGGGTTGAAGACCGCAGCGGACCGGATCATGATCCCCGCTTCACGGTGACGGTGGAAGTTGCGGGAACAAAGCCTGAGACTGGGACTGATCGCTCCAAGCGCGCCGCCGAGCAGGTGGCCGCGACCAAGATTCTGGAGCGCGAAGGTGTATGGCAGAGTTCGTCTGCCGGAAAATGACGGAAAATATGACCGATAGTGAAGACACAGGCGCTGTTGACGGCGCAACCGTAGCCGATGACCGCCCGACTCGCTCGGGCTTCGTCGCGTTGATCGGGCCGACCAATGCCGGCAAGTCGACGCTCGTCAACCGTTTCGTCGGTGCGAAGGTGTCGATCGTCAGTCACAAGGTGCAGACAACGCGCGCCATCGTGCGCGGCATTTCCATCCACGACCGCACCCAGATCGTTTTCATGGACACGCCCGGCATTTTCAAGCCGCGCCGCCGGCTGGATCGCGCGATGGTCACCTCGGCCTGGGGCGGCGCCAAGGATGCCGATCTGATCATGCTGCTGATCGACAGCGAACGCGGCCTGCGCGGCGATGGCGAAGCCATCCTCGAGGGTCTGAAGGACGTCTATCAGCCGAAAATTCTCGTGCTGAACAAGATCGACCAGGTCCGCCACGAGGACCTGCTGGCGCTCGCCAAGGCCGCCAACGAAAAGATCCCCTTCACCGAGACCTTCATGATCTCGGCCGAAAAAGGCCATGGCTGCGACCATGTGATGGACTACCTGGCCAAGACCCTGCCGGAAGGTCCCTGGTACTACCCGGAAGACCAGATCTCCGACTTGCCGATCCGCCAGCTGGCCGCCGAAATCACCCGCGAGAAGCTGTTTCTGCGCCTGCATCAGGAGCTTCCCTATTCCTCGCATGTCGAAACGGAGAAGTGGGAGGAGCGCAAGGATGGCTCGGTGCGCATCGAGCAGGTGATCTACGTCGAGCGCGACAGCCAGAAGAAAATCGCGCTCGGCAAGGGCGGCGAGACGATCAAGGCCATCTCGAGCGCATCGCGCAAGGAACTCGGCGAGATCCTCGAGCAGACGGTCCATCTCTTCCTGTTCGTCAAGGTGCGGGAAAACTGGGGCGACGATCCGGCGCGGTTCCGCGAGATGGGGCTCGATTTTCCGAAGTGACCTTCGGAGCCGGGTGCCCAAGGCCTTCTAACGACGGGTCCACCCGGCCCCGCAGCAAGTCGCAAAGTCATCCATGAGCAAGTTGGTCAATACCCACGAAACGCGTACCCCTTGTCAATTGTGTCCGCTGAGGGAGAAACCGCATTTCCGCGAGTTCGACGCCGACGAACTCGAATTCGTCTCGCATTTCAAGCGCGGCGAACTGGCGGTCGACGCCGGCGCGACGATTCTCGTAGAAGGGTCGCACAGCGCTCATCTCTTCACCGTCCTCTCCGGCTGGGCCTTCCGCTACAAGGTGCTGGAGGACGGCCGACGTCAGATTCTCAATTACGTCATGCCCGGCGACCTTCTCGGATTGCAGGGCACGATCATGGGAGAGATGCAGCATTCGGTAGAAGCGCTCTCGCCGGTCACGCTTTGCGTCTTCGAGCGCGACAAACTGATGACGCTCTATAACAGGCATGCGTCGCTCGCCTTCGATCTGACCTGGATCGCAGCGCAGGAGGAGCGCATTCTCGATGAGCACCTGCTCAGCATCGGGCGCCGGTCGGCGCTTGAACGGGCTGCCTATCTGCTCGCCTACCTGCACCAGCGGGCAAGCGCCATTGGCCTGTTCAGCGGCCGCACCGTTTTGCCGCTGACCCAGCAGCACATTGCCGACACGCTGGGCCTGTCGATCGTCCATACGAACAAGACGCTGAAGAAACTGGCCGAGCGCAAGCTGATTCGCTGGCAAGAACGGGGCTGCGACGTGCTGGACGGGCAGGGACTGGCCAATCTGGCCGAATGGAGCGGTATTCGTGAGGGTAAACGCCCATTCATTTGATTTCTAAATGAAATTGCATGTCTTTTTTAAATGATTAACCCCAAGAAACAGCATAGGTTGTTCTTCTGGTTAATTCTTGGGCGGTTGCACAACTATGGTAAGATTGCCTGAAATGATTACAATGGTGGAAAGGCAGCTGCCTTCCATCCACGTGGCTACGCAAGACGCCGGAGAAAAAGATGAAACATTCACTGGCAGACTGCGGTTCGCACCGGGCATTTCTGCAGGCAACGTACCAATGATTCCTCAGCGCGTTCTGGTTTTAGAAGACAATCTGATCATTGCCATGGAAGCCGAGGAGATTCTCCGTGCAATCGGCTCGAAGAAGATCGAACTGGCGTCCAATCTCGACGAGGCATTGGCGGCGGTCAATCTTGGACAATATGATCTGGCGTTGCTCGACGTCAATCTGGGCGAGGCCATGAGCTTCAATTTCGCGCGTCTGCTGAAGGAACGCGGCGTTCCCTTCGGTTTCGTCAGCGGTTACTCCGATACACAGGAGTTCCCCGATGACCTGCAGGCCGCTCCGCTTCTGGTGAAGCCGTTCGACGAACGCGCCATGCTGCAGTTCCTGGGCAAGATGTTTCCGGCGACGGTTTGAGCCGTATGCCGTGACAGGCGTTCTGCTTTCTTCTAGACTTGCGTCTTCATAAGGGACGAACGCGTCGGATGCAGTGGCAGGACCAAGCCATCATTCTCGGTATAAAGCGACTTGGCGAATCCAGCGTGATCGCCGAGGTGATGACGCCCGGGCACGGTCGGCATCTGGGCCTCGTGCGATCCGGCCGTTCGCGGTCGATGCAGCCGGTTCTGCAAGCCGGCAACCAGGTGGAGGTCACCTGGCGCGCGCGTCTCGACGAGCATCTCGGCGAATTCCGCGTCGAACCGGTGCGGCTACGGGCAGCCCGGCTGATGGAGACCGCAACGGCGGTCTACGGCGTTCAGGCCATGGCGGCGCTTCTACGTCTGCTGCCCGAGCGCGATCCGCATCCGCATCTCTACAATGCCCTCGATGTGATTCTCGAGAATCTGCACGACCCTGCCGATGCCGGCGAGCTTTTCGTGCGATTTGAACTGGCCGTGCTCAACGACCTCGGCTTCGGGCTGGACCTGGCCGAATGTGCCGCCACCGGCGTGCGCGAAGATCTGGTCTACGTTTCCCCGAAGTCGGGCAGGGCTGTCTGCCGCAGTGCCGGCGCTCCCTGGGCAGACAAGATGCTGGCGCTGCCCGGATTCCTGGCGGTCGGCAACGGCAAGGCTGCCGATGGCGCAAGTCTCGCGGCCGCCTTCCGCCTGAGCGGCTTTTTCCTGCACCGCCATGTCTACGAGCCGCGCGGCATCGACATCGGTGCCACCCGCGACGGCTTCATCCAATCCGCGCTGAAGGCGCTCGACCGCGCCGCGGCAGATCGCCTCGCCGCATCCCCGGAAGCGATCTCGCTATAGCGGATCCGGATATTCGCTCAGCGCCGCTTCAGCGCCCAGCCGTCGGGTCTGTCTCCCGCGACCCTGACCTCGTCTCCGATCGCGATACTTCCGTCGCCACGTAACACGGCGTTCCAGCCGAACAGCAGGCCGGGAACGCGCCTGTCCGCAGACATCCGGAGGCGTCCCAACGATGGCAGCGGGTTGGCGCCATCGCGCGAACCTGTGCTCTGATCCTGGGTGGTCATGATGCAGCGGGCGCAGGGCTTGACCAGATCCAGCCGCAAGCCGTTGATCTCGATGGCGCCCCAGCGGTCCTCCTGCCAGGGCTCTTCACAATCGACGACGATGTTCGGCCGAAACCGATCCATGCCGACTGGCTCCGAGCCATGGGCGGCGAGGTCTGCATTCAACGCGGCGAGCGAGCCGGTTGTCGTGACCAGGATAGGGAAGCCATCGGCGAAGGCCACCGGCGCTGCAGTGCCGGCCCAGCTCTCTTCCACGAGCCGCTCCGACGAACCGTCGAAGATGGCTATCCTCACCTCTTGCCCCAGCCAGTCCGACAGCGCACGGTTGCTCGCGTCGTCGGCAATTGCGGCGCTGACGATGGTTTTCCAGATGTCCACATCGAGACGCGTGACGGGGCTCGTGAGGTCTACCGCGATCCCGTTCTTGCCGTCCATGCTCAGGCGCAGAAAGCCTTCGCTGGCGACGACGGAGATCTGCGCCAGCTGCGGCATCTCGCGCTGGGTAATGGCCTTTCCCCCGGCATCCACCACCATGGCAAGCCGGTCTCCGACGAGGCCGAGGCTATCGACACGCGACTGCTGCACCGCGATGCCGCGCGCACTTTTCAAGGGATAGACGAACAGGTCGGTGATACGCATGCACTTGCCCTCAGATTTCTTCGATGAACTGGGAGAGTATCATTTTCAGGCGCTCATGCCGCGCTGCGGCCATCGCCCTGCCGGTCGTCGTCTGGAACTGATCCGCCAGCTTGAACAGCTTCGTTTCGAAATGGTCGATGGCAAAGCGTTTGTCGTCCAGCGGCCGGTGGGCTGCGAGCGGATCGAGCGGGTCGTAGAGGCCGGAGCCGAGCCGTCCGGCGATATAGAAGCAGCGCGCAGCACCCACCATGCCGATCGCGTCCAGCCGGTCGGCATCCTGCAATATCCTCGCTTCCAGCGTCTCCGGCGCAAGATTGGCCGAAAAACTGTGGGTGGTGATGGCGTGGGCGACGGCCGCGATATCGTCGCTCGCCCAGCCCATTCCTTCCAGGATGCCCGATGCCTTTGCTGCCGCGAGCGCGGATGCCTGATGGCGCAGCGGCGAATTCTTTTCGACGGAGACGCAGTCGTGGAGCAGCACCGCTGCCGTCAGGACGCGCCCGTCGCCGCCGTCCTTCGCATGGATCTGCATGGCATTTTTAAACACCCTCAGGATGTGGGCAATGTCGTGGGAGCCGTCATCGCTATCCGTCGCGTGGCCGATCAAGGAGGCGGCCAGGGGGCCGAACGGAGCGAAGGCTTCCGACAACAGTGTATCGCGCATGGAGGCTCCGATCGCGTCTCGAGAATCGGCTCGACAGAACCGCACCCAGTCTTAGGCGAAAGGGGGAGGGAAATGGTAGCGTGATGGAAGAGCCCGCCCGATAATAGTTCCGCCGAGCTCCATCGACGCGAGGGAAAATTTCGAATCAGCCGTTAAGGTTGAGTTCACTATGGTTAATGACCATTAACTTTTTCTTTTGACCCCAGTCGCAAATCGGTTTAGCTTCAAAGCATCAATCGAAGTTTTACTACGTCCAACCGACGTCGCATGAGGCGGCACCTTCCTTAGGAGGTCCCTATGTCCCATGTCTCCGTTTCCACATCTTCCTATCCTTACCGCGGAACCTTGCTGCGCCTCGATTCGAATGGCGACGGCCTGCTCAGTCGTGAGGAACTCGCGGCGGATCAGCGTCCCGGCATCATGGCGAAGAATGTGCAGGAGCAACCGACTGTCAGCAGCAGCGGCGCGCTTGTCAGCCTGATTGCAAAGCTCATGCAGATGCCGGGCGAGGGGCAAGGTCCGCAGTCGCAGGGCAGCACGGCGACGATGGACGCCGAGAACGAGACGCAGCCCACCGAAATCTACCGCAACACCTACGGCCAGTATGCCCTCGACGACATGGCGGCCTGACGACAACCGAATTCACCGGCCCCTTTGCTGAAAGAAGGGGCGGGATACGCCGACGCTTTTCCTGATTTCAAGATGCCTATTTAAACGCAAGAAGTTCATTTCTGCAGCCGGCCAAATTTGCCGATGAAACCCAGATCCTGACGATGATCGTCGGGCTTCATTTCCCTGTCCGTCTCAGCACTCGTGATTGCAAAGGCTTCCGTCAAGCGCCGCCGTATTCGGTGGGCTCCGGAGCCTATTGAGAATCCGTCCTAATTTCGTTACGGAGACCGTGGTCTATGTTGAAGAAAGTTCAGTATTTACAAGGCGTAGATATCTTTGGAGCCCTTGCAGCGTCGGCTTCTACACGACGCGCGGCGAGCAAGCGCCCGCAGGATCCGCTGGAGGCCTATCTGGCTGAGATGCAGGCGGCGATGGCGGCAGAGGCCGATGCCATGACCCCGCGTCTCCCGATGCCCGACGCGCCAGCAATGCGCGCCGCCTGATCGGCCCTGATCGTTGCCTGAAGCCGAGGATCAGGAAATCTCGATTTCCTTGGCATCCAGCGATGCCTTGGTCTTGCGCATCATTTCCCGTGTGGTGGTGCTCCAGCTGTTGGTGCTGACCCAGTACTGCAACGTGACGCTGATGGTTCCGCCGAGGCTGTTGACATAGGCCGTCGGCGCCGGCTGTTTTTCGACGTTCGGATCGGACTTGGCGATATCCAGCAGGGTAGCCAATACAGCATCGATGTCGCCCTTCGAGCTGACCCCGATGGTGATCTTGTGCTTGCGGCTCGGCTCGCGGCTGAAATTGGTGATCGGCGTGTTCCACAAGGTCGAGTTCGGTGCCAGCCGGTAGAGCCCTTCCGCAGTCCTCAGTTCGGTAGCAAACAGGCCGATTTCCTTGACGGTACCGGTCACGTTCCCCGTTTCGATATACTCGCCGACCCGGAACGGCCTCAACACCAGCAGCATGATACCGGCGGCGATGTTCTGCAACGTCCCCTGCAGGGCCAGCCCGACGGCAAGGCCTGCAGCGCCGAGAGCGGCGATGATGGAAGCGGTCTGCACACCGAACTGGCCGAGCACGGTGACGAACACCAGGATGAGCAGGCCGTAATAGAGAACGTTGGTGAAAAACCGCGCCAGCGTCTCATCGATGCCGTGGATGCGGGAAATGCCAGCGAATGCCCAGCGACTGACGAAACCGGCCAGAACCCAGCCCGATACGAGCAAAATGAGCGCTCCCAGGATCGAGAACGAGTACTGGACGGCAAGGGCGCTCGCCTGGCTCAATGCGGTGCGTGTTGCGACGATAATGTTCGCTGCCTGATTTTCCATGGTGCTGAACGGCCCTTTCTACGATCTCGTGCGGTAGATGGCGCAATTGCCGGTTCGGTCAAGCAATGACGTCGAGCGGCAGCACGAAAGGCATGTTGCCGTTGCTGTCGGCGCCGCGACCGGCGGCCTTGACGGCCGTGACCAGGCGGCCCTGCCGCCCGAGCAGCGCGTCGCCAAAGGCGACCAGCCGGGAATTCGGCGTGGCCTGCGGGGAAGCGAGGCGCAACCGCGCGACCAGAGCGGCATCGTCCACGTCGGGATTTATGGCCAGCGCCGCGATCAGCGCTGCCGCCGGCGAACGGGAAACGCCCATCCAGCAGTGGATCAGCAGCGGCACGCTGCGGTCCCATTGACGGGCAAAGGCAATGATCTGCTCCACATGGCGTTCCTGCGGCGCCACGAGCTTGTCAGTGCCGGCGAAGGTGATGTCGTTCATGCCGAGCAGCAGGTGACGGTCTGCCGCAATCACCGCCGGCCGGTGGAAGCTGTGGTCTTCGGCCATCAGGCTGATCATCTCGCGGGCGGCGTGGCGCACGGCCATCTCCGCGATTCGCTCGAGCGGCGATACCACGATCGCGCTCATCGCACCGAGCCTGCACTCTTGCGCCGCTCGGCTTCCAGGGCCTCGAAGCGCACGAGGAACAGTTGCTGCGCCATGACGGCGGGCAGGGGATCGATCGGCAGCATCTCCGCGACGATATCGCGCGGCTGCCCGAAGAATTTCCGGGCCTCCGCCGGCGTGAAGCCTGCAAGCAGCGTCGCCTCGAAATAGGCAGCGATCGTATCGGCCTTCTTGATGTTGTCCTTGAGCACCCGCGACGGATGGGCCGGCAGGCCGAACCGCAGGTGGATGGCCGCCTCGAGCCGCTTCTCGACGGCCTTGTAGCCGCCTCCGACGACGGACTTGAACGGCGAGATCATGTCGCCGATGACATATTCCGGCGCGTCATGCAGCAGGGCCATCAGCAGCTCGTCGGCGGTGCTTGGCATGGTGCGCCTGAGGATATCCTCGACCACCAGGCAATGCTGGGCCACCGAGAACGCGTTGTCGCCGGAGGTCTGTCCATTCCAGCGCGCCACGCGCGCCAGGCCATGGG
The DNA here is from genome assembly GCA_964658415.1 of uncultured Sphingomonas sp. Taxonomy (GTDB): domain Bacteria; phylum Pseudomonadota; class Alphaproteobacteria; order Rhizobiales; family Rhizobiaceae; genus Rhizobium. Next base: position 11,130 of record CAZZZI010000068.1, on the reverse strand, counting down.
CAATGTCGACGATCTCGACATCCAGCGGCGAGGGATCGAGCAGGTCGAGGCGGCGTCCCGACAGCATGCGCTGCCAGGCGCGCGGTGCTTTCGCCGATGTCACGCCGTCGCCTCATCGGCGCGGTCAGGGAAGGACAGGCCGGACCAGGCAGGCAGAATCAGGCGGACGGGGATATCGTCGGCAAGGATCGGTGTCTCGGCAGCCATGGCCTCGCCAGCCCGATCGATTCGGACGATGGCAAGACCCCGGTTACCGGCGACGGAACCGAGCGTGCCGATCGGCTTGCCGCCGGCAAGAAGCGTCGTGCCGGTCGCGGGCAGGTCATTATCGCCGGAAACCTCGACAAGCCGTTTGCGGGCGGTACCCCGGTGCTGCATGCGCGACACTACCTCCTGGCCGACATAGCAGCCCTTGCGGAAGGATAGCCCGCCGTTGAGGTCCATCAGCACATCGTGGGGAAAGGCATCCTGCAGGGCGAAGTCGACGCCTGACGCGGGAACGCCGGCCGAGATCCGGGCGATCTCGTAAAGCACATGTTCGTCCTGTCCATGGGAGCCGGGGAGGCGAAAGAGGACCACGCCCGCCTTGGCAAAGCGACTGTCGGCATAACCGCCCATATCGTCGTCGCCCCATCGGACGGTCACGCCCTGCCGGTCGACGGCCGCAATTTCCACGGCTGCGCGAAGCCGGTACATCGTCAGGCGCTTCAACAGGGCGTCTGCCTGAACGGTATCCGTCTCGATGACAAATCCGTCGCTATCCCGCCAGATCATGAAGTCGAACATGATCTTGCCCTGCGGCGTCAGGAGGGCGCCCGGACGCGCTTCGGCTGCGGCAAGGCTGCCGAGATCCGTGGTGATCAGGTTTTGCAGGAACGACTCAGCCTCGGCACCGGTGATGCGCAGCAGCGAGCGGTCCTTGAGAAATACGGCTGGCATGGGAAATCCATGAGGTTGGCGATGAAGCCTGAAGGTAAGCACGACGGGAGGTGATCGCAAGCGCCCGTCGCTGGCAGGATCTATTCGCTGGCCGAAAAGAACTTCCACTTCCCGTCGGGGGTGATCCCGACACGATAGAAATTATAGCCGCCGAACTCCAGCATGTCGGAATAGTCGCCGGCGGTAACGATCCGCATCAGATCGACCTTTTCCGGCGCCGTCAGCGTCTTGATGTCTTTCTCGGCAAAGTAGGGCCAGACATACATTTCGTTTGGCGTCCCCTGTCCGACATGGGCAAAGCCGGTCTGCAGGATATCGAGAAGGATCGACATCACTTCGATGCCGTCCTTGTCGCCGGACAGGTCGTGCAGGGACTTGATCGGGTCTTCGCCGGGATCGTCGGCCGTGACCTGCGTCTGGTTCAGCCCGCCGCCGACGTTCATCAGGGGACGAAGCCGTTCGGGATCGCCCGACGCTGCCGCCTCGACGATCGCCTCGCGCAGTTTGCGCACGGCGTCAGGAGCCTTGTTGATGTCAAACAGGAACTCGACCGTTTTGGCCGGTGCCGTGCCATTGGCCGGCGCGCTGTCGCCCGTGCCCGGCGATGCCTGGTTGTTGATCAGCGGATCGGGCATCGGAATGCCCTTGTTCGGCGCTTCCAGGGCTTGCAGGACGGGCTTTTCTCTCGGTGCGGCGGGCGCCTGGCTACGTTCGTTCAAGAGGGAAAAGGCAAAGGCGGGCGTCGTCGAAGCGGCACCGGCTGCCAGAAGCGTCGCAGCCATCAGGGCGGTGACAGACTGTCTCAGGACATGGCCCAGGGCACGCGGCATTCAAAATCTCTCGAGGTTATTGCAGGGAACGAATCGGCGAAAACTCACCTGACAGCATGCGTTCGCGCAGCGATTCGAGCAAGGCTTCAGCGCCCTGTTCGCCCTGCAGGCGAATCGTTTCGCGCAGTGCATGGGCAATGGCGGCGCCGGCGATGATCTCAGGTTCGATGCCGTCAGCCACGCCGTCGGCCCAGGCTTCGTTCTGATATTCCAGAGCCGCCTGCATCTTTTCGTGGACGATCATGTCGTCGATGTCGTTGAGGCTTGGTTCCATCATTTTTCTTTTCCTCGAGAACGCCCGGTTTACTTACTGCCCGGTTAACAAGTTTAACAGCCTTTTCCTAAAACGACACGGGTCGCTATGGAAAGAGGTTAATAAAGCGTCAATTTCCGAACCGTGCGGTGATTTCGGTAGCGAGTGTTGCACCTTCGTTACGGTACTGCTGTTCGGCCGTCATAGCCTGTGGCGTGCAATTCGTATAGACGGAAGCGAAAGATCGATATCCACGGTTGAAGGCAGCCGTAAGGCGCTCCTTACGCTGGGGCTCGTTCTTGGTCTCCGTGTCCAGCAGTTTTTGCATGGCTTCGCGCCAGTCCTCCGGTTCGTCAGGTGCGCACAGGCGACGAAGATAGGTCACCGAGCCGAGAATTTCACCCAGCCGCATCAACTTGTCGTCGTAGGGGGCCGGCGTCCCTGCGTCGGTCGGGGCTGCAGGCGGCGCGGGATCGGCCTTCTGAGCGGTGGCCGGCATAGGCGCGGCAACCAGCGACAAAAGCAGCAAAACAGGGATGAACATGCGCGGAATCATGCCCCGCAGTTGACAGGCTGCCGGTCCCGCGAGCAAGGGTCATGGCAGCTTCTCCCGCCTTTATTGCGGTCTTGCCAGCCGTTCCACGCATTCGAGCACGCTCGGTGGGACCGGCAGCGCCCTGATTTCCTCCAGCGTGAACCATCGGGCATCCGCCGCGTCGTCTGCCGCCGTGGCGATCGCATCCTCATCGGCATCGACCAGGAAGACGGACAGAAAGAAGTGGCTGCCGGGCTGGCCGTCCTTGCCGGCCTGGCGCAGGTCGTAGGTCGCAAACGGCCTTGGATTACGCGCCGGAATGCCGGTCTCCTCCTCGAATTCGCGCAGTGCCGTCTCCGCCGGCGTCTCGCCGGCCTCGGCCCGTCCGCCGGGAAAGGCATACATGTCTTCCGACGGCGGATTGCGGCGCAGCACCAGCAGAAAGCGACCGTCGCGCTCGAGGATGGCTGACGAGGCGGGGAGAGGCGGCAGGGTCATGGACGTTCTCGGCTGTCGGGAGGCAATGCTCCATCCATCGCATACCCCGCGCGCATCATCCAGCTTTGACGTTGCGATCGCGCCCATGTCATAGATCCCCGGCGACGTGACAGCGAACGGCATCGGTTGAAGATGATCACTTACGGACTTTATGCCCTGGCGGCCATGGCCGAGATAGCCGGCTGTTTTGCCTTCTGGGCCTGGATGCGGATGGGCAAGCCGATCTGGTGGCTTGCGCCCGGCATGCTGTCTCTGGCGCTGTTTGCCTGGCTCCTTGCGCTCGTGCCGAGCGAGGCGGCCGGGCGAACCTTCGCAGCCTACGGCGGCATCTATATCCTGGCGTCCGTCCTGTGGCTCTGGCTGGTCGAGGGGCGGCCGCCGGACCGCTGGGATATTTCCGGCGCTGCGGTCTGCCTGGTGGGAACCTCGCTGATCCTGTTCGGCCCCCGCGGCTAGACTAGCAATGGCTTGACGGTGGCAGCGCCGGGTGCAAGACAGATCGCATGTGTGGTCGATTTGCGCTGAAAGCAACGCCCGAAGAGGTGCGGGAACTGCTCGGGCTGTTGGAACTCGAGGGCTTTCCGGTGCGCTTCAATATCGCACCCACCCAGCCGATCCTCGTCGTCGTCTCCGGGGAGCGCCAGGAGGCCGGCAGCAATCTGCCCGATCGTCGCGCCCTGCTGGTCCGCTGGGGGCTGACGCCGGCATGGGTCAAGGATCCGAAGAGCTTTCCGCTTCTCCTCAATGCCCGTGCGGAAACAGCCATCGGCAAGGCCTCGTTCCGGGCCGCCATGCGGCACCGCCGCGTGCTGATACCGGCCTCCGGCTTTTATGAATGGCACCGGCCGGACAAGGAGAGCGGCGAGAAATCGCAGGCCTACTGGATACGTCCCCGCAATGGCGGCGTCATCGCCTTCGCCGGGCTGATGGAAACCTGGGCGTCGGCCGACGGCTCCGAGGTCGACACCGGCGCGATCCTGACCACGGCTGCAAACCGCATGATGGCGCCGATCCACGATCGCATGCCCGTCGTCATCAAGCCCGAGGATTTCGCCCGATGGCTCGACTGCAAGACGCAGGAGCCGCGCGAGGTGGCGGATTTGATGGTGCCTGCCGACGAAGACCTGTTCGAAGCCATTGCCGTCTCCGACCTCGTGAACAAGGTCTCCAACATGGGGCCGGAACTGCAGGTGCCGATCGCGGTCCAGCCGGCCATGAAGCCGGCCCGCAAGCCCGATCCCGAGGACGGCCAGCTCCGCCTCTTCTGACGTTTCAAACTTCTATAATAAGGAATTCCCCATGCCGGTGCTGTCCGCCGCTCTTTCCGGTGCCTTGCTGGGCGCGTCGCTGATCGTTGCCATCGGCTCCCAGAACGCCTTCATCCTGCGGCAGGGGCTGCTGCAGTCGCATGTCTTCGTGCTGTGCCTGATCTGTGCCCTATCGGACGCGGTGCTGATCGCTGCCGGTGTGGCCGGGCTCGGCACGGTGGTGGCGCAGTCACCCCGGCTGATCGGCTTGGTGACGCTCGGCGGCGCCGTGTTTCTCGGCACCTATGCGGTGCTGGCCTTCCGCCGGGCATGGCGACCCCAAGCGATGCGCGCGGCGGGCGGCAATGGAATTAGCTTGCCGGCAGCTGTCGCCACCTGTCTGGCGTTCACCTTCCTCAACCCGCACGTCTATCTGGATACGGTGTTGTTGCTGGGCAGCCTGTCTGCGGCCTATGAGGGTTCGGCAAGGCTTGCCTACGGAGCAGGGGCCGCGACGGCGTCGTTCGTCTGGTTCTTCGGTCTCGGCTACGGCGCGCGCCTGCTGCAGCCGGTCTTTGCCAAACCCGCCGCCTGGCGGGTCCTCGATGGTATCATCGGCGTGGTGATGAGCCTGCTCGCCCTCAGCCTGCTCGTCAAATTCTATGCCGGTGCCTAGGCAATCTTCTTCGACGCCGTCGACTTGCCCTTCAACATCAGATGCGCTGCAGTGACGGCCTTGAGGCCGATCGGGCGGTAAAGTGCGGCAAGATCTGTCTTGGCCGGCTGTGCCGCTGTCGTGTTGCTGTTGCTCATAAGGATCTCCTTCCCAAGTGGTTGCAATGCTTCATGTCTCACGACCAATCGTGACTAATCGGAGGCGATGCCGATCAGCTTTTGTGAACGACCAGCATAAACCGCGAGGCTGACGCGAGGCCTAATTCGACTGGGGGCTTGTTGGGCAGGCGGATGGCGCCGCATCGGTCAGATCCGGTGCGGCCCAATGACGCAGGAGGAGAGAAGGGCGAGAAGATCAACCGGAAAAGGAAAGAGCCGGCAAGGCGCTACCTGCCGGGCGGGCCGGTGTCAGATATGCCGGCCGATGTCGTCGTTGGCATCGTCGACATCGGGATCGGCGGGGCCGTTGATGGTGTAGGTGCCGTATTTGCGCTGCCAAGAGCGGGCGCCGAAGGGCAGGGAGATAAGATAGCCGGCGACGGTCACCACCATGACCTCCCAGGTATAGCTCATCAACAGCGCCACATAGACCACGACGCCGAGCATGATCGGCAGCACGAGGTCGCGGCGGATGCGGCTGCCCTCGCTCTTGCCCGACCAGACGGGCAGGCGACTGACCAGCAGGAAGCCGATGATGACGGTATAGGCCGAAGCCACATAGCCGAACGTCTTGTCCGGCATGACGCCGAGAAAACCGATATAGACGGGTGCGAGCACCAGCATCGCACCGGCTGGTGCCGGGACACCGACGAAATATTCCGACTGCCAGGGGGCCTTGTTGTCGCGCTCCGACATGACATTGAAGCGGGCCAGCCGCAGCCCGGCGGCAATCGCATAGATCAGGGCGGCGATCCAGCCGAGCGAATGGGCCTGGTTGAGCACGTAAACGTAAAGCACCAAGGCCGGCGCCACCCCGAAGTTGACGATATCGGCCAGCGAATCCATCTGCGCGCCGAATTTGGAGGTCGCCCGCATCATCCTTGCGACACGACCGTCGACGCCATCGAGGAACGCCGCAACCAGCACCATGGCGACAGCCAGTTCGAACCGGTCCTCGAAGGCGAGACGCACCCCGGTCAGGCCGGCGCAGATGGCGAGGACGGTAATGAGGTTCGGAACCATCAGCCGCAGCGGGATCTCCCGCAGGCGTGGACCGCGTGCTTCTTCGTTTTCGCCAAGCGGTTCAAGCTGCGGAAATGGCGTCTTCATGTCGCGATCTCCCGGTGACGCTTAATCGCGTCGGCTGGTGGTCGGGCCTTTCAAGGACCCGAATTCGGCAATCACGGTTTCGCCGGCAATGGCGGTCTGGCCGAGCGTCACGCGCGGCGAGAAGCCGGCCGGCAGGAACACGTCGAGACGCGAGCCGAAACGGATCAGGCCGATCCGCTCGCCGGCCTCGATTGGCTCGTTCGGCTGCACGAAGCACAGGATGCGGCGTGCCACGAAACCGGCGATCTGAACGACGCCGATCTGGCCGCGTACGGTGTCGATTACCATGCCGTTGCGCTCGTTCTCGTCGCTGGCCTTGTCGAGCTCGGCGTTGAGGAAATTGCCCTTGCGGTAGGCGATGTTGGTGATGCGGCCGCGCATCGGCGCACGGTTCACATGGCAGTTGAACACATTCATGAAGATCGAGATGCGCAGCATCGGCTCGTAGCCGAGGTTGAGTTCGGCCGGCGGCGTGATCATCACCACGCTCGACACCTTGCCGTCGGCCGGCGAGATCACGAGATCCTCGTCCTGCGGCGTCATCCGTTCCGGATCACGAAAGAAGTAGGCGCACCACAGGGTCAGGATCAGGCCGATCCAGAACAATGGCTTGAAGAACCACCCGAGGACCAACGATGCCACGAAGAAGGCGGCAACGAAGACATAGCCTTCCTTGTGCACAGGGACGATCGTGTTGCGGATGGTGTTATACAAGCTCATCGATAGTGGCCTTCCGTTGTTAGCCCAGGACGCTGACTACAGGCAAAACGGGCGGCAAGCAATGCCGACCCGACGGCCGCCCCCAGCTGATCGGCTTTGCGCGATGCCCGATGTCAGGTCGCCGGCGACAGGCGGACGACGACGCCGAGGTCGTCGCTCTCGCGAACCTGCTTCAGGTGCTCTTCGGCCTGGGTCGCTTCGCGCTGACGGTTCCACATCGAGGCATAGAGGCCGTTCTGCTCCAAGAGGCCGGCATGGGTGCCGCGCTCGGCGATTTCGCCGCTCTTCAGGACGATGATCTCGTCGGCGCCGATGACTGTCGAGAGCCGGTGGGCGATGACCAGCGTCGTGCGGTTCTTGGAGACGACGTCGAGCGCTGCCTGGATCTCCTGTTCGGTGGTCGTGTCGAGCGCCGAGGTTGCCTCGTCGAGGATCAGCACCGGCGGGGCCTTGAGAATGGTGCGGGCAATGGCCACACGCTGCTTCTCGCCGCCCGAAAGCTTGAGCCCGCGCTCGCCGACCTTGGTCTCGAATCCCTCCGGCAGCATGTCGATGAAGTGGCCGATCTGCGCCACCTCCGCGGCCGCGAGGACCGCAGCGTCATCCGCCTCCGGCCGCCCGTAGCGGATGTTGTATGCGATGGTGTCATTGAACAGAACCGTGTCCTGCGGCACCATGCCGATGGCCTTGCGCAGGCTCTTCTGGGTGACGCTGCGGACATCCTGGCCGTCGATGGTGATCGTGCCGCTCTGGACGTCGTAGAACCGGTAGAGCAGCCGCGACAGCGTCGACTTGCCGGCGCCGGATGGCCCGACGACCGCCACGGTCTTGCCGGCCGGAACTTCGAAAGAGATCCCCTTCAGGATCGGCCGCGCCGCATCGTAGGCAAAATGCACGTCCTTGAAGGCGATTGCGCCCTGGTGGACCGTGAGTTCGGTGGCATCGGGCGCATCGGTGACCTCGGCCTGGACCTCGAGCAGATCGAACATCTCCTCGATGTCGGTCAGGCCCTGGCGGATTTCGCGGTAGACGAAGCCGATGAAGTTCAGCGGCACGGCGAGCTGCAGCAGCATCGAGTTGACGAAGACGAAATCGCCGACCGTCTGCGTATGGTTGAGCACCCCATAGGCGGAAAAGATCAGCATGACGGTCGTGCCGAGGCCGAAAATGACGCCCTGGCCGAAGTTCAGCCAGCCGAGCGAAGTCCAGACATCCGTGGCGGCCTTCTCGTAGCGCGCCATCGACTTGTCGAAGCGCTTGGCCTCCATTTCCTCGTTGCCGAAGTATTTGACGGTCTCGAAATTCAAGAGCGAATCGATCGCCTTGGTGTTGGCGTCGGTATCGCTCTCGTTCATCGTCCGGCGGATGGAGATGCGCCAGTCGCTGGCGCGGACCGTGAACCAGATGTAGATCGTGACCGTCACGGCCGTGATGGCGAGGTAGGAGAAGCCGTAGCCCCACCAGAAGATCGCGGCCGTCAGCAGGAATTCGACGAAGGTCGGCACCGTGTTGAGGATGGTGAAGCGGACGATGGTCTCGATGCCCTTGGTGCCGCGTTCGATGACCCGCGACAGCCCGCCCGTCTTGCGCTCCAGGTGGAAGCGCAGCGACAGCTGGTGCATGTGCACGAAGGTGCGGAAGGCCAGCTGGCGCACGGCATACTGGCCGACGCTGGCAAACAGCGCGTCGCGCAGCTGGTTCAGCGCCAGCTGGATCAGGCGGGTGACGTTGTAGGCGATGACGAGGGCGATGGCGCCCATCATGAAGTTCGGCAGCACGCCGCTCATGTCCATCTTGCCGTTCAGCGCGTCGATCGACCACTTGAAGAAGTAGGGGACGAGCAGCAGGACGAACTTCGAGATCAGCAGGTAGACCGACGCCCAGACGACGCGCATCTTCAGGTCCATCCGTCCGGCCGGCCACATGTAGGGCCAGAGGTTGATGATGGTGCGGAACGGATTGCTGGAATCCGCCGAAATCGTCTTCTTGCCGTCTGCCATGCGTCTCTCCAGCGGCACCGCGGATCTGGAATGCCGGTGGGGTACGGCCGATCACGTCGTTGCGAAAAACCCTGCCGATCGGGCGTGGCCGGGGATTGCTCCGACCTGGGCGATTGCGGCACGCATATACTATTTCAGCGGCGTTCGAAAAGTTTATTGCTTATCAAAACGCGAAAGACCGGGTGAAAATTCCACCCGGTCCTGCTTTGACGAAAACGGTGCGCCAGGCAGCTACAGATGCTTGCCCGACAGGCGCTTGCGATGCAGTTCCTCGGCATTCGGCAAGGCATCCTTTGGCAGACCGAACACCTGTCCAGGCAGAATACGGTCCGGATTGTGGATCTTGTCCTCGTTGGCGAGATAGATCGTCGTGTAGCGCACGCCGAGACCGTAAGTGCGGCGGGAGATCTGCCAGAGTGTATCGCCCTGGCGGATGATGACGGCGTTCTTGTTGACGGCCAGCGGCGGCTGTTCGTAGGTCTTGACGCCGGGTGCGTTGGCATCCGGTGTCGCTATCGGCGCGGCAGGCGCCCCGGCCGGTTGCAGCAGGGGTGCAATCAGTGCGTCGAGGCGAGGGATGACAGCGGCGACAGCTGCGGGATCGCGTGCCAGCGGTTCGAGCAGGGACAGAGCCTTGCCGGCACCGTCGGATGCCACGGCGGATGCTTGCTTGATGGTGGCGCTGGCATCGATGGCGGGGCGGAAATCGCGGATGGCCTTCAATGCGAACTCGGTGCCGGAACGCGCGGCGGCGAGCTGTTCGTCGCCAGGCATCTGCCCGCCGGCAAAAAGGTTCTTGAGCAGCGCGAAGGCGCGTCCGAGATCGCTGCGCAGCTTGCCGAGCTGTCCTTCATCCGGCGCGGAGCCGACGGCGGCGGCGGCCGCAGACTGGGCGGCGACCGTGAGCTGGGATCCTTCGGGACGGTTGAAGTTGACCGCAGTACGGACGATGACCTTGCCGCTCGAATCGATCCCGTCGACACGTATCGTATGATCGCCGACAGTCAGCGGCATCTGGCCGTCGATGACGAAATGGCCATCCCCGCCGGCCGTGCTCTCGCCGACCGGCTTGTCATCGGCGTAAGCGCGGACCTTGAGATTGGCGCGGGTGGCTCCGGCCACGAACAGGTGGTCGTTCTCGATTTCGACGGCGCTGACGACCAGTCCCGCATGATCGGTGGTGACAGGCGGGGCACCGGCATCGCCGGCGGCAGGCGACTGTGCTGTATCCGGCTGCGCTGCCGGGGCTGCGGCATCGGCATCGCGTGCGCTGGCCGGTGGCTTTGCGTCGGGCGTGGCTGCGGCGGACTGCTTTGCCGGGGCTGGGACGCGGGGCTGCTTTGCCTCCGGTGCCGTCATGATACGGCTTGCTTCACCCGGCTTGGTGACCATGGCCAGCAACTGGCTCGACCCGTCCTTGGGGATGGAAACGGTGGCTGTCTCCTCGGACACGACGGACTTTCCGTCCTTGCCGCTCGCCTTGAGAACGATTTCATGATCGCCCGCCGGCAGCGGGGTATCGAGCACAGCCGCGAAATCGCCGCCCGGTCCGACATCCGTGCTCGCGATGACCTTGTCGCCGTCGACGATGTCGAGCTTGCTGCCGGGCTGGGCATGGCCGGCGATCACCGTCGATCCGTCCGGCTCGACACGCAGCACGTCGAAGCCCGGCTTGACGGGAGCTGCCGGTGCCTGAGCAAGCGGCGTCGGATCGCCGCGCAGCACGGCGCGGGCGCGATCGATGGCGGCGACGGCATCGGCGATATTTTCCGGCAGCGCCTTGATGATGGCCAGCGCCTTGCCGGCTCCCTGATGCGCCTTGTCGATCAGCGTCGCGGTGGCCGGATCTAGGTTATCGGGTTTCGCAACATCGACGATCGCCTGCAGGCTGTTGATTGCCTTGGTCTTCGAGGCCGCAAACACATCGTCGGTGGGTCCCTTGCCGTCGGCAAACAGGGCCCTCAACTCAGCAAGCGACGTCGTCGCCTTTTCCTTAAGGGAGCCGAGCATGGTCGAGATGTCCATCGGCACCGGCGCTGGCGTAGCGGCCTTGTCAGGTTCCCCAGTCTTCGCAGCAGTCGCATCGGCGGACTTGGGCGGCGTGTCGACTGCCTTGTTCGGCGCATCGGCTGGCTTCGACGTGTTGTCGGCCGGCTTCGGCATA
>CAZZZI010000067.1:0-20719 GCA_964658415.1 uncultured Sphingomonas sp. | reverse complement strand
GGTTGGCAAAGCCGATGAAGGCAATGACGTCGCCGACGCGCAGGCTGCCGGCCTGAACCAGGGTCGTGCCGATGATCAGGATGATCATCATGGCGATGGTCGAGGCCATGCGGTTCAGTGCGCTGGCAAGGGCCCACCAGTCGAGAACAGGATACTGGGCAGCCAGCAGGCGGTCGGCAAATGCCTTCAGCGAGCGGGTTTCGGCTTCGATACGGTTGTAGCTGTGCAGTACCGAGACGTTGCTGATGCTATCGCTGACATGCGAGAAAACCGTGTGGTAGTGGTCTTCGACAGAAGCCTGGCCATCCTTGGTCCGGCTCATGACGACGCGACCGATCAGCCAGTAGGCAACACCGAGCACGCCGAGGACCGCCGACAGACGGACGTCCATCGAGATCGCAGTCGGGATAAGAAGGGCAAGGGCAACGACCGTCGACAGATGGTTGCGCATGAATTCCAGCCACAGGCCGAACAGCGTTTCGCAAGCACGCAGCAGCGTGTGCAGCGCAGCTGATGTGCCGTTCTTGCTGTGCCAGGACAGCGGCATGGAGATGATGCGGCCGAAAGCTTCGGTCAGCAGCGTGGCGCGGCGACCATGGGCAAGCCTGTCCGCTTCACGCGCGACCACCACGAAGGCAATCGTGTTGAAGACCGCGAACGCGCCCCACATGATGAGAATCGGCTGGACCGGTGCCTTGGAAGACATGGCATCGATGATCTTGCCGAACAGGATAGGCTCAACGATGGTAATTGCGGCAAGCACGATATTTGCGAGCACGACAAAAGAAACGCGGAGCCGGTATGCGGCAAGGTACTGCAAAGCTCTTGCGTAAACTCTTAAAAGCGACACGTCGATACCCCTTGTGCATCTGCGAATTCCGATGTTGCCACCTTTACGATTTGCTACCTGAACCGGCGATTAACGAATCCTGACAAGACGTTATCGTCTCGAATTTCGGCTTCTGGAGACGAAGTGCAGGCCGCTTTCCACATTCTTGTCCTTTGACAAGTCGCACTGTTTTCAACGCCCTACTGCCGTGTCGGCTTTGCCTTTGAACATAATGCGAAATTCCCGGGTGACGCCTTCCGAATTTCCTGCAAAAGTGCAGGGGTAACTGCATGCGCTTCGTTGCGGGTCACGCGCTTGGCGACAGCGGCGCGGACGCCGCACCTGGCGTCAGGGGGTGTTCGTGAATATTAATAGCCTACTTCAGCTGCTCGTGATTTTGGAGGAATGCCGGACTGCCGAGGCTATCGTTGTTGAACTGGAGCGTGTGGTCCACTCTTACAAGTTCGCCTATTACGGATTGATGAAGCAGCCGAGACCCAGTGCGGATCTGATGGCCCAGGTGCTTGCGGGCAAATGGCCGGAAAAATGGCCTGCTATCTACATTGCCAAGAAATACATCCTGATCGATCCGACCATCCGTTACCTGGCACGTGCCCAGCGTCCCTATCGCTGGCGCGATACCATTACCACGTTCCGCGCCGACCCGAACCGCCGGCGGATGGAGCAGATGATGATGGATGCGCGCAGCCATGGCCTGCTGGACGGCTACATCTTTCCGATCCACGGTCGCAACGGCCTGCTCGGCACGCTCACCCTGGGCGGCGAGGTGATCGATCTCTCGCCCATCGAGATCAGCCTCTTCAACGCGGTGGCCGCCAAGGCCTTCTGGAGGATTCTCGAGTTGCGGGGCGAAGCGGAAGCGCTCGAGAAGGGCCTCGAGGTCGACATACAGATGACCCGGCGGGAAATGGAAATTCTCAACTATCTCGCGGAAGGCCTGACGTCGATCGAGATCAGCAAACTGTTGAAGATCTCCAATCACACAGTCGACTGGTACATGAACGGCATCCAGGACAAGATGAAGGCCAAAAACCGTCAGAATATCGTGGCCTTAGCCTTTCGCTACGGCTTAATCGTCTAATCAAGAAATTTGATTTGGGAGCTCGCGGGTAAATTGAACTTCTTGTGACAAGGCGCTAAGAATTTTCTTCGCGGGTGCAACATGCTCGTTTCGACCCATGAGGAGATTGTCTTGCCCATTTCCAAAATCCTGGTTGCCAACCGTTCCGAGATCGCGATCCGCGTGTTCCGCGCCGCCAACGAACTTGGCATTAAAACGGTTGCCATCTGGGCGGAGGAGGACAAGCTGGCGCTGCACCGCTTCAAGGCGGACGAAAGCTACCAGGTCGGTCGCGGCCCGCATCTGGCAAGGGATCTCGGGCCGATCGAGAGCTATCTGTCGATCGAGGAAATCATCCGCGTCGCCAAGATGTCCGGCGCCGATGCCATCCATCCCGGCTACGGCCTGCTGTCGGAAAGCCCTGAATTCGTCGACGCCTGCAAGGAAGCCGGCATCATCTTCATCGGTCCGACCGGCGACACCATGCGGCGCCTCGGCAACAAGGTCGCGGCCCGCAACCTCGCCATCGAGATCGGCGTGCCCGTTGTGCCTGCCACCGCGCCGCTGCCCGACGACATGGCGGAAGTGGCAAGGATGGCCGACAGCATCGGCTACCCGATCATGCTCAAGGCCTCCTGGGGCGGAGGTGGACGCGGCATGCGTACCATCCGCGACCCGAAGGATCTCGCCAAGGAAGTGACCGAGGCCAAGCGCGAGGCAATGGCGGCTTTCGGCAAGGACGAAGTCTATCTCGAAAAGCTGGTCGAGCGCGCCCGCCACGTCGAAAGCCAGATCCTCGGCGATACCCATGGCAACGCCGTGCACCTCTTCGAGCGCGACTGCTCCGTGCAGCGGCGCAACCAGAAGGTCGTCGAGCGCGCGCCCGCCCCCTATCTCAGCGAAGAGCAGCGCCAGGAACTGGCCGCCTACTCCCTGAAGATCGCCAACGCCACCGGCTACATCGGCGCCGGCACGGTCGAATATCTGATGGATATGGACACCGGCAAATTCTACTTCATCGAAGTCAACCCGCGCATCCAGGTCGAGCACACCGTGACCGAAGTCGTCACCGGCATCGATATCGTCAAGGCGCAGATCCATATCCTCGACGGCTTTGCCATTGGCACGCCGGAATCGGGGGTACCTGCACAGAAGGACATCCGGCTGAACGGCCATGCCCTGCAGTGCCGCATCACGACAGAAGATCCCGAGCACAACTTCATTCCGGACTACGGCCGCATCACCGCCTATCGTCAGGCCACCGGCTTCGGCATCCGGCTCGACGGGGGCACCGCCTATGCCGGCGGCGTGGTCACCCGCTTCTACGACCCGCTGCTGGAGAAGGTCACCGCCTGGGCGCCGTCGCCCGGCGACGCGATCGCCCGCATGGACCGTGCGCTCCGCGAGTTCCGTATTCGCGGCGTTGCCACGAACCTCACCTTCCTAGAAGCGATCATCACCCACCCGAAATTCCGCGACAACACCTATACGACCCGCTTCATCGACACGACGCCGGAGCTGTTCCAGCAGGTCAAGCGCCAGGACCGCGCCACCAAGCTGCTCACCTATCTCGCCGATGTCACCGTCAACGGTCATCCGGAGGCGCGCGGACGCCCTGCACCATCGGACAATATCGCCAAGCCGGTGCTGCCCTATATCGACGCCGGTATCCCCGACGGCACCAAGCAGAAGCTCGACCAGCTCGGACCCAAAAAATTCGGCGAATGGATGCGCAACGAAAAGCGCGTGCTGGTGACCGACACCACTATGCGCGACGGCCACCAGTCGCTGCTCGCCACCCGCATGCGGACCTTCGATATCGCCCAGGTCGCCGGCACCTATGCCCGTGCACTGCCGGAACTGCTGTCGCTGGAATGCTGGGGCGGCGCCACCTTCGACGTGTCGATGCGCTTCCTGACCGAGGACCCCTGGGAGCGGCTGGCCTCCATTCGCGAAGGTGCGCCGAACCTGCTGCTGCAGATGCTGTTGCGCGGTGCCAACGGTGTCGGCTACAAGAACTATCCTGATAACGTGGTGAAATACTTCGTCCGCCAGGCGGCCAAGGGCGGCATCGACCTGTTCCGGGTCTTCGACTGCCTGAACTGGGTCGAGAACATGCGCGTCTCGATGGATGCCGTCATCGAAGAGAACAAGCTCTGCGAAGCGGCGATCTGCTACACCGGCGACATCCTCAATTCCGCACGGCCGAAATACGATCTTAAATATTACACCGATCTGGCGGTCGAGCTGGAAAAGGCCGGCGCCCATATCATCGCGCTGAAGGACATGGCCGGCCTGCTGAAGCCCGCTGCGGCCAAGGTGCTGTTCAAGGCCCTGCGCGAGGCGACCAGCCTGCCGATCCATTTCCACACCCACGACACCTCGGGCATTGCCGCGGCGACGGTGCTGGCGGCGGTCGATGCCGGCGTCGATGCCGTCGATGCGGCCATGGATGCGCTGTCCGGCAACACGTCGCAGCCCTGCCTCGGCTCGATCGTCGAGGCGTTGCGCGGCTCCGAACGAGATCCCGGCCTCGATCCCGAATGGATCCGCCGGATTTCCTTCTACTGGGAGGCGGTGCGCCATCAGTACACGGCCTTCGAAAGCGACCTGAAGGGGCCCGCCTCGGAAGTCTACCTGCATGAAATGCCGGGCGGGCAATTCACCAATCTCAAGGAGCAGGCGCGCTCGCTGGGGCTCGAAAGCCGCTGGCACCAGGTCGCCCAGACCTATGCCGACGTCAACCAGATGTTCGGCGACATCGTCAAGGTGACGCCGTCGTCCAAGGTGGTCGGCGACATGGCGTTGCTGATGGTGAGCCAGGACCTCACCGTTGCCGATGTCGTCAACCCGGCCAAGGATGTCTCCTTCCCGGACTCGGTCGTGTCGATGCTGAAGGGCGATCTCGGACAGCCGCCCGGCGGCTGGCCGGAAGCGCTGCAGAAGAAGGCGCTGAAGGGCGAGAAGCCCTATACCGTTCGCCCCGGCTCGCTACTTGAGGCGGCCGACCTCGATGCCGAGCGGTCGGCGATCGAGACCAAGATCGAGCGCAAGGTCAACGACTTCGAGTTTGCCTCCTACCTGATGTACCCGAAGGTGTTCACCGATTTCGCGCTCGCCCACGATACCTATGGTCCCGTCTCGGCCCTGCCGACGCCGGCCTATTTCTATGGCCTTCCCGAGGGCGAGGAGTTGTTTGCCGAGATCGAGAAGGGCAAGACGCTCGTTATCCTCAACCAGGCGATGACCGCGACCGACGAAAAAGGCATGGTCACGGTCTTCTTCGAGCTGAACGGCCAGCCGCGCCACATCAAGGTGCCGGATCGCGTCCATGGTGCCGCCGGCGGCGCGGTTCGCCGCAAGGCCGAGACCGGCAATGCCGCCCAGGTCGGCGCGCCGATGCCAGGCGTTATCAGCCGCGTCTTCGTGGCAGCCGGACAGGCGATCAAGGCCGGCGACGTGCTGGTGTCGATCGAGGCCATGAAAATGGAAACGGCGCTGCATGCCGAGGCGGATGGCACGATTGCCGAAGTGCTGGTCAATGCCGGCGACCAGATCGACGCCAAGGACCTGCTGGTTGTCTACAAGACCTGACCGGATAGATGCAATGCTATGGATGTAAAGGCGGCCCGCAAGGGTCGCCTTTTCGTTTCACGCCGAGGCTGCGCGCCGCAGCCTCTCGCCAACGATGATGATGCAGCCGGCACCGAGGATCAGGATCGCGCCGAGAAAGACATTTTGTCTGGGGATGTCGCCCCAGACGAGATAACCGAGCAGAAAGGCCCAGACCAGCGACGTGTACTCGAACGGCGCCAGTACCGAGACAGGCGCCTTGCGCATGCCCTCGAACAGCGCGAATTGCGCGAAGCCTGCGATGACACCCGTGCTGCAGAGCAGGAAAAATTCATATGAGTTCGGCGTGCGCCAGTGGAGCGCGGTCATCGTGCCGGTCATCAGGACGAAAAGCAGGTTGGAGACGGTCATCTGCACGATGCTTTTCTCGTGCAAGGCTGTCTTGCGCAGCAGCACCATGGCGCTGGCCCAAAGGACAGCCGCCTGAAGCGCCAGATAGACCGGCCACGAGATGGTCAGCCCGACGGGATTGGAGGCAATGATCACGCCTGAGAAGCCCAGGCCGACGGCCATCCAGCGCAGCAGCGTTACCTTTTCTTTCAAAACGATGGTCGCGAGGATCGTGCCGACGATCGGGGCTGCGTAATAGAGCGTGGTGACTTCGGCAAGCTGCAGGCTGCGCGCGGCGGAATAGTAGGAAATCCAGGCAATCAGCAAAAGGATGCTGCGCACCAGCATCGGCTTGAGGATCGGCGATCGGACTACGGCCATCGGCAAGGACCGCCCCTCGAACAAAAGACAGCCGATCAGGATGGTGACGCTGCGGAAAAACAGGATCTGCCAGACAGGGATGGCGACGACCAGCAGTTTGATGGCGGCATCGTGCACGGTGAAGAGCATGTAGGCAACGCTGGTCAGCAGGATGCCGTAGCCGACGGAATTTTTCACGGGGAACACCGGTGGGAGGCGCGGCGCAGATCGATGCGTCGATTGAAGGTTAAAGCGTTACGAGCCTGTCGATTTCCCGTCAAGTGCATCGTCGTCGGGGTTAGCGGCCTGTTTGCTAGGCGCTGCGAAGGGTGCTGGTAACAGCCCGAGATTAAACGTGATCCGTGCAAAGAAAATTGAAACTTGCCATTTCAATCGATTGAAATAGGTTGCGGGCTGATTTGGAGGAGAGATAAAACTATGCATGGTACCGAAATCTCTGGTGGCCCGCGGGCAAGCTGGCTGACGCGGCCGCGTGTCGCAGTGTCCTTGTTGTTCCTGCTGAACGGCTTTGTCGTTGGCAGCTGGGCGCCGAAAATTCCGGAATTTGCCGAACGCCTGCAGCTGAGCAAATTCGAGCTCGGGCTGATGATCCTGTTCTTCGGCGTCGGCTCGCTCGTCATGATGCCGGTTGCCGGCGCGCAGATCGCAGGGCGTGGTTCCAAATTCGTGGTCAAGGTCACGGCGGTGCTGCTGCTGCCGATGCTGATCCTTTTGTCCCTCGTCCCAAATGTCTGGATCGGCGCGGCGGTGCTGTTTCTGTTCGGCGGGTTCGTCGGCGCGATGGATGTGGCGATGAACGCCAATGCGGTGGTGGTGGAGAAATCCATGCGCCGGGCCATCATGTCGTCCTGCCATGCGTTCTGGAGCCTCGGCGGCCTGATCGGTTCGGCAATCGGCGGCTTTCTGATCGGCCATTGGGGCGTTCTCGTCCATGCCGAAGTGGCGACCGTGCTCGCCATCGTTTTCCTGGTGGCGGCCTGGCCGATCATCTTCAGCGACCAGCCGCATCCGAGCGAGGTCAAGACGAAGGCCAAGCTGCCGATGACGCCGCTGCCCTGGCTGCTCGGCGTGATCGCGCTGTTCTGCATGGTGCCGGAGGGAGCGGTTCTCGATTGGGGCGCGCTCTATCTGCGCCAGGAATTCGGCGCGACGGCGACGCTATCCGGTTTTGCTTTTGCCGCCTTCTCGCTGACCATGGCCGTCATGCGCTTTGCCGGCGACGCCGTTCGTGATCGTTTCGGCGCCGTCAACACGCTGCGGGTGAGCACGGTGATCGCCATCGTCGGCATGCTGATGGCGGCGCTGGCACCGGATGCGGCGCTGGCGATCCTCGGCTTCGCGCTCTGTGGCGTCGGGATTTCCAACATGGTGCCAATTGCCTTTTCGGCGGGCGGCAATCTTCCGGGGCTGCAGCCGGGCATCGGCATTTCGGTGGTGACCACGCTCGGCTATTCCGGCATGCTGGTTGCGCCGTCCGGCATCGGCTTTGCCGCCGAGCATATCGGCTTTTCCGCCGTCTTCCTGATGCTGCCGCTGCTGCTGCTGCTTGTTCTCGCCTTTTCCGGGCTGGCACGCTATGCCGACAGCGGCGATGGCGGCGGCCATTGAGGCCGGCAGCCAGCAAAAGTGATCCCCGAACTGGTTGACAAGCCGGGTCGGGTACGCCACCTGAAAGTCCTAGCATCCCTAAGCCAAAACGAGCTTTGCATGTCGTCACCCAGCGAATTCGATCCCAAACCCCGCCGCGCCAGCGTTGCCGTCGATGTCGGCGGCGTCCTTGTCGGCGGCGGTGCGCCTGTCGTCGTGCAGTCGATGACCAACACCGATACGGCCGATATCGATGGCACGGTCGCGCAGGTGGCCGCGCTGTTCAAAGCGGGTTCGGAGATGGTTCGGATCACGGTCGACCGGGACGAAAGTGCCGCTGCCGTCCCGCGCATCCGCGATCGCCTGGTGCGGCTGGGGCTGGATGTCCCATTGATCGGCGACTTCCATTACATTGGCCACAAGCTGCTCGCCGACCATCCTGACTGCGCCGAGGCGCTGGCCAAATACCGGATCAATCCGGGCAATGTCGGCTTCAAGGACAAGAAGGACAAGCAGTTTGCCGAGATCGTCGAAATGGCGATCCGCTATTCCAAGCCGGTGCGTATCGGCGTCAACTGGGGCTCGCTAGACCAGGACCTGCTCACCGCGCTGATGGACAAGAACCAGGCCGAAGGTTTTCCGCTCTCGGCCCGCCAGGTAACGCGCGAGGCGATCGTCCAGTCGGCGCTGATTTCGGCGCAGCTTGCCGAGGAAATCGGCCTGCCGCGCAACCGCATCATCCTGTCCGCCAAGGTCAGCCAGGTGCAGGACCTGATCGCCGTCTATTCGATGCTGTCCGAACGCTCCGATCATGCCCTGCATCTCGGGCTCACCGAAGCCGGCATGGGCAGCAAGGGCATCGTCGCCTCGTCGGCAGCCATGGGCTACGTCCTGCAGCACGGGATCGGCGATACGATCCGCGTGTCGCTGACGCCGGAGCCGAATGGCGACCGGACACGCGAAGTGCAGGTGGCCCAGGAACTGTTGCAGGTCATGGGTTTTCGCCAGTTCGTGCCCGTCGTCGCCGCCTGTCCGGGCTGCGGCCGCACGACCTCGACGGTGTTCCAGGAACTGGCGCAGAACATCCAGAACGACCTGCGCAAGAACATGCCGGTCTGGCGCGAGAAATATCCGGGCGTGGAAGCGCTCAACGTCGCCGTCATGGGCTGCATCGTCAACGGCCCCGGCGAGAGCAAGCATGCCGATATCGGCATTTCGCTGCCGGGAACCGGCGAGAGCCCGGCTGCCCCTGTTTTCATCGACGGGCAGAAGGCGATGACCCTGCGCGGCCCGAACATCGCATCGGATTTCGAGGCGCTGGTCGCCGAGTACATCGAGAAGCGTTTCGGCCAGAAGACGCTGGCCGCCGAATAGCTTCAGCGTCGGCCGGCCTCAGATGCGGCTGGCCAACAGCTTCAGCCCTGCAAAGCAGTAGAAAGTCGCCATCGCCCCTTCGATCCAGCGGCGAAGACGTTTGTAGACTTTCAGCGCATGCGGCGTCGAGAAGATCACGGCGTAGCCCATGAACGTCGTGAACCCCATGATCATGCAGCCGCCGATGATCAGCACGGCCACGGATGCAGGCGCGCCCTGCGGCATGCCGAGTGTGATGATCGCCAGCCAGGCGAAGATCGCCTTGGGATTGGTGACGTGGATGCCGTAGCCACGAAGCAAAAGCGATCGGGCGCTGTCCTTCCTGATCGCGCTTGCGGCGGGCATGTCGATCTGCGAGCGCATGGCGCGAAAAGCCTTGTAGGCGAGATAGAGCAGATAGAGGCCTCCGAGTATCTTCAGGATTTCCAGTGCGGTGGCGTAGGTCTGGAGCAGGGTTGCAAGACCGAGCGCTGCCGCGCAGGCCCAGGTCATCGACCCGCCGAAAATACCGAGTGAGATCGTCATGCCGGCCTTGCGGCCTTGGGTCATCGAGGTGGAAATGATGGCCATGATCGCCGGGCCGGGGCTTGCGGCGGCTATCAGATAGGCCACATAGGCGGGCAGGATCTGGGGAAGGTAGGCGAGAGTCTCATGCATGCGGCGATACTCCGGTTCGGCGATGTCGAGGCTTGGCCTTGCTCTCGGCAGCGCGGACTGCCTCGGAATGCCTGCCTTCAACTCTTGCGGTTGGCGATGAAACGGGCGGCCTCCGTCAGGACGGCGGCCTTGTCTCCATAGGGTTCCAGCAGCTCTGCGGCTTCCCGGACCTGGCGGGCCAGATGATCCTCGCCCCAGGCGATCCCGTGCAGCGCCACCAGCGTCCCCTTGCCACGGCCAGCATCCTTGCCGGTGGCCTTGCCCATGGTCTCGGCGTCGGCTGTGAGGTCGAGAAGGTCGTCGGCAAGCTGGAAGGCCAGGCCGATCTTCTCGCCGAACGCCCGCAGCCTCTGTCTGTCGTCGCTGGAAGCGCCGGCGATGATGGCGCCCGCCTCGCAGGCAAAGCGGATCAGCGCACCTGTTTTCATGGCCTGCAGGGTCCTGATGCCCTCTTCGCCAGGCGACTGCTTTTCCGCAGCGAGGTCCAGCGCCTGTCCGCCCGCCATGCCGCCGATGCCGGCAGCCCGTGACAGGGCGAGGATGACGTCGATCTTGGCAGCCGGCGGCAGTTCGGTCTGCGGTGCGGCGATGATATCGAAGGCATAGGTCAGCAGACTGTCGCCGGCGAGGATGGCTGTCGCCTCGTCGAAGGCGATGTGCACGGTCGGCTTGCCGCGCCTGAGGTCGTCGTCGTCCATCGCCGGCAGGTCGTCGTGCACCAGCGAGTAGCAGTGGATCGCCTCGAGGGCCGCGCCGATGCGCAGTGCGGGCTGTGGGTCGCCGCCCAGGAGAGCCGTGGTTTCGAGCACCAGGAAGGGACGCAGCCGCTTGCCGCCGTTCAGGACGCCGTGACGCATCGCTGCCAGCAGCGCTGCCGGCCGGTCGATCTCGTCTGCAAGAGGCGTCGCGCCGAGCAGCGCGGCCAGCATGGACTCGACCTTGACTGCGTTGGCCTTGAGACGGTGTTCGAAGAGGGTTGTCGTGCTATCCATCGCCGCTGTTTGCCATGAGTGCCAGATGCTGGCAATGAATTTGTCGGGAGAGGCGCCCTGCCGATCGACCCAACTCTGGCCATTGCCGGAAGCAGGCGGTATGACGTTGACGACGAGGCGAGGACAGGCGTTCGGAATTGGAAATATCGACGCAGAACGACGAGCAGCACGAGGCGCCTGACAGACGGGGCAAACTGGCCTGGTTCGTCGATCGGCCGGTTTGGCAGCGCCTTGTCATCGGTCTCATCGCGCTGCTGCTGCTCCCCTACGTGCTGATCTTGCTCTACCTGCTCCCGTTCATCCATCCCGTCTCCAACCTGATGCTGCGCGATGTCGTGCTGTTGCGCGGTTACGATCGCCGCTGGGTGTCCTTCGAGCAGATATCGCCGGTGCTGGTGAAATCGGTGATGGTGTCTGAAGATGGGCAGTTCTGCTCGCATGGTGGCGTCGACTGGGGCGAAATGGGGATGCTGGTGGCGGATACGCTGCAGGGGCAGTCGACCCGCGGCGGCAGCACGATCCCGATGCAGACGGTGAAGAACCTGTTTCTCTGGAACGGCCGGTCCTTCGTGCGCAAGACGCTGGAGCTGCCGCTAGCGGTAACGGCCTCCGTCGTCTGGTCGAAACGGCGGATGATGGAAAACTATCTGAACGTCGCCGAATGGGGTCCCGGTATCTACGGCATAGAGGCGGCGGCCCAGTACCATTTCAAAGTCCCGGCCTCCCGGCTATCCGCCCGGCAGGCGGCGCTGCTCGCCGTCTCTCTGCCCAATCCGATCGAGCGGGTTGCCGGCAAGCCCGGCCGCGGCCTCCGGCAACTGGCCGCGCTGATCCAGCGACGGGCGCAGGGGGCGGGCGATTACATCAAGTGCCTCTATCATTGACATCAAAACTTGTTGCTCGACACAGTGTTGTCATCCGACCATCTTGGAGGTGACGTATGGGGCGGTTCGTCACCCTCAACAAACGGACGTCCCCATGACCACCGCCCATCTTTCGCCTGAGCTGCTGTTTTACTCCAAGAGCCGTCATCCGGAGCCCTCCGTGCATCTCGGACGACGCTTCGATCTCTCCGGGACATTCCAGTACGAGCCGGGCAACACGATCGTCAGCCACGTGGTAGAGGGATCCGGGACCCAGCAGGCGCTGATCGACGCCCGCGCCAAATATCTGGCCATGCCGGAAGCCGGGCAGTTCACCTTCACGCCGATTTCCAGCCTGCACATGACACTGTTCCAGGGTATCATCGAACATCGTCGCGGCCGGGAGTTCTGGCCGGCCGACTTGCCTCTCGATATGCCGATCGACGAGATGACCGAGGTCATGGGAGAGCGGCTGAAGGCGTTTTCGATGCGCGATCCCTTCCAAGTCAGCGTCACCCGTGCGCGGCCCTCCGGCCTGCTGGTCGACGGCGCGACGGCGGAGGATCGGCGGATCATGCGGGCGTGGCGCGATGCCTTTGCCGACCTCCTCGGCTATCGCCATCCCGACCACGACACCTATGAATTCCACATCACCTTCGCCTATGTGATCGAACGCCTGTCGGATGACGTCCTGCCGCGCTGGCAGCAATTGCTCGACGAGGTGGCCAGCGACATTCTCGACCGCACCCCAATCCTCGAATTGCAGCCGCCGGCCTTCTGCGCCTTCGACGACATGAACCATTTCGAAGAATTGACGGTTTTCAACTTCAAGCCCTGAGACAGGATTGCACCATGGACAAGCTCACCCTCTACATCGCCAACAAGAACTACTCGTCCTGGTCCTTCCGGCCATGGCTGGCGATGCAGGGGTGTGGCGTTCCTTTCGAGGAGGTGCTTGTTCCCTTCGATTTCCCGGCCGGCAATCCGCGCTTTCGCGAGATCTCGCCGACGGCGCGGGTTCCGGTGCTGCACCACGGCAGTCTGCGGGTCTGGGAATCGCTGGCGATCATCGAATATGTCGCCGAGTTGTTTCCGCAGGCGGGCCTCTGGCCTGAAAACCCTGCGCAGAGGGCCCAGGCGCGATCGATTTCCATGGAGATGATCTCCGGTTTCCAAGCCTTGCGCAACGCCTGCCCGATGAATTTCCGCCGGCCGAAGCGGCGGCTGCTCGACCAGCCCCATGATGTCGCCGGCGACGTGGCGCGGATCGAAACGATCTGGCGCGAGATGCGAGCGCAATCGGGCGGACCGTTCCTGTTCGGCGCCTTTTCTGCCGCCGATGCGATGTTCGCGCCGGTTGTCAATCGCTTCGAAGCTTATGATCTGGTTGTCGCCGAAGATACATTGAGCTATATGGCTGCCATGAAAGCCCATCCGGCCTGGCAGAAGTGGCAGACGGCAGCGCTGGAAGAAACCTGGATCGTCGCCGAAGACGAGGCTTGACGCCTGAATCAGCCGCTTCTGCAAAAAATGCGGCGAGGGACTGGTCAAAGGCCCAACCCCGATGTATAAGCGCGCCAAATTTCCGAAATCGATTGCATGTCGTTTCGGCCGCCTGGCTGGCCGTTGTCATGTCTATCCCGCACAGTGGAGTATGAGAAAATGGCTGTACCGAAGAGAAAAACAAGCCCGTCCAAGCGCGGCATGCGCCGTTCGGCTGATGCGCTCAAGACCTCGACCTACGTCGAAGACAAGAACTCCGGCGAACTGCGTCGCCCGCATCATATCGATCTGAAGACCGGCATGTATCGCGGCCGCCAGGTCCTGACACCAAAAGAATCCGCATAATTTCTTGCGGTTCCTATATCGGTATTGAGGCTGGCCTTTGGCCGGCCTTTTTGCTTTCTCGCCCCGGTTTCAAACCGTTGCGACTTACGCTATGGCTGTGCTGCCGCTCGTCCACGATGGAGTTAGTCGATCATGATTGCTGCGTTTCCGCTGATGGTTATCCCTTTCGTGCTCTACAATCTCGCCATGGTCGGCCTGATGGGGGGTGGCGGTATCGCGTCGCTCGGCAATGACGTGATCATGCTGTCGATGCTTTCGGGAGCCACGTGGAAGATGGCGCTCGGTGACCTCTTCATCGTCATCGGGCTGGCGATGCTGTTCTTCGAAATCCTGAAAGCCACCCGCAATCTCGGCTCGCTGGCCAATCACATGCTGTCGATGCTGGTCTTTATCGCATTTCTGGTGGAATTCCTGCTGGTGCGCGACGCGGCCACGCAGATCTTCTTCATCCTGATGACCACGGCCTTCATCGATGTAATCGGTGGTTTCGCCGTGTCGATCCGCACGGCTGGACGGGACGTGTCGATCGGTCTCTGAAGACGACCGCAGCCGTGGCTGCGGCCTGATCGCGTCACAGGCTGTCGAGCTTGGCCTGCAGCGCTTTCATCTGTTCCTTCAACTCGTCGATATCGCGGGACTCGGCCTTGCGGCTCTCCTTCGCCGGTGCCTTCATGAAGGGCGCAAACATCTCCATGGCCTGCTGGAACATGTCCGTGTTGCGGCGCACCTGTTCCTCCACCATCTTGATCGGCAGCGAGAAATTCTTGGCAAGTGGCGTTTCGCCAAAGGCGCTGCTCATCTGCTCGCGCATCTGGACCTGCTGCTCGGTGAAGGACTTCATCGAGTGCTCGAGAAAGCTCGGCACGACCATCTGCATCTGATCGCCGTAAAAGCCGATCAGTTGTCGCAGGAATGAAATCGGCATCAGCGTGTTGTTGGTCTTCGATTCCTGCTCGAAGATGATCTGCGTCAACACCGCGTGGGTGATATCATCGCCGCTCTTGGCGTCCTGAACCGTAAACTCCTCCCCCCTTTTCACCATCTCCGCCAGGTCTTCCAGTGTCACATACGTGCTGGTGCCTGTGTTGTAGAGACGGCGATTTGCGTATTTCTTGATTACGACCTGGCCCTCGTTTTTTGCCATTATCAGTCTCCTAACCCCGTCTGATTGTATGGATACTCCTCCACCCAAGAGTGTAGACGGAAAGGAAGGCCGGTGACAATGAGTTTGTGCGCTGCGGCAATCCCTTTCCGCAGGTTGGTTTTTCAGTGTATCAGCAGATCCAAACAAAACATGATGGGTTGAAATCTTCGCGTTTGACTTGCCGTCCCAGCTTTGACAGTTTTCGCCGGCCGGGCCAGCATCGAGGAGGACATCATGAGCCAACCATCCATCGTCATCGCCGGTGCCGCACGCACCGCAGTCGGCGCCTTCAACGGGGCCTTTGCGGCTATTCCGGCCCATGATCTCGGGGCAGCGGCGATCCGCAGCGCCCTCGAGCGTACCGGCGTCGAGGCCGCGGAGGTCGACGAGGTTATCCTTGGCCAGGTGCTGCAGGCGGGGCAGGGCCAAAATCCGGCGCGGCAGGCGGCCATGAAGGCCGGCGTGCCGGAGGAGGCGACCGCCTGGAGCGTCAATCAGCTCTGCGGCTCCGGCCTGCGCGCCGTCGCACTCGGCATGCAGCAGATTGCCATGGGCGACGCCCGAATCATCGTTGCCGGCGGCCAGGAATCCATGTCCATGGCGCCGCATGCAGCCCACCTGCGCTCCGGCACCAAGATGGGCGACCTCAGCATGATCGACACGATGATCAGGGACGGTCTTACCGACGCCTTTTACGGATACCACATGGGCATCACCGGCGAAAATGTGGCCCGGCAGTTTCAGATCTCCCGCCAAGACCAGGACGAGTTCGCGGTCGCCTCGCAGAGCAAGGCCGAGGCAGCCCAGCAGGCCGGCCGTTTCAAGGACGAGATCGCGGCCTTCACCATCGCGGGCCGCAAGGGCGACGTCACGATCGATAGCGACGAGTATATCCGCCATGGATCGACACTCGACGGCATGGCGAGGCTAAGGCCGGTCTTCGACAAGGAGGGGTCGGTCACGGCGGGAAATGCCTCCGGGCTCAACGACGGTGCCGCAGCGACGGTCCTGATGAGCGAGACGGAAGCAGCGCGGCGCGGTATCCAACCGCTCGGTCGGATCGTGTCCTGGGCAACCGCAGGCGTCGATCCGCGGATCATGGGAACAGGGCCTATCCCCGCGTCGCGAAAGGCCTTGGAAAAGGCGGGCTGGACGGTCGGCGATCTCGATCTCGTCGAGGCCAACGAGGCCTTTGCGGCGCAGGCCTGCGCGATCAGCCGCGAACTCGGTTTCGATCCGGCCATCGTCAACGTGAATGGCGGCGCGATTGCCATCGGCCATCCGATCGGCGCCTCCGGCGCCCGTATTCTCACCACTTTGTTGTTCGAGATGAAGCGGCGCGGTGCAGGAAAGGGTCTGGCAACCCTGTGCATCGGCGGCGGCATGGGGGTAGCCATGTGTATCGAGGCGTTTTAAAGCGTCTGCCATGGGTCAGCAGGCTGCATGGTAGGCAGCGGCACTGGGGAACGGACTATGAGCAGAGTTGCACTCGTCACCGGGGGTACCCGCGGCATCGGCGCCGCCATTGCGATGGCGCTGCACAATGCCGGCTACAGGGTCGTGGCGACCTATGCCGGCAACGACGAGAGAGCCGACGCCTTTCACAGCGTGACCGGAATTGCCGTCTACCGCTGGGATGTCACCGACTATGAAGCCTGCGGCAGGGGCATCGCCCAGGTCGAGGCCGATGTCGGCCCTGTCGAGATCCTCGTCAACAATGCCGGCATCACCCGCGATGCGATGTTCCACAAGATGACGCCGCAGCAGTGGCACGAGGTGGTGAACACCAATCTGAACGGGCTGTTCAACATGACCCACCATGTCTGGGCGGGCATGAGGGAGCGGAATTTCGGGCGGGTCGTTAATATCTCGTCGATCAATGGCCAGAAGGGCCAGATGGGACAGGCCAACTATTCGGCGGCCAAGGCGGGCGACATCGGCTTCACCAAGGCGCTCGCGCAGGAAGGGGCCGCCAAGAACATCACCGTCAATGCGATCTGCCCCGGCTATATCGGCACGGAAATGGTGCTATCGGTGCCGGACAAGGTGATGAACGGCTATATCCTGCCGCAGATACCGGTAGGCCGGCTCGGCGAGCCTGAGGAAGTGGCCCGCTGCGTCGTGTTCCTGGTCGCCGACGATGCAGGCTTCATCACCGGATCCACCATCACGGCGAACGGTGGCCAGCTCTTCGTCTGATCACGACATCGGAATGCGAGGACAGACCTCAGCGGCGTCCGTTGCGGGAGCGCACGGGAATGGGCACGAGCACGCGGCTGCGTTCCTTGCGCTGGGCCGCCAGAGCAGCGGCGATCGAGGCAACGGCGGCTGCGGGGATTAGAATTATCGCAGCCATCTGTGTGACGAATTCAAACATTGAATAGACAGTCCTTTCGGCGAGAACCCGATATTGCAACTGGAACAAGACGTTCTCGTTTCTCCAATATCGGTATAGTAAGACTGAATTGAAAGGGGCCGAAGTTCACGTCATCGTCAACAGTGTATTGACGGCATGAAAAAGGGCGCCGAAGCGCCCAATTCCAAAGTCCTGCCGAAGCTTAGCGGCAACGGGCTTCGTAGCGCTGGCCATAGCGGTCGCGGTAGATGCAATAGCCGCGGCGTTCGGAATGGCCGATGAGGTTGCCGACCAGGCCGCCTGCAACAGCGCCGACAGCAGCGCCGCCCCAGCTATTGGTCACGGCACCACCGATAACGGCGCCGGTGCCAGCACCAATGGCCGTGCCGCGCTCTTCCGGCGTGCACGATGCGAGTGTGCCGATGAGGGCAACTGCAATAATCAGTTTTTTCATGTCTTGCTCCCTAGATAGTAGACCGTAGTGGTCTAGCACAAATTAAGAATTATATCCGGCCCATGAGGACGAGTACCAGAATGATGACGACAATAAGCCCAAGACCGCCCGAGGGACCATAGCCCCAGCCGCTGCTGTAGCCCCAGTTCGGGAGGGCGCCTACCAGGAGCAACACGAGTACGACGATCAGAATTGTGCCTAGCATGGTCAGTTTCCCTAGAAAGTTTTGCTACTGACCCCACAACGCGGCTCACAGAAAATTGTTCCGGCCCACGCTGCGATTATCCGACATATGGCAGCGTTCGGCAAATGTTTTAGCCGGCTCATCGCCGATGCTTCGCGGGGTGACCCCATAAGGCTCCCGAAAGGCCGCCAAGGCGATTCAGCATCTTGTATGGGGTGTCGGCTACCCGTCGATATCTAGCCGTGAACAGATCAAGAATTCCACCGAGTCAGCGATTCGTAGCCACTTTGTTCCGGGGGCGTTCCCCGACCTCATCCAGACCGTGATTCTGGCGACTTTGGGCCCGTTTGCGGAGCTGATGTGGCGACTATCGGTCGCTAGTTGCAATTGTTTTGACGTACAGGCCTTGCCTTTGCTGCTCAGGCTGGTCATCTGTGGGTAAGCTTCATCGAAGCTTTCCTGACCCTGAAGGCTGCTGCGCCTCATCTTCGCATGGAACTATGACCCTGACTTCGCAGCCCATGATTTTGAGCGGTCGCGGCGTAACCGCGGTGCTCGGACCGACAAATACCGGCAAGACCCATTACGCCATCGAGCGCATGGTCGCGCATGGCAATGGCATGATCGGTCTGCCGCTGCGGCTTCTGGCGCGCGAGGTCTACACGCGCCTGGTCGAGAAGGTCGGCATCAAGAACGTCGCATTGTTTACCGGCGAGGAAAAGATCGCGCCGCCCAACGCCTGCTATTCGGTCTGTACGGTCGAAGCGATGCCGCGCGAGACGCGCGCTTCCTTCGTCGCCATCGACGAGGTGCAGCTCGCGGGCGATCTTGAGCGCGGCCATATCTTTACCGATCGTATCCTGCATCTGCGCGGTCGCGACGAGACGTTGCTGCTCGGTGCCGGCACCATGCGGCCGATCCTCGAGCATCTGCTGCCGGGCATCACCGTCATCGAACGGCCACGGCTGTCGCATCTGGCCTATGCCGGCCAGAAGAAGATCACTCGTCTTCCGCAGCGCAGCGCCATCGTCGCCTTCTCGGCCGACGAGGTCTATGCCATCGCCGAGCTCATCCGGCGTCAACGCGGCGGCGCGGCGGTGGTGCTCGGCGCCCTCAGTCCCCGCACCCGCAACGCGCAGGTGGAACTGTACCAGAACGGCGACGTCGAGTATCTGGTGGCTACCGACGCGATCGGAATGGGGCTCAACCTCGACGTCGACCATGTCGCCTTTGCCCAGGATCGGAAATTCGACGGCTACCAGTTCCGTCACCTGAACCCTGGCGAGCTCGGCCAGATCGCCGGTCGCGCCGGACGGCATCTGCGCGACGGCACGTTCGGGGTGACCGGCCAGGTGGATCCGTTCGATTCCGATCTGGTCCGCCGCATCGAAAGCCACCAGTTCGACAATGTCAAAGTGCTGCAGTGGCGCACGAAGGATCTCGATTTTTCCTCCGTGACGGAGCTGAAACTCAGCCTCGATGCGCCGCCGCGGGTTCATGGGTTGACGCGCTCGTTGCCCTCGGTCGACCAGCAGGCGCTCGAGCAATTGACCGGATATCCGGAGGTCGCCCGTCTTGCCGTGGGCCGGGCGAACGTAGAAAAATTATGGGAAGCCTGTGCATTGCCGGATTATCGGCGTATCACACCGGCCCAACATGCCGATTTGATTTCGGCCCTGTTTTCCGATCTCGTGCAACGTGGCACGGTGAACGAGGATTTCATGGCCGAGCAGGTCCGGCGCGCCGACCGTACCGATGGCGAGATCGACACGCTTTCGGCGCGAATCGCGCAGATAAGAACTTGGACCTATGTTTCGAATCGGCCCGGTTGGCTTGCCGATCCGACACACTGGCAAGAAAAGACGCGGGAAATCGAAGATCGATTGTCCGACGCGTTACATGAAAGGTTGACGAACCGCTTTGTTGATCGCAGGACATCTGTGCTCATGAAGCGCCTGAGAGAGAATGCGATGCTGGAAGCTGAAATCAGTGTAAATGGAGATGTCTTCGTCGAAGGGCATCATGTCGGGCAGTTGACCGGGTTCCGGTTCTCGCCCATCGGCGGGACTGACGGTCCCGACGCCAAGGCCGTGCAGAACGCGTCGCTCAAAGCGCTGGGGCTGGAATTCGAAGCCCGGGCTGCGCGCATGCATGCGGCCGGCAATGGCGATCTGGCGATCAGCGCCGACGGTTCGGTGCGCTGGCTCGGCGATCCCGTGGCGCGGCTGACAGGCAGCGACCACATCATGCGCCCGCGCGTCATCCTGCTTGCCGACGAGCAGCTGACCGGTCATGCCCGCGAACATGTTGCGGCTCGCATCGAGCGCTTCGTCAATCACCACATCTCGACAGTACTGAAGCCGCTCGACGATCTCTCGCGCGCCGAAGACCTGCAGGGCCTCGCCAAGGGGCTGGCGTTCCAGATCGTCGAAAATCTCGGCGTGCTGTTCCGCCGCGACGTCACGGAAGAAGTGAAGTCGCTGGACCAGGATGCGCGCGCCTCGATGCGCCGCTACGGCATCCGTTTCGGCGCCTACCACATCTTTGTCCCCGCCCTGCTGAAGCCTGCTCCGGCCGAGCTGATTACCCTTCTCTGGGCGCTGAAGAACGACGGCATCGACAAGCCGGGCTATGGCGATCTTATTCCGGTGCTGGCCGCCGGCCGCACCTCTGTTGTCACCGATTCCACCTATGAGCGCACCTTCTACAAGCTTGCCGGTTTCCGCTTCCTCGGCAAGCGCGCGGTGCGCATCGACATTCTCGAGCGTCTCGCCGATCTGATCCGGCCGCTGCTGCAGTGGAAGCCCGGCCAGCCGTCGCGGCCGGACGGTGCCTATGACGGCCGTCGCTTCACCACGACGACAGCAATGCTATCGATTCTGGGTGCCACACTCGACGACATGGAAGAGATCCTTAAGGGTCTCGGCTATCGCGCCGACGCCGTGCCGGCTGAGGAGGCCGCAACCTATCTCGGCAAGCAGGATGCACCGGCCGCCGCGCCCGCTG
>CAZZZI010000066.1:0-20758 GCA_964658415.1 uncultured Sphingomonas sp. | reverse complement strand
AAATCGACACAATGTTGAGTGGTGGAGGCGACCAAATTTGGGTTGTTTTCGGAGGAGGGTGGCTCATGCGTGAGCAGGACACGACGCGCCTCTTGACCCGGCTCCACAAAGCCTCGCACGCCCGACGTCGCCCGCCGGATACAGAATTGCGTGGTCGGCGGAGAGCAACCAAAGCAGGTATTGCCCCCATGATTTCGGCCGGTCTTGCCCGCTTCCGCAGACCGGCGCGGAACCTCCTCCCATCGGGATCGGTTAAGGGATGCGCGCCGCAGAACCCATGGAGTATGACATGCACCTCGAACGGATCCGGGTCACCGCCCACAAGGCCTCGAATGAAGTCGAATTCTCCCTTGAAAGCGGCGACAGCGTCACCGTGGTCATGAACTCGGCCGAGGTGCATCTGTCGGAGCGCGACGCGGTCAGGCGCGCGCAGGAAATGCTCGTCCAGCTGACGGCTTTCGAGACCAGCGAAGGTGGCAGCGTCAACCGCTACGACGCCATCAGCAATGGCAATTTCGACGCCGGCAGCAAGGGCCTCGAGCCCGTGCCGAGCGCCCGCACCACCCATGACAGGGCTGTCCTCGAAGAGGAACTCGAGGAGGGCCTCGAAGACAGCTTTCCCGCCAGCGACCCGGTTTCAGCCACCGTCACCAGCATCCCGGGAAATCGCCGCTGAACGGATCCCTTTCGGGAACGATCAGAGCCTCTGCCCGTTACGAGCCCTAACCAAACAGCGGAGCCCCCATGACCAGCCCCCTTGTCGAAGACACCCACGACCACACGACCGAAAATGCCGCACCAACCGGAGCGCAGATGCAATTCGCCGAAGGCGGAAACACCGCCTACCCCACCGCCCATCCGGCCCCGGACGGACAGCGCGATCTCACGGACAGCACCCAGATGCTGGTAATGCTGCAGCTTGCGTCGTTCGAAGGCCGGTCGATGTGAAGGGCGGGGAATGGGGTGAGGGCCCGTTTTGCCCTGAGGTCCCTGTTGGCTGAGAAGGTGCAAGCGCATCAGTTCGCGCGCACCTTTCCGATGGCGCTCCGGCGCGACCATAGGGTCCCACCCATGGCACGAAGGATGATATCCGGCAGGCAGGCGACAGTTAGCGGATGATTTCGTCGAATGCAGGATATTCGGGAACATATGATAACGCTGATTCAGTTTGCAAAATCAAGGCGTTAACCACTGGTCGGAGTGGAGTGATTCGAACACTCGACCCCCACGTCCCGAACGTGGTGCGCTACCAGACTGCGCTACACTCCGTGACCAGCGGCGTCTTCATAGACCAGCGGATTTGGTTAGACAAGACCGAATTTATCGGACCACGCTTTTTGCGGCGGCCCGGTCCGGGGGCGGGCTGCGAGACCGGGCGAAAGTGGTTGCGGGGCGGGCGTTCAGTGGCCCGCCCCGTCGTTTTCTACTTCTTCTGAAGGCCCGGTATCGTCACCTGGAATACCTGGAACATGGTGTCGACATCGCCGCCGCCTTCGCCCTTGTAGGCGGCGCCGACCTGGAAGCCGTCCTGGGTCAGGAAGTCGTTGTCGTTGGCGACGAACAGGAAGTAGTCGTCGGGGAGTTTCGGGTCGAGGACGCTTGCCAGCGACATTGCTTCCCACTTTTCGGAGAGGTCGTTGCGGTCGTTCGGTGCGCCGTTGTGAAGGCCGAAGCGGGCCAGCTGCGCCTTGTCGTTGAGATCGATGAACGGCGTGCGCTTTGCCGGCGTCACGGACGGGTCGAGAACGCCCTTCGGCGCAACCGGCTTGTCCGCGTCGAAGGACGTAGAGGCGATGTCGGTGGCCGCCGACACATCCACGAGATCGATGCCGCGATGCAGCGAAGTGTCGCCCTTCACGCCGTAGCCGTTGTTGCTGTCGCGCGCCAGCATCAGGAAGGCCGTCGGCGACAGGGCGACGATCTCGCTCTGGGCTGCCACCGCCGTCTTGCCCTTGGCATCGGTGAAGACCGGCAGCTGCACGACATATTCATGCACCAGCTTCAGGTGATCGACATCGGTGGCGTCGTAGAACAGGGCGCGGGTGTTCTGGCGGGTGGAGCTGCTGTCGCCGCCGTCCTGGCGGGTGGCGGATTGGAGCACCGCGATGACAGTCTTGCCATCCGGCGTCATCGCCATGCCCTCGAGCCCCTGGTTGTTCTGCCGCCCGGTCTGCGGATCCTTCGGGTCGGGGGCCTTGTCGCCGGGGCCGGGGTTGTTGGAGGCGAAGTTGGGCTTGCCGTCGCGCATCGGGATCAGGGCCGCCGGCGGCTGCGTTGCCGAGACGAGGCGGCCTTCCGCCGTGAAATGGTAGATGTTCGGGCCGTATTCGTCGCTGATCAGCATCGAGCCGTCGGCAAGCCTGGCGATCGCCTCGTTGTCGAGGGAGATCTTGCCGTTGGACGCCTGCGGCAGCATCGGCAGCGTGGCGCTGGCCGGGCGCACGCCGGCGGATGGGTCGAGGCCCGTCATGTCGGCGCCCTTGTCGTCCTTGAGGAGCATAGTTCCTGCAAGCGTCGCGGTGACGCCGGCCTGCTCCCGCCCGGCCGGCGGCGTGGCCCCCGGTGCCGTCGGCGTCATCAGGATGTCGATGGTGTTGAGGCGCGGGCGGTAGTCGGTCGTGCCGCTGACATTGTAGCCGCGGTCGGGCAGCAGCCACAGGCTGCCCTTGTAGCCCTCGGCGGTGCGCGTCCAGCTGCCCGGGTCGATCGCCATGCCGGAGCCGGAGCCGAATGTTTCGCCGAACACGTCGCGCTGGCTGGCGGGAATGCGGCCGACGCCGACAAGCCCCTTGTTCACGATTGTCTGGCCCGATGCCGAAACGGCATCCTCGCTATGGCCTGCCGTGACGGCAAAACCCGCCAGAAGCACTGTCGAAAGCAGTATGGTCTTCAATATCTGTGACTTCATCGCAATATCCTCCATCTCGTGGCTGGCACGCGGCTCGTCGCGGCCGTCGCTCGCCGATGGGCTGCCTCTCGGCACGCAAGCGCCCCACCCACCGTCTCGGTGACGGTCTAGGGCTGCAACATGATAGCTGGATGACAAGTGGTGGAAGGTCACGACAACAACCCGCGCGGCGCACAGGGATTGTCTATTTGAAGCGGAGGTGGAGAGCCTCCCGGGAAGCGGCGCGGCCGACCCTTGGCTCAGTCGACGGCGCTGCGGCGGAAAATCGAGGGGATGCGCGCCTTGTCGATCACGGCGCCGAGGGCGACGCCCCACATGCCGCTCGCCATGTTGATGATGATGTCGAACGGACGCCCGTCGTTGCCGATCGTCAGCACATGCGCAAGCCCGAGGCCGCTGACCAGGGCGATCATCATCAGAAAGGCGAAGGAGGGTGAATCGGGATAGGCAAGACGGGCGAGGCACCCGGCGAGGCAGAGGGCAACGATGTGGAAGATGTTGAAAGGATTCCCGATCTCGGCCTGCCAGTTCACATGCGCCACTGTCAGCAAGACAAGGGCCGCCATGTAAATCCAGAGACTGAGTTTCAGTACGCGATGGGTGTCCATGAGAAAACGATATAGCAGCCAACAAAGGCAAGACCAGCGTCGCTGCGCCTCTATCCTGACGTTTGCGGCACACAAATTGTGTACGGTCGACACAAATGTCAAAGCTCGGAAACATCCGCATGTTCCTTTCCGGCGCAGGAGCAGGGTCGACGCCAATCTTCTTGTCCGCCAGGTGATCCAGCCGAATACGGGATCGTAGGAATCCGGTGAACGCAAGAGAACGATGCCGGCCCGCCAGGTGGTCCGGCGAATAGGGACAGGAGCGCAGTTGCAGGACAGCGTTGGAACGGAGCCAGGCGCGAGACGGAACAAACGGACGCGTGTCAGGCTCAGCGACGTGGCAAAGAAGGTGGGTGTCAGCGCCATCACCGTCTCGCGGGCGCTGCGCGCACCGGACATGGTGTCTGCGGAACTGTGCCAGACCATCCTGCGGGCCATCGAGGATATGGGCTATGTGCCGGATCTGGCGGCGCGGGCGCTGGCCAGTCGCCACAGCGGCATCATCGCGGTGCTGGCGCCTGCGATCAACAGCGAGATCCTGACCGATGTGATGGGTGGCATCGAAGCCCGTGTCCGCAACAGCGGGCTGCAGACGCAATATGCCAACACGATGTATAGCGGCGGCGAGGAGATGAGCCAGATCCGCAGCTTCCTCGCCCAGAACCCCGCCGGCATCGTCCTGGTCGGCACGGAGTACTGCGACGAGATCGCCGCAACCGTGGCCGCCGCGTCCTGCCCGGTGGCCTACATCGTCGAGCGCAGCCAGAAGCCCGAGACCATGGCGACAGCCGTCGACCACGAGGCCGTTGGCGAAGCCGCGACGCGCTATCTCCTGTCGCGCGGCTATCGGCGTATCGCCCTGATCGGCGGTTGCCGGGACATCCGGTCGAGCCGTCGCCGCCAGGGCTATGAAAATGTGCTGCGGGCCGAGGGGCGCTACGATCCGTCGCTGACGGTCGGCTCGGATCGGCCGACCGGTGCCGGGCTCGGATGCAGCCTGTTTTCGGAGTTGCTCGGGCGCGCGCCCGATATCGACGCGGTGCTTTGCCAGAACGACGATCTCGCGCTCGGCGTCCTGTTCGAGTGCCACCGGCGCGGCATCGCGGTGCCCGACGAACTCGGGATCTGCGGTATCAACAATCTCGAATTTGCCGCGTCCTCGCATCCGCCGCTGACGACGGTCCAGATCCCGCGCTTCGAATTGGGTTTCGAGGCCGCCGACCTCCTGGTTCAGGCCATCGACGGCAAACCGGCAGCCGGCAGTCGCGAGTTCGGCTTTACCCTCATGCCGCGCGGCACCACGCGCTGAGGCGGCGCGGGGAGGGATCCCCGCACCCGTTTCGTTTCTTGGTCAGATATCGCTGGCTGCGTCCGGCCAGAGGTCAGCGGCTTCTACTGCCGTCATGTGGCGGATCTTCGCCTCGTCCCGGCGGCTGGAGAACAGGTCGCTTGCCATGATCTGCTCGGCAAGGTCGGCCGGCAGCGACAGCAGCACGCGGGTCTGGTTCGGATCGTAGGCCGCGATGTCGGCGCGCTTTCCCGATATCATGCCGCCGGCAACCGTGTTGTTGGTATCGGCGTCGATGAGGATGAAGGCGCCGGTCGCGCGGTTCTGCTCGTAGGGATCGAAGATCGCCTGCTCGTCGAAGATCAGCTGCACCTTGCCGATGGCGTTCATGGGCAGCGCCCGTGCCGGGTTCCAGACACCGCTTGCCAGTTCGAGCTGGCTGATGGGCACGACCTGCACCCGCTGGCGGCGGCTGCCGCTCTTCAGCCAGTAGCGCTTGCCGGAGTGAAGGCCTTCGGGCTGCAGCGCAACGATCTGCGCGTCGAAGGACAGGCCGACCTGCGGCTGGCTGTCGATGGCGACGATCATGTCGCCGCGCGACACGTCGACCTGCCGGTCGAGCACGAGCGTGATCGCATCGCCGGCGACGGCGGCGTTGCGCACCAGGTCGAAGGTGACGATCTTGGAGACGTTGGCGACCACGCCCGATGGCAGGATCATGACGCTGTCGCCGGGCTTGACCGATCCGCCGGCAACCGTTCCCTGGTAACCACGGAAGCTTTCGCCGGGCCGCGACACGCGCTGCACGGAAAGCCGGAAGCCGACGGTCTGCGACGAGCGCACCGTCGCCCGCTCCAGAGCCTCGACCAGCGTCGGGCCCGTGTACCAGGGCATGGAGGCAGCACCGGAATAGACGACGTTTTCGCCCTTCAGCGCCGACATCGGGATCGTGGTGATCTGCCGGATGCCGAGCGTTGCGGCAAATTCCTTGAAATCCTGGGCGATCTTGTCGAAGCCCGCACGATCGTAATGCGTCAGGTCGATCTTGTTGATCGCCAGGACCAGCTGCCGGATGCCGAGCAGCGAGGCAATGGTCGCATGGCGGCGCGTCTGCTCGAGAATGCCGACGCGGGCATCGATGAGGAGGATGGCGAGATCGGCGGTCGAGGCGCCGGTTGCCATGTTGCGGGTATATTGCTCATGGCCGGGCGTGTCGGCGACGATGAAGGAGCGGTTGTCGGTGGCAAAGTAGCGATAGGCGACATCGATGGTGATGCCCTGTTCGCGCTCGGCCTGCAGTCCGTCGAGCAGCAGCGCGAAGTCGGGCAGGCCGAGATCGTTCTGCTTGCCGGTCGAATCGCGGCGCAGCGTTGCGGCCTGGTCTTCCTTGATGGCCTTGGTGTCCCAGAGCAGGCGCCCGATCAGCGTCGATTTGCCATCGTCGACGCTGCCGCAGGTGATCAGCCGCAGCGGGCGGGTATCGCGCGCGGTCTTCGAAGGTTCGGCAGTCGAGAGTGGCACGACGTTGGCGGCAGTGGCGGCGGTCATCTCAGAAATATCCTTCACGCTTCTTCTTTTCCATGGAGCCGGACTGGTCGCGGTCGATCGCGCGTCCCTGCCGTTCGGAAACCGTTGCAATTTCGAGTTCGCCGATCACCTCGTCGAGGGTGGTGGCCTCGGAACGGATGGCGCCGGTCAGCGGGAAGTCGCCCAGCGTGCGGAAGCGGATCATGCCTTCCTGGCGGACTTCGCCGGGCAGAAGCTCGAGCCTTGGATCCTCGGCGAGGATCATCATGCCGTCCCGTTCGACGAACGGGCGGTTGCGGGCGTAGTAGAGCGGCACCAGCGGAATGTCCTCCGCCTGGATGTAGCGCCAGATGTCGACCTCGGTCCAGTTCGACAGCGGGAAGGCGCGCACGCTTTCGCCTTGGCGGATCATGCCGTTATAGATATTCCAGAGCTCGGGGCGCTGGTTGCGCGGGTCCCAGCGATGGTCCGGAGTGCGGAAGGAATAGATGCGCTCCTTGGCGCGGCTGGCCTCCTCGTCGCGCCGCGCGCCGCCGAAGGCCGCGTCGAACTTGCCGGCGTCGAGCGCCTGGCGCAGCCCTTGCGTCTTCATGATGTCGGTAAAGGCGGAGGAGCCATGGGTGAAGGGCGTGATCCCTTCCGCCGCGCCGCGCGGATTGATGTGCTCGATCAGGTCGAGATCGTAGGTCTTCGCGATATTGTCGCGAAAGGCGATCATCTCGGAGAACTTCCAGCCGGTGTTGACGTGCAGCAGCGGGAAGGGGACGCGGCCGGGATAGAAGGCCTTGCGGGCGAGGTGCAGCAGCACCGACGAATCCTTGCCCACCGAATAGAGCATCACCGGCCGTTCGAATTCGGCCGCCACCTCCCGGAAGATATGGATGGACTCGTTCTCGAGGGCTTTCAGATGCGGGTCGAGCGGCGGTTTGACGTTCTGCTGATTGTGCAGTTCCGGGTCCGGGCGGCTGTCGGGCATTCTCTACTCCAACTCTGTCGTCGCCGACCGCATGTTCGGCCGGTATAAAGGGAAGTGCGTCTCGGAGGCAATCTGGAATCGCAGAGACGCGGGATCGGATCAAGCGGAAACGACAGGGTCCTCGGCGACATGCAAGCCGCATTCGCGCGTTTCGTCGTTTTCCCACCACCATCGGCCGGCACGCTCCGGCTCGCCGGGCTTGATGGCGCGGGTACAGGGCTCGCAACCGATCGACGGATAGCCGCGCGCATGCAGCGGGTTGATCAGAACCGCATTGTCCGCCACGTAGGCGCGGATGCGATCGATATCCCAGTCGGCGAGCGGGTTGATCTTCAGCAGGTGCCGTTCGGCATCGTATTCGGCAAAGGGGGTATCGGCGCGGTTCATCGACTGGCCGCGTCGGAGGCCCGTGACCCACACCGTTGCGCCGGAAAGCGCACGCGCCAGCGGCGCCACCTTGCGCACGCCGCAGCAGGCATGTCGCGCCTCGACGCTCTCGTAGAAGCCATTGATGCCATAGCGCGCCGCAAAGGCGTCGACATCCGCCTGTTCAGGCTCGAAGCGCCGGATGGCGATATCGTAACGGCCTTCCGTTTCGTCGATGAGCGCAAGGGTCTCGGCAAACAGCCTGCCCGTCTGCAGCGTCGAGACATCGATCGGAAACCGGTGCGTGCCGATCTCGGCCGTGATCACCTGGTCCTCGATGCCGAGGCTGGTCGTGAACACTGCGCGGCCGAGGCTTGCCGCCAGCGACAGGCGTCCAGCCAGGTCGAGACCCGCCAACTGCGCGTTCAATGTTTCCGTATCGTCGATGGGATTGATGGCAGTCATCGGAAAACCTTGTCCTTATAGTGTCCGCACCATCGCAGAAGGATGCCGGAAAAGACAGGAATGGGTTTTCGAAAACGCCTTGCTGTGAGCAAATCTCACTCACAAACGACAACGTCGCGCAAAAGCAACCGCTTTTCACGCCGCCGACAATGCGTCTCTCAAGAGGGCGTCGACCACAAGGGTGCCGCACCTATCTCTACAAATCTAGTAGAGTTCAGGTCGGAATGTCAAATGGATTTATGCTGCGATCTTCGGTTTTACGGCGGTCCCCGGCTCGCGCGTTCAAATCCGGTTCAGGCAGGATCAGCCAAAAGGGATGGGAAGCAGGCAAAGGGCGCAGCGCGCCATGGATTGAATGGCATTGCAGATGATCACGCAGAAGGCAAAATACGCATTGCGGGCGCTGGCCATGCTGGCGCGCGCCGATGCCGGTGCGCCCATGCTGATCTCCGAGATCGCCACGCAGCAGAAGATCCCGAAGAAATTCCTGGAACAGATACTGCTCGAGTTGAAGCATCGCGATATCGTCGAGAGCCGTCGCGGCAAGCAGGGCGGCTATCTGCTGCTGAAACCGGCCGAAGACATCACCTTCGGCGAAATCCTGCGGATCATCGACGGCCCCATCGCGCCGCTCCCCTGCCTTTCGCTGACCGCCTACCGCCGGTGCAGCGATTGCGACGGCGAGCAGGGCTGCGAGATCCACCATGTCTTCGCCAAGGTCGCAGATGCCATGCGCAAGGTGCTGTTCAACACCACCATCGCCGATGCCATCCGCCGTCCCGAAAGCGCCACCGTCACACGGCTGCTGGCCTGATCACGCCGCGCCTGCGTCGAGCCGTGCCGCATCCTTGTCGTGCACGCGCCGCGCCCTGATCGCAGCGGCGATGAACACCCGCGAAAGCCCGTGATACAGAGGCTCCGGCGACAGCATTCTCGACGTCACATAGCCCAGCATCGACACGGCCATGATCGGGATGACCGCCTGATGGTCGCCGGTCATCTCGAGGATGATGACGAAAGCGGTCATCGGCGCCTGCACGACGCCCGCAAAATAACCGGCCATGCCGAGAATGGCGGCAAGCGCGATGCTGGTGCCCATCAGCTGCCCGACGGTGCTCCCGAAGCCCGCTCCGACCGCCAGCGACGGCGCGAAAATCCCGCCGGGAATGCCTGAAATCATTGACAGAAAGCTCGCCAGCAGCTTTTCGACGAAAAACAGCAGCGGCAGCACGTGGCCCTCGACGGCGCCGCGCGCCTGCTCGTATCCGGTACCGAAGGTGTTGCCGCCGGAGACGACGCCGATGACAGCCACGGCCAGCCCGCAGCCGACGGCAAGGGCGAGCATGCGCCCGAGCGGCTGCGGTTGCGCCCAGCGGCGAATGCGCAGGCCGCAATAGAGCGCCAGCCCGCTAAAGCCGGCGCCGAGAGCGCCGCCGCCGATGCCGCAGGCCAGCACGAGGCCCCAGTCGGCGATCCCTGTCGGCGCGGTCACGGCGGTGCCGAAATAATTGTAGCTACCGGACAGACCAAGGGCCGCCAGCCCGGCAAGGATCACTGCGGTCAGCACCAGTCCGTTGGCGCGGGATTCGTAGGTGCGGCTCATTTCCTCGATGGCAAAGACGATGCCGGCGAGCGGCGTGTTGAAGGCAGCCGCGATCCCGGCGGCGGAGCCGGCCAGAATCAGCCCGCGCGCCTGCGCCATACCGCCGAACCGCGCCGCCGCCAGCATGATGGCGGCACCCACCTGCACCGTCGGCCCCTCGCGGCCGATCGAGGCGCCGCAGAGAAGGCCGAGGATGGTCAGCAGGATTTTCCCCGCCGCCACCCGCAGCGACAGCAACCGCACCCGGTCGTCCTCCTGGTGCAGGTGCCGGGCGGCGATCGCCTGCGGAATGCCGCTCCCTTGAGAATTCGGAAACAGCGTGATGGCCAGCCAGGCCGACAGCCCGAAGCCAATAGGCGTGATGACAAGCGGCAACAGAAAACCCCACTGGCCCGCCGTCGTCACCGCGCCGAACAGATGCTGGGCCATGTCGGCCAGCTTGGCAAAACCGACGCTGATCAGCCCAATGGCCACCGCGCCCGCCCAGAACACCAGCCGCGGTCGCCAAGCCCCGTGCAAGCCCCAGATCAGCCGTGATCGGCGTATGAATTTCGATTTTCGATAGAAGGCGGACATGGCTGCTCTTGGGGCAGAAAGCGGGCACTGGCGGGTGTATGGGGCACCCCGTTTAGAATGTCCTTATCAACCTGCCTCGCGCGCCTTGCAAGGCGGAAATGGACAAGCGTCGTTTGACAACCGCATGTTCGAGCCTAGAATGCATCGCAATTGCAATGCACGGAGTTGCCGATGAAAACCGCATCCCTTCCATCGCTACGCGTCGACCCCGAATTGCGGGCTGCTGTCGAGAGCGTCCTGAAGGACGGCGAGACGCTGTCTGCCTTTGTTGAGGATTCCATCCGCACGCAAATAAATTTTCGCCGCACCCAAACGGAATTCGTTGCACGCGGACTTGCGTCGCTCGAAGAGGCGAAACAGACGGGCCTCTATTTCAGTGCGGACGCGGTCCTCGGCGAGTTGAAGGGGATGCTGGACGCAAAGCATGCCGAAAAGCGATCCTGATGACCTATCAGGTCAGGGTAACGGCCAGGGCGCGCGACGACATCAAGCGTCTTTACGCCTATATGCTGGAGCGTGACGAGCAGGCGGCCGCGCGCGCCTATGAGGCGCTTGAAAAAGCGATGACAATGCTGAACGATTTCCCGTTCAGCTGCCGTCGGGCACCGGGCGAGGATGCCCTTTTGAGAGAACTCATCGTACCTTTCGGCTCGGCCGGATATGTGCTGTTGTTCAAGATAGAAGACAGCCAAACCGTCACGATTGCAGCCATCCGCCACCAGCGGGAAGATGATTATCACTGAGCCCCTTGCCGGTCGCTCACCGAAATCGACGGTCGATGGGCAGCGTGAAGGACCAGGCGGTCGCCCGTTTGCGCAGGCGACGCCTGAAGATGATGCCGAGGATGCGGAGGGCAAACCCGTCCGACCCTAACGGGAGCTGCCTTGGTACCTCGGGTTCCGGATCATCCGGGTCGCCAAACCGCTCGATATAGAGATCGGCATAGAGGCGCGAAATCGATGAC
Source organism: uncultured Sphingomonas sp. (assembly GCA_964658415.1). GTDB lineage: Bacteria > Pseudomonadota > Alphaproteobacteria > Rhizobiales > Rhizobiaceae > Rhizobium. Next base: position 9,477 of record CAZZZI010000066.1, on the reverse strand, counting down.
ATCTAGGCCACTCCCTTCATCAAACAGCAAATTGAAACAGATTTTGAATCGATTCAATAATCTCGATCAGCAAGCTTCCTGTCAAGGGAAAGTTGAATCGATACAAAGCGCGCGCTATGCTCTGCATCGAGCGCAGTCGGAGAACGACATGAAGGAAAAAAGTGCAAAGCTGGCCGATGTCGCGCGGGTAGCGGAGGTGTCGCAGGGAACGGCCTCCAACGTCTTCAACCGGCCGGATGTGGTGCGCGAAGAAGTTCGCGAGCGCGTTCTGAAAGTCGCCGCCTCCTTGGGCTACAGGGGCCCCGACGTAAAAGGCCGCTTGCTCAGGGCGGGCAGGGTCAATGCCATCGGCGTGGCGACGGTCGAACCGTTATCCTATTTTTTCGACGACCCCTGGGCGCGCGCGATCATGACGGAAATCGGCGAGGTCTGCGATCTCAGCGGAACCGGTATCGCGCTGGTCTCGGCCAAGAACCACGAAAAGCTCGCCTGGAACGTCAACAGCGCTGTGGTGGACGGGTTCATCCTGCTGTGTGTCGAGGGCGGTGAGAGGCTGGTGGAACTGACCCGCAGACGACAGCTGCCCTTCGTCGCACTGGCGCTGGGAGACGACGACACCTCTATCCCGAAGATCGGTATCGACAACAGGGCAGGCGCAGCGGCTGCGGCGCGGCACCTGGGTGAACTCGGACACAGGCACGTTGCGGTGCTGGCGATCGGACACGACGATGTGCCGCCGGTGCAGATGTCGCCGGCGCTGCTCGACACCGCCCTGGGCGGCAGCAAGCGGGAGCGCATGCGCGGGTACTGGCAGGGCATGGAGCCGTTCGGCGTCGGGCCGGACGACATTCCGGTCTTTGCGACGCTGAACGACCAACCAACGGTCGAGGCGGCGCTGGAGGCCTTGTTCGCAAAGTCGGTGCGGCCGACCGCGATTCTCGCCATGTCCGACCGCATCGCGATGCTGGCCCTGCAATGGCTCACGGATCGCGGCATCGCCGTGCCAGGTGAGGTGTCGGTGGTCGGTTTCGACGGTGTGCCGGAAGCGGCCCTGTCGCAGCCCCCTTTGACGACCATCGCCCAGCCGTTGCCGGAAATCGCCCGCCGGGCGGTGGCAGCGATCCTCGAAGGCGCCGGCCCTGGACAGTCCGATGTCGTTGCGGTCGAACTGATCGTCCGCAAGAGCACAGGTGCCCCGAGCCGATAAAGCTCGTGCGTTAGACGCCGCAAATCCCTACCGGTCGCTCACCTCCCAGCGCGGGTTGATCCAGGGTTCCTGGTTGGAGCGGGCCAGCGGCTGGCGGCCGAGGATGTGGTCGGCGGCTTTTTCGCCGGTCATGATCGAGGGGCCGTTGAGATTGCCGTAGGTCAGCGAGGGGAAGATCGAGGAATCCGCGACACGCAGGCCGTCGACGCCGATGACGCGGGTCTCGGGATCGACCACGGCCATCGGATCGTCCTTCGATCCCATCTTGCAGGTGCCGCAAGGGTGATAGGCGCTCTCCAGATGGGCGCGCAGGAAGGCGTCGATCTGCTCGTCCGTCTGGATATCGGCGCCCGGCTGGATTTCCGGGCCGCGATAGTGGTCGAAGGCCTGCTGCCCGAAAATCTTGCGCGTCAGCCGCACGCAATGGCGGAATTTCTCCCAGTCCTCGGGATGGCTCATGTAGTTGAAGTTGATCACCGGATCGGCCTTCGGGTCGGAGGACTGCAGCGTCACCGCACCGCGTGACTTGGTGAGGTTGTAGCCGACATGCACCTGGAAACCGTGGCTCTTGGCGGCCGCCTTGCCGTCGTAGCTGATGGCAACAGGCAGGAAGTGGTACTGGATATCCGGCTGCTTGACGCCGGGGCCTGAGCGCAGGAAGGCGCAGGCCTCGAACTGGTTGGAGGTGCCGAGGCCCGAGCGGGTGAACATCCACTGCGCCCCCGCCACGCCCTGCCAGAACCACGGCAGCCACGAATAGAGCGACACCGGCTTGGTCGAGACCTGCTGGAAGTAGAATTCCATATGGTCCTGCAGGTTGGCCCCGACGCCCGGCCGGTCGACCTTGACCTCGATGCCCATCTCCTTGAGGTGGGCGGCAGGCCCGATGCCCGACAGCATCAGCAGTTTTGGCGAATTGAACGACGAGGCGGCGACGACGACTTCTCTGGCGGCCTTGATCACCTCGATCTTGCCGCCGCGTTCCACCTCGACGCCAACGGCCCGGCCGTTCTCGATCACCACCTTGCGGGCAAGGCAGCGCACCAGCGTCACGTTCGGCCGCTTCAGGGCCGGCCGCAGATAGGCGTTGGCGGCCGACCAGCGGCGACCCTTGTAGATGGTCTGCTCCATCAGCCCGAAACCCTCCTGTTTCGAGCCGTTGTAGTCGTCGGTCGCCTCGAAGCCGGCCTGCTTGCCGGCCTCGATGAAAGCGTGGAACAGCGGATTGCGAAAACCTCCGCGCTGCACATGCAGCGGCCCATCGGTGCCGCGCCAGCCGTCTTCGCCGCCATGGCTGTTTTCCATCCGCTTGAAGTAGGGAAGCACGTCCGCATAGCTCCAGCCATGGGCGCCGAGCTCGTCCCAGCGGTTAAAATCCTCGGCATGGCCGCGCACATAAACCATGCCGTTAATCGACGAGGAGCCGCCGAGCACTTTTCCGCGGGGTGCGCTGATGCGGCGGTTGTCGAGATGAGGCTCCGGCTCGGAATAATATCCCCAGTTGTAGCGGTCCATGCTCATCGGCCAGGCGAGGGCTGCCGGCATCTGGATGAACGGCCCGAAATCCGTGCCGCCATATTCCAGCACGATCACCGAATGCTTGCCGTCTTCCGACAGCCGGTAAGCCATGGCCGAGCCGGCCGAGCCGGAACCGATGATGACGAAGTCTGCTTGCATGGTCATGTCCATACCCCTGGAGTTACTCTACCAATGAGTGTAGTGTGAGGTGCTGTTTTTGCCGTGGCGAAATGCGTTGCTGAAAGCTATACTTTCATGAAGGTCATCGTCGTCACGCGCGAGGCGCAAAAGAGTTTGGACCGAATGCAGCCACAGCGGCGCGTGGCGATATTTGCCAAGCTCGACGCCTATGCACGCGGAGAGCGGGTCGATATCAGGAAGATGCACGGCAGCGACTATTTCCGCATCCGTGTCGGTCAGGACCGCGTCATTATCGACGATCAGGGCCGTGTCGTGATGGTGATCGATGCTGGTCCGCGCGGCAGCATATACAAGGAGTGAGGCGCTATGGGTGACGTCCAGAAGCTGACGATCGACGGCAAGAACTATGTCATTCTCAGCGAGGAAGACTATGAGGACCTTGTCGATGCCATGCGCGCCAACGCCATCATGGCCCGTGTCGCTGCGGGCGAGGAAGTCTGGCCACTCGCGCTTGTCGAAGAGCTTTCCGAGACCGACAGCCGCGTCCGCACCTATCGCAACTACCGAAAGATGACCGTCCGCGAACTCGCCGAAGCGGCCGATATCTCGCCGTCCCACCTCGCCGACATCGAGAGCGGCAAGGTGCCCGGCTCCGTCGATGCGATGACGCGCATCGCCGCAGCGCTCCGTGTGGATCTCGAAGACGTGATGGTGGAAGGGGCCGTTGGTCAATACGGCGCCTCGACCTTGCCCATGGCCACATAGACCGTCTTCAGCTCCGAATAATGCTCCAGCGCCGCCAGCGAGTTCTCGCGGCCGAAGCCGGATTGCTTGGAGCCGCCGAAGGGGATCTCGACGGGGCAGAGGTTGTAGGTGTTGATCCAGAGCGTGCCGGCTTCCAGCCGGTCGACGACGCGGTGGGCGCGGGTGATGTCCGATGTGAAGACGCCGCCGGAGAGGCCGAACTCTGTGCCGTTGGCCCGCGCGATCACCGTCTCCTCGTCGTCGAAATCGAGCACGCACATGACGGGCCCAAAAATCTCCTCGCGGGCAATCCGCATGTCGTCGGTGACGTCGGCAAACACGGTCGGCTGGATATAATAGCCTTCGCCGGAGACATTGTTCGGGATGCCGCCGCCGGTGACGAGCGTGGCCCCGCCAGCCTTGCCTGCCTCGATATAGGACAGCACCTTGTCGCGCTGGCCACGCGACACCATCGGCCCGACCTGCGTTGCCTCGTCCATGGGATCGCCGATCACCATCGCCTCGGTGCGCGCCTTCAGACGCTTCAGGAACTCGGACTTGATCTTCGTGTGGACGAAGACGCGGGTGCCGTTCGAGCAGACCTGGCCGGTCGAATAGAAGTTGCCGAGCATGGCGCCGCCGATGGCGCTGTCGATGTCGGCATCGTCGAAGACGATCAGCGGCGATTTTCCGCCGAGTTCCATCGTCACATGCTTCAGGCTGCCGGCAGCGCTTGCGGCCACCTTGCGGCCTGTCGGCACCGAGCCGGTCAGCGATACCTTGGCGACGTCAGGATGGTTGACCAGCAACGGTCCTGTGTTGCGGTCGCCCTGGATGACGTTGTAGAGCCCCTTCGGCAGCCCGGCCTCGACAAGGATCTCGGCGATCTTCAGGGCGCCGAGCGGCGTGTTTTCGGATGGCTTGAAGACCATGGCGTTGCCGCAGGCGAGCGCCGGCGCGCCCTTCCAGCAGGCGATCTGCTGGGGATAGTTCCACGCGCCGATGCCGACGCAGACGCCGAGGGGCACGCGCTTGGTATAGGCGAAATCGCCGCCGAGCGGGATGTAGCTGCCGTTCAGGCCGGCCGCGATGACGCCCCCGAAAAATTCGAAACTGTCGGCCCCTGACGTCGGGTCGGCGACGATGGTCTCCTGGATCGGCTTGCCTGTATCCAGCGTCTCGAGTTCGGAGAGTTCGCGGTTGCGTTCCCGCATGATGTCGGCGGCGCGCTTCAGGATGCGGCCGCGCGCCGTCGGGCTCATGGCGGCCCATTCCGGCTGGGCGCGCTTGGCCGCGGCGATCGCCATCTCGACGATGGCCGGCGTTGCCGCATGCAGCCGGGCGATGACTTCGCCGGTGGCCGGATAGTGGCTTTCGAACACGGCGCCGGCATTGTCTTCCACATAGACGCCGTCGATGAAGTGCGAGGCTTTCGGTTGGGCTTTCATCTTATTCTCCGCGCGGATAGCGTTTGGATTCTTCCAGGGTGTCGAGGTTCATGTGGTTGCGCATGTAGCGCTCCGAGGCTTTTTGCAGCGGCTGGTAGTCCCAGGGATAATAGGAGCCGTTGCGCAGCGCCTCGTAGACGACCCAGCGGCGCGCCTGGCTTTCGCGCACGGCGGCGTCGAAGGCGCCCATGTCCCAGCGCTCCTCGCGCTTGCGCCGGAACAGGGCGACGACGTCGGCGAATTCAGGGTCGTCGGCAAGGTTGGTGAGCTCCAGCGGATCGGTTTCGAGATTGTAGAGGAGGTCCGGGTCGAGCATGCAGTGGATGTATTTCCACTTGCCCTCGCGAATGCAGACGAGCGGCGCATAGGAGCCTTCGGCGGCATATTCCATCAGCACCGGCTCGGTCCGCTCCGCGCCGTTGATGACAGGCACCAGGCTCATGCCATCGGTCCAGGGCTCGATGTCGTCCATCGAGATGCCGACCAGTTCGGCCATCGTCGGCGTCACGTCGAGATTGGAGGTCGGCGCCAGATGCAGGCCGGGCGCAACGCCGGGGCCGGCCACCATCAGCGGCACCCGGGCGGATCCCTCGAAGAAGTTCATTTTGAACCACAGCCCGCGCTCGCCGAGCATGTCGCCATGATCGGAGCAGAACAGGATGAAAGTGTTGTCCAGCATCCGCGTGCGCGTCAGCGTGTCCAAGAGCTCGCCGACCTTTTCGTCGAGATAGGAGATGTTGGCGAAATAGGCCTGGCGGGAGCGGCGGATATGCGCGTCCGTGACCTCGAAATTCTTGTAGTCGCAGGAATGGATGATGCGTTTCGAATGCGGATCCTGCTCATCGTCGGGCAGCATGCCGACCTCGGGCATCAGCTGGTCGCAGCCCTCGTAGAGATCCCAGAATTTGCGGCGCGCCACATAGGGGTCGTGCGGGTGGGTGAAGGAGACGGTGAGGCACCACGGCCGACGATCCGCGTCGTCGTTCTCGCGGCTGAGGTGGAACAGCTTCTGGTTGGCCAGGAACGCCACCTCGTCGTCATATTCCATCTGGTTGGTGATCTCGGCGACGCCGGCGCCGGTGACGGAGCCGAGATTGTGATACCACCAGTCGATCCGCTCGCCGGGCTTGCGGTAATCCGGCGTCCAGCCGAAATCGGCGGGATAGATGTCCGTCGTCAGCCGCTCCTCGAAGCCGTGCAGCTGGTCGGGCCCGACGAAGTGCATCTTGCCGGACAGCGCCGTGTAATAGCCGGCGCACCGGAGGTGATGGGCGTAGGTCGGGATCGACGAGATATATTCGGCGGCATTGTCGTAGACCCGCGTGCGGCTCGGCAATTGGCCGGCCATGAACGAGGCGCGGGCAGGGGCACAGAGCGGCGACGAGGTGTAGTTGTTGCGGAAGCGCGCCGAGCGGGCGGCGAGCGCCTTCAGGTGCGGCGCGTGGAGAAAATCCGCCGGCCCGTCCGGAAAGAACTTTCCGTTCAGCTGGTCGACCATGATGATCAGAATGTTCGGTTTGGTCTCGGTCACGGGGTCGGTCCTTCGGCAAGGGCTGTCAGCTGGCTGGTGATGTAATCTTCCGTCAGCGCGATCGAGGCTTCAATACCCGTTGGCACCGAGCGCAGACTTTGCCGGATATAAAGTCCGTCGATCATCGCAGCCGCGCCCTCGGCAATGCGTTCCGCGTCACGGGCGGCGCAAAGCGGCCTGAGGCTGGCAATGAGGTTGGAGCGCAGCCGGCGCGCATAGATCACCAGGAAGCGGCGCGTCTCCTCCGAGCGCTGCGCCTCGGCGTAAAAGGCGAGCCAGGCGGCAATCGTTTCCGGCGCGAACTGGTCGGCCTGGAAGCTGACGCGGATCATCGCCGACAGTTTTTGGCGCGGGGCCGTGGCTGCCGAAAGGGCTGTCACCGTGTCGTTGCGCAATTGGCGTAGGAGGGAGCGGATGGTTTCCTGCAGTAGCCGCTCCTTGCTGCCGAAATAGTGGTGCGCCAACGCTGCCGAGACGCCGGCCTCCCGGGCGATTTCGGACATGGTAACGCTCAGCGATCCGTGATCGCCGATCACCCTGAGGGCGGCATTGACGAGCGCCTTGCGGCGCACCGGCTCCATTCCGACTTTCGGCATCCTCGTCTCCTGATACAGGCATGGTATTTTTGATTGAGCCATCAATCAACAAAAATCGAGAGCGGCAATTTGATTTGGAGCAGTGTGCGGGTCGCGTTTTTGGGGTAGCGTCTTTTTGCGCGAGAGAGTTGTGCAGATGTCATTGTCAACGTGAAAGGTGTCGTCATGGTCCCGGGTATCAATGAACTGCCGCATGCCTCCACCCACGCCAAGTGGGGCTGGTTCGTGGCACTCGGTGTCCTCCTGCTGCTGCTGAGCGGCATCGCCTTCGGCAATCTCTTCGTCGCCACCGTCGTTTCCGTCTATTATGTCGGCATGCTGATGCTCTTCGGCGGTATCGTCTATCTCGTGCATGCCTTCCAGGTGCGCGGCTGGGAGCACGTGCTCCCCTGGGTCGTCAGCGGCCTGCTCTACACGCTCGCCGGTATCTTCGCCTTCATGAATCCGATCCTGGCCTCGGCGGCCTTCACCCTGATGCTGGCCTTAGCGCTGGTCATCGCCGGGGTGCTCCGTATCTGGGTCGGGCGACGGATGAAGCCGGCAAGGGGCTGGGGTTTCATCCTCCTCAGCGGCATCGTGACGACGGTCGCCGGTTTCGTGGTCGCGCTCGGCTGGCCGGTCAACAGCCTGTGGATCCTCGGCCTGTTCCTCGCCGTCGACCTGATGTTCCAGGGCTGGACACTGATCGCCTTCGGCCTCGGCGTCCGCCGCTTGTAGAAGAAATCGCCCGTTGTTTCCGCCTTTTGACACGGCCCTCCGAGAGGCTTAACGTCAGGGGTGACGAGAGAGGCGGCAGATCCGCCACCGAAGATCGACGTTGAACGCGGGCATGATGCCTGCGGTAGCCCGGCTGTCGCGGCCGGGCATCAAAAGAGAGGCAATGTCATGCCTATGGTCACCGTTTCTATCTCCCCACTCCAGGTTGCCGGCATTCGCGCCGCCATCGACAACGGGAACTACGCGTCGAGCAGCGAAGTCGTCCGGGAAGCGCTGCGGCTGTGGGATGCGGCGCGCAAGCGCGAGGATCGTGGCGGACCACACCATCGTCCATCCGGACGCGAGGATGCCGACGCCCGCGACATCAGGCGGGTCGCCGACATGTTCGCCGAGTACGACGCGGAAAAGAGCGCGCGCAATTGAAGCCACGGCGTGAAGTCAAAAAAGCTAAACTATTCCCATAGGTTGGTATGTGCACGGCCTGGCCTTGAGTTGTGGCTTTTTGTCATCAAAACTTCATGTTGCGGAAAGCTTTTGTTGACGCCTGACAACCATCTTCACGCCCAGCGACATCGCGTGGGGCAGTGGAGAAGAGCATGTCTGGGAGTATGGTCAAGGAGATGGCAGTGCGGCGCCATCCCTTCGATGCCGCCAGATGGACGCTGATCGAAACCGCGTTCCAGCCGATCGTCGATATCCGCACCGGCGTCGTCTTCGGTTACGAAGCGCTGATGCGCGGCCACGACCGCATCGGCTTTGCCGATCCCATCGCCGCCCTCGACGATGCCGAGCGCACTGGCCAGCTCCTGGGCCTCGAGCAGATGATGGAACGTCTGGCCCTCGGCGCCTTCGCGGGTCTGGAAAACCGCGCCGAAGCGACGCTCTTCCTCAATCTCGACGCGCGGCTCATTCCGGAAGGCTTGCTCCTGGTCGAGGGCCTGCTGCGGCTGTTGCAAGCCCGTTCAATACCGCCGTCGTCCGTCTGTTTCGAGTTTTCCGAGCGTTTCGACAACAGCGCCTTTCCGCAGGTCTCGGCGCTGATCGCCTTCATGCGCAAATCCGGCTTCAAGCTGGCGATCGACGATTTCGGCGTCGGACACGCGGAAATGCGCCTGCTTTGCGACCACGTCGCCGACTACGTCAAGATCGACCGGCATTTTGTCAGCGGCGCCGACACGACGAGCCGCAAGCGCCACTTCCTGAAGAGCACCGTCGCCATGGCCCATATGCTCGGCGCCCGCGTCATCGCCGAAGGGATCGAGACCGAAGCGGAGCTGGCCGTCTGCCAGGATCTCGGCATCGACATGGGGCAGGGCTGGCTGATCGCCCGGCCGATGGCCGATGTCAGCCACTGGCGTCCCTGCCTTTCGAATTTTCCGCACCACAAGGCGCAAATCCCGGCCCTGCAGTCGCTCGACGACATCCTGATCCGCAAGCAGATCGAAGTCCTGCCGACGGTCTTTGAAAACGAGCCGATCGACACGGTTTTCGAGCTCTTCCGGCGCAATCCGCGCCAGGCTTATTTCCCGGTGCTGAATGCCAACAACGAGCCGCGCGGCATCATCCACGAATACA
>CAZZZI010000065.1:3886-21218 GCA_964658415.1 uncultured Sphingomonas sp. | reverse complement strand
GAAAGAGGCCTGGCCAGGGAGACCAGGCCTCCGCCATTGGAGGTCAATCCAATTGGTGTGCTACGGCGCGGCAGGGAATGTCGCGCGTAGCATCCCTACGTTAGCCAAGCCAAAATTTTCGGCAACGCATTCCTGCGCTAGCGGCGGCGCCTCGATCACATCTTCTGGGAGACGTGGCGGCTGGCGCACATTAAAAAAACGGCTTGCCCCATGGCGTTCAACAAAGCGGTCGGCAGGGAGTGCCGATTTCTGCTCGGACTCCGAAAAAAGCATGGCCCGGCGGGGGGGCCGGGCCATGCTCGAATGTCTCGAGAGAGACTGTCTATCAGAAGCTGCGCTGGAAGCGCAGGATGCCGGCCCAGGAGTGCTCGTTGGTCGAATCCCAGTTGGTGTATTCGACTTCAGGCTCGACGGTCAGACCCTTGACTGGCTGGAACTTTACGTTTGCAGCAGCAGCGAAGATCTTCGAGTCCGTGTAGGCAAGCTGCAGATTGGCCTTGAGCTTGTCGTTGATGGTTGCAGAACCGCCGCCCCAGACAGCCCAGTCGCCCCAGCCGCACAGTTCTTCCCTGTTGGCCGGGCAGGCGCCGTCAACCACGTAGCCCGAGGCATACTTGTTGAGCTTGTTGCCGTCTGTGTTCCAGCCGCCCATGAGGAAGGCCGAGAAGGTGCCGAAATCGGCATCGATGCGGGCCTTGATAGCGCCTTCTTCGACGATCGAGTCGTAGCCGCCGACAACCTTGATGCCCCATGGACCGGCCTTGTAGCCGAAGCCGAGAACGCCGTCAGGAACGTACTGGTCGTTCTTGGAAATCTGCCAGCTCTTGCCGTTGCTCTGCGTGAAGCTGGAATCGTAGTAGGTGTCGCCGCTCGAGTTGCTGTCTTCGACCGAAGCCACAGCCGTGAAGCCATTGCCGGCGTCATAGGTGTAGGTCAGCTGGTTGAGCTCGGTGTTGGTCGGTCCAGGGCCGTAGGAGATCACGTCGTCCTGGATGATATCGCCGGCATAACCGGGATAGGACGAGAACTGCGAGTCCGCCTTGCCGACCAGGAAGCCGCCGAGGCTGATATTGGCAAACAGCAGCTTGGTGGAGTTGTTGCCTTCCTGCGAATCCCAACGCATGACCATGTTGGTCTTGAGCGCGCCGTATTCCGTGTCGCTTGCGGTATCGAGGTTCAGTTCGGCGCGGGTATGCCACAGCGTGCCGATCTTGTGGTCGGGCTGGTAGGCATCCTTCCACTCGCCTTCGGTACGGACCATGCCGCCGATCTTCAGGCAGGTTTCAGTGCCGGGAATGTAGAAATAGCCAGCGCCGTAGGCGTCGCAAATGCGGACATATTCCAGTGGTTCCGGCTCTGCGGCAACAATCGCGTCTGCTGCATTGGCTGCCGAGAATGCCGAAAGGGCAGCAGCCGATGCAAGGAGAAGACCCTTGATAATCATCTTTAAATCCATTTGTTCGGTGCAGGTCGCCTATATCGAGAGAGCCGATACCGTCGGAAGCCTGCTGGGTTGGGGCCTGTTTTATCCGGAGCTTTCGCCCGTGGACAAAGGCTATGGCGAAACGGGGCGTCGGGACAACGTCCCTCTTGCGAAACGGGCCCGCCGGGATGAGCGATTTTCGGCGCCGCGACTGTTACACCACATTTAGAAAACGGATCGAAAGCCGCCGTTTTCTAATAGTCACCCGGAAGACGCATTTCGGCCTCGCCGACGCCCGGAGCGCGAAATCCGCGAGGCATTGCACGAATCGCAAAGCGCCTCCCCCGCGCCCTCGGGACCGCTCGACGCGCCGCTCTGCTCGGCATCGAGACCTGCGGCCGCAGTGCCTCGACATCCCCATGAGATGCCCTCCCCGGACGCGACGACAGGCCCGCGCAGCCGATCCGTCGCCGCGCGGACAAGGCTCGCGCAAGCGCGGAAGGCGAAAGTCGCTGCAACATGTATCTGAAAGCGGAGCCGCGCCGGTCAGGCGTCGGTCGCCGCATAGTAGAAGGCTTGAGAGTTTGAAAAGTGCAGCGGCCCAGATGCAGACATTCGCAGATCCCCACCTGATCGCCGGCAAGGCGCCGATCGTGCGGGCCATCTATGAGCAGAGAGACATCTCCCCCTTCTGGAACCAGCTGCTGGAGCGTGCCGCCGCCAATCTTGGCGACGCTTCCGCCTTCATGGATGCCTCCATCGTCCTGCATACCGTGGGCGAGACGGAAAAGGCGGTCATCAGCCAGAAAGCCGCCCTCGACATCAGCCGCCATTACCGCATCCAGAATGGAAAAGGCACCGGCCTCGACATCCTGGTGTTCATGACGGCCGGCGATTTCATGGCGAACACGCCGATCGAGTTTCTGCTCGAGCATTCCGACGCCAATCTCCTGCTCTATTATGTCGACGCTGACACGCGCGATCTGTCGGATATCCCGCAACACGACGTTGCCTTTGTCGCCGTTGGCGAATCCACGGACAATCTGCCTGTCCTCGAAAACATCGCTCGCCTTCTGCAAGACTGGAAGGGTCCGATCCTCAACAACGCGCCGCAGTCGATCGCCAACCTGTCGCGGGACGGCGTTTCGACCGCCTTCAAGGACGAGCGCTGGGTGCTTGCGCCAGAGACCGTACGCGTCGACCGTCACACGCTGCAGAAGCTCGCAGCCGGCGAGATCGAAGTGGGCGCGATCCTCGAGGGTATCCGTTTTCCGATCATCGTCCGGCCGCTGGGCACCCATGCCGGCAAGGGCATGGAGAAGATCGGGGCCCGCTGGGAGCTGTCCGGCTATCTCAACGCGCACGCCGACACCGAATTCTACCTGACGCCCTTCATCGACTACAGCGACGCGGACGGAAAATTCCGCAAGCAGCGCATCGCCTTCATCAACGGCAAGGCCTATGCCAGCCACCTGGCGATTTCCGATCACTGGATGGTGCATTACCTGAGCGCCGGGATGGCGACACATGCCGACCGCCGGGAAGAGGAAGCCCGCTGGATGGCGGATTTCGACAGCGACTTCGCCGTTCGCCATGCCGCCGCCTTCGATGCCCTGCATCGCCGCTTCGGGCTAGACTACTTCGCCATCGACTGCGCCGAGCTTGCGGACGGACGCCTGCTGATGTTCGAGGCCGACGTTGCCATGATCGTCCACTCGATGGATTCGGAAGCCGTCTTCCCCTACAAGAAACAGGCCATGGCCAAGCTCTTTGCCGCCTTCGAGGGCGCCCTGCGGGAGCGCATGCAGCGCGCGACGGCAACCTCGACGGTCACCTGCGCCCATACGGGCAAGCCGGCCATCTACCAGCGGACGGACGACGACTGCCTCATCTGCGCGGTCGCGATGTTCGCCGGCAAAAGCTACGAGGAGATCCAGGAGATGGCGCGGGCCTGCGATCCGCTGTTCCCCTCCGGCGGACCGATGAGCCATTCCATCATGCGCGGCGTCGCCAATACATGCGGCCTGGTGCTGCTTTCCAGCATCTACATGCTGTGGGACAAGCCGGCGATCATCGGCCTCGTCTCGCCGACCGTCCCCGACACCGGCCACGCCGTCTTCTGGGATGGCGAGAAGATTATCGATCCCGGCTCCAGCGCGCGGGTGGACCGCGCCTATGTCGATCGTTGCGGCCTAGAATTCACCCAGCGGGCTCGCGATCTCGCACCGCTGATCAGCCACGAAATCGGAGTCTCCTATGTGGCGGGTTCCGTGACGGTCGACGAGCCGATCCTCTGAACCCTTCCTGCGCGGCCGAATTCCGGAGTCCTGCCATGGCTGCAAGTCAGCGTCTAATACACCCGATGGCGGCCGAGCTGCCCGCGACGCCGGCAGAGATCGATTTTCTCGCCCAGTCGCTGACATCGGTGCCGCTTCTGCTCGGGGCCGGAGGCGATCAGCGCATTGCGCCCGATCCCGTCCACCGGCGCAACCGCTACGGCACATTGACCACGCCTGCCCTCGACGAGATCTCCTTCTCGTCGACGACGGCAAGCAACGTGTCCAGCGACGGCTTCCGGGCGGCCGGGGCGGCGCTCGCACGGCTGATCGACCGCCATTCCGCAGACCCGGTGGCGATCGACCGCTGGTTTTCGGACATTCGCGAGGGCATCGCCGCCAGTCTCGGTTGCCACGACGCAGAGGTCATTCTCGCCGCCTCCGGCACGGACGCGGAGCTCATGGCGCTTTGCCTGTTTGCAGGTCTTTCCGCGCGGCCCGTTACCAACATCCTGGTCGCGCCCGAGGAAACCGGCAGCGGCGTCCCGAAAGCTGCAGCCGGATGCCATTATTCGGAGCTTGCGGCCCTCGGCGCCACCGTCCAGGCCGGCAAGCCGCTCGACGGCCTCGCGGCCGAGCGCATCGAGGTCTGCACGATTGCGATCCGCACTGCGGATGGCGAGCCGCGCGACAAGACCGCGATCGACGACGACCTGATCGCAGCCGTCAAACGAGAGCTGAAGCGGGATCGCGATGTGCTGGTGCATATCCTCGACACCTCGAAGACCGGCCTTTCCGGCGTGACGCGCCGGGCTGCCCGGCATGCGGCCGCCCTTGCGCCGGGTCGCGTGCACGTGCTGGTCGATGCCTGCCAGTTCCGCTGCTCTGCGGCAGATCTCAGGCAGGATCTTGCCGACGGCTTCGTGGTCGTGGTGACCGGATCCAAATTCGTCGCCGGCCCCCCTTTCTCCGGCGCCCTCCTGATGCCGCCGGCGCTTGCTGAAAAACTCGCCGCCAGCGGCCGGATTCCCTCCGGCCTTTCGGCCTATACGGCGGCCCATGACTGGCCGCAGTCCCTGCGGCAGACGATGAACTTCACCTTCGGCTCGCACTTCAATCTCGGTCTGGGCCTGCGATGGGTCGCGGCCGCCGCGTCCCTCGATCGCTATGCCACGATCCCGGAAGCGGAACAGGCGTTGATCAAGGCGCACTTTGTCAAACAGGTACGCGCCCGCATCGACAGCGTGGCCGGTATCGGTCTGGATGCCAACGACGAAGGCGCCCATCTCGATTTAAGAACGATTGTCCCCTTCACGGTCTCGGATGACTCCGGCGCCCATGCCTCCTTCGAGCTGTCGCAGCGGATCCACCTGGCGATGCGCGAAGGCAATCAGGGCCCCGTCTGTCATCTCGGCCAGGCCGTGCGCCTCGGATCTCGCACCGTCCTCAGGGTAGCGGCATCGGCGGCCGACATTCTCGAAGTCGCGGCCGGGCTGTCGGCTGCGAAGACGTTGCAGGATGCGTTCGCGCCGGTGGAAGAGCGCCTCGACATCGTGTTCGACAAGCTGGCTGCCGTTCTCCACGATGTCCGGGCGTCCTGATGACCGAACCGGACCTGCAGGCCGATCGCGCGGCTGACCCCGTTACCAGCCTCGACCCGGCCGACTGGGGCGAATTTCGCGCCCTCGCCCACGGCATGCTCGACGACATGATCTCCCATCTCGAGACGATCCGCGAGCGGCCTGTCTGGCAGCCACCACCACAGGAGACGCGGGCCCGCTTCGCCCAGCCTTTGCCAACCGGCGCACGAGAACTCGGCGACGTCCTTTCCGACGTTCGCAGCCATATCCTGCCGTTCGGCACCGGAAACCTGCATCCGCTGTTCATGGGCTGGGTGCACGGCGCAGGCACGCCCGTCGGCATGGTCGCCGAGATCGTCGCGGCCGGCATGAACCTCAATTGCGGCGGGCGAGACCATGTCGGCCTGGAGGTGGAGCAACAGATCGTCCGCTGGATGAGCGAGGCAATCGGCTATCCCTCGGGTGCCAGCGGCCTGTTTCTGACCGGCTCGTCGATGGCCAACTTCCTCGCCGTGACCATCGCCAGGACCGAGGCCCTCGGCCCATCCGTGCGCCAGACGGGCACGGGGAATCGTGAACGGCAGCTCGTCGCCTATACCTCGAGCGAAGCACATGGCTGCATCGCCCAGGCAATGGAGCTGTCCGGCATCGGTTCGGCCAACCTCCGGACAATTGCAGTCGACGCGGACGGCCGGATGCGGACGGATGTCCTCTCAGCCATGATCGAGACGGACCGCGCCGCCGGCCACCTGCCCTTTCTCGTCGTCGGTACCGCCGGCGCCGTCAACACAGGCGCCGTCGATCCGCTTGCCGCCATCGCCGAGATTGCGGCCCGCGAAAACCTCTGGTTCCATGTCGACGGCGCCATCGGGGCACTGGCCGTTCTCTCGGACGCGTTGCGGGATCTGTTCGCGGGGATCGAGAAATCGGCCTCGGTGGCGCTCGATTTTCACAAATGGGGCCATGTTCCCTACGATGCCGGGTTCCTGCTGGTGCGGGACGGTGCCGCCCACAAGCGTGCCTTCGCCCAGCCGGCAGCCTATCTCCAGCGCGCGGAGCGCGGCCTTGCCGCCGGCGAAACCTGGCCATGCGATCTCGGGCCGGACCTGTCTCGCGGCTTCCGTGCGCTCAAGACCTGGATGACCATCGAGACGCTCGGCACGGAGCGTATCGGCAATTCCATCGCGCGGACCTGCGCGCTCGCGTCCCGACTCGCGAGCCGCATCGACAGTCATCCGCATCTGGAACTGAAGGCGCCGGTCGCCCTCAACATCGTCTGCTTCGGCGTGCGCGGGGCGGGCTCGGACTTTATCCGCGACCTCGTCCTGGACCTGCAGCAATCCGGCCTCGCCGCTCCTTCGTGGACGACGATCGACGGCGCGCTGGTCGCCCGCTGCGCCATCGTCAACCACCGGACCACCTTCGAGGACATCGACGTCCTCATCGAGATCCTCGATCGATATCTCGTCTCCAAGGGCTATTGAGCCGCCCGGGGGCAGCGGTGGAAATGCAGGGCAAATGCCTGCATTTCCCGATCACGCATGACCAACCGGGTCGAGACCCGGCAACCAATGATCATTTCTGCGGCTTCCACGCGAAGTGGTCGCCCACCGCAACGATATGGCCGACGCCCGGAAACGGGAAGTGGGGCGCGTAGATCAGCTCGTGGTCCTTGGCGAGTTGCGACAGGATTTCGCGACGGCTGACCTTGCCCTCGGCCTGGTCGTTGTCGAAGCCCATCGCCCAGTCAGGCTCGGCAAGCGAAACGATCGAGCTGTGGGCGGTATCGCCGATATCGAGAAGCCGCTTCTTGCCGGAGACGATCTGATAGCCGACATGGCCGGGGGTGTGCCCCTTGATCGGCACCGAGGTGATGCCTTCGGCCACGCTGTCGCCGGGCGCAAAGGTCTTGACCTTGGGCGTGATCGCCGTCACCAGCGCGGCCATCGTCGGCTGGGTCTGCAGCCACGTCCAATCGGGAGCCGAGATGCGGATCGTCGCGTTGACGAAGGCGGGCGTGCCGTCGGCTTTCAACAGTCCGCCGATGTGATCGCCGTGGACGTGGGTGATCAGCACATCCGATATATCCTCTGGCTTGACCCCTGCCTTGGCAAGGCTTTCCAGGAGGACGCCATGGGCTGACGGGCCGAGCCCGGTATCGATCAGGATCTTCCCTGTCCCGGACTGCACCAGGAGCCCGTCGACATCGAGCGTGACGCAATCGGTTGGCTTTCCTGCCGCCTTCAGGATCTTCGACACGGCATCGGGGGCCATCCCGACGCCGAACAGTTTTCCGTCGTTGGCGGCAACGAATTGCGCATCGCGGAGCGTCGTCACCTTGAGGCTACCGAGGGTGAAGGTCTTAGCCGCGGGTTCGACCGGGGCCGGACCTGTTTCAGCGGCGAAAGCGTGGCCGGCGACAGAGGCGCTCAGCAACGCCAGGAGTGAAATTGCTTTCATCGGATTTTCCCTCATCATGGATAGATGTTCAAAGCAGGCTGCATGAAGTCGCAGCACTGCGGTTTCCTTTGCCACGCCATGGATCAACCCGACAAAATATTGTATTGTCTACTTGTCGATTAGCCCTGACGCGACGTCGGGAATGCTGCTAACTGCAACCGCAATGTCTACGCCTTGAACCGCTCTTTCGGAAGCCCTCGGATCAATTGATTGTTTAAGAAGGCCAGAACTATGAGTGGCGAGGGCAGCTAGGCTTTTCCAGCCAGTTCGCCCTGGGCTGGTATCGGGCCCCCACACTCGTCCCTCCCACTAGCCGTCGAGAAATCCGCCAGCGACGTCTGCTGTGCGGCTTACCGCGACCGTGAGGTTGGCCCCTCTCACAACGGTAACGCCCGCAGCACGCAGGTCGTTCGCCTGCTTGAGAGCGCCGGTAGCAGGTACTGCAAGCGCGGTTACCGTTCCCGCATCGAGGTCGGCAAGCCATAAGCCGTCTTCCCCGGGAAGTCCGATAACAATCACCTTTGACATCGATATTTCCCTCAGCAAATCGCGTCAAAAGCCTGCTTTACGCAGGCCTTCACGGTAAAGATCTTTCTGCCACTGTTCTTTCATGGCAATGACCGCCAACCACTTATCCACATCGAAATTTGGATTGCATTGCAGAGCTTTGCGGACGAAGGAACGTGCCTTCTTGAGGTCTCCCAACATCGCCCAGCAGGCCGCAGAGAGGCGGTCTGTAAGGCTTTTGTCATGCGTCATCGCGATATAGTTGAGAGCTGCTTCGAATTGGCCGAGGGAGTAACTCGCGCCAGCGGCAGTCCAGAGATAGGTGTCCGGTACCAACGGGTTTAAATCAATGGCATTGGCAATCTTTTCCAACGCCATAGCCGGTTGGGAGTAGTGCACCAGCGTATCGGCATGGTCTGCTATGATATCCGCATAATTCGGACTTAACGTTTCGGCGAGCTTCATGGCCTCCACACTCTCATCGAGGTCGCCGTGCAGCAGCTTAACGACGCCTAGCTCGCGGTACCCCCCGGCCAGGTCTTTGCCCGCCGCGATGGCCTTGATCGAAAACTCGGTGGCCGACGCCAGCAACTCCTGATCGCCGCGCGCGGTGATCAGCCATTCCTTCGAGTAGGTCCGTGCAAGGCCGCTGAGTGCAGGGGCAAAATGCGGATTGATCTGCAGCGCGGACCGGAATTCGCGCCGGGCCCTGCGAAGGTTCGGCAAGGTCAGATCTTTTAGATGACGCTGCCCGACCAGATAGCTGTGATAGGCCTCGGGGCTTGCCTCGAAATAGGCCCGCGACAGCTCCTCCCGCTCGATCTGGGCTGCAACGGTGACGGCGATGCGCGTTGCTATTTCCCGTCTTTGCCGAGTGAGATTGGCGGCATCGAGGCTGAAGCGCTCCGCCCAGACGATCTCGTCGTTGGCAAAGGCGATCAATTGGGCAAAGAGGGAAACCTCCATGTCATGGCTGATGCGGGTATCGAGTATGTAGGAAATGGCGTGGCGGCTGAATGTGCCCGCCTTGTCCGGATCGCGCGAGAACTGACCGGCCGTGTGGGGGGCGATGACACGCACGCTCTTCAGAGCGCCGAAGCCGATCGTGATGTCCTCGATCAGGGAGGCGGCCAGAAGCGTCGCGACAATGTTCCCACTGTCGCTTTGCGGCGGCAGAAGGGCAAGGCGCGGCGCCTCGAGACGGCCTCCGCCATAGGGCGCCAGAAAGGGCGACGGGCGCGCCAGGAGCGTCGCGCGAGCCTGCGCAAACTGCTTGTTGAACATCCTGCTCGCCAGGTGCAGGGGCAGCGCGTTCATTGACGCCTCTTCTTCCCGGCGAGGGCTGGAGCGCGAACCTTGCAGGGGGCCGCCGTGTTCCGAGCAATCGAGAAGGAACTGCTGGACATCCTCGTCCTGCGGATAAAGCGTGAAGACCCGAAGCGCGGCAGCCCGGATGACGTCGTCGCTGTCCGTGGCGGAGATCGTCGGCAAGGCGCGTTTGAACGCACGCAGCAATCGTTCCGAATGGCTTGCGCGCTTCTGCTCGACCCAGGCATCGAGGAGCGTGCCCGTGGGTTCGAAGTCCTGGAGAAATTCATGACCCGTGGCCGACGCCAGCCTGTGCAGCGACAGGACGGGATCGGCGTCTTCCAGCGTGTCGAGCAAGGAGAGGTCGCAGCCGAAAGATCCCGCCTCGATGCGCAGCGTCGTCGGTGTCATCGTCATAAACGCGACACCGAGTTCCTTTTGCCTGTCCCTGATGCGGGAGATCAGCTTGCGCATATTGGCAAGCGAGCCCGCCTGGCTGGCGCCGCCCCAGAGCAATGCGGCAACATCGTCCCGCCGCGCTACGGTTTGCCCGGTATCGAACAGATAACAGAGCGCCAGAAGACCTTTTTCCGGAAATGCAACCGGCCCGGCAGCATCGACAAGTTGCAATCGACCGAGCGTGTTCAGGTTGAACTTCATAATATTCTCAAAAGCTCAATTTCTACGGCGTCTCTATCACCTGTTCCCACGATATTACCGGCAAGGCAAGATGATATCTTTCTATCACCTGCAACGGCGCAGTACCGCAGACAACCGTCTCGAACATTCAACCATGCTGCCGCGAAACGGCGATAGTGAGTGACGTCGTCTCTGCGCTGATCGGGACGGGTTTCCGTCAGCGGGCGAAGACGCCGTCGAAATCCTTGAACCCTTTGACCTCGATGGGATTGCCGCTCGGATCGAAGAAGAACATCGTGCGCTGCTCGCCCGGCTCGCCTTCGAACCGCACGACCGGCGGTATGTCGAAGGCGATGCCGGCGTCCTGCAGCCGTTGCGACAGGGCCAGCCAGGCATCCAGCGGCAGGACCACGCCGAGATGCGGCATCATCACCATGTGATCCCCGACCTTGCCGGTGCGGGTGACCTCAAACGGCTTGCCGAGATGCAGCGAAATCTGGTGACCGAAGAAGTCGAAGTCCACCCAGGTCTCCGTGGACCGACCCTCTTCGCATCCGAGAACGCCGCCGTAGAAATGGCGCGCCTGATCGAGATCGGTGACGTGGTAGGCGAGATGGAAGAGCGAACGCATGCGGGATATCCTCTTGTGGGTTGGAACGGAGACGGCCATGATTTATTCAACCGAGGTGCTTTTGCAGGCGGCCGCCCGGCCGTAGACTGCACGGGAATTCCGTCCCATGGGCCTCGCCCATCCTGCAAGGAGATCCATCCCGTGGCAACCGTCGACGACCGCGATCGCGACAGGCGCCATGGCTTCGAGGCCCAGGACATCGCTATCGCCCCTTCCACACCCGCTCTCCGAACGAGGACCTCAACTTGACCCGCATTGTCTATCTGAACGGCGCCTGGCTTGCAGAGACCGAAGCAAAAGTCTCCGTCTTCGACCGAGGCTTCCTGTTTGCCGACGCCATCTACGAGGTAACAGCCGTGATCGGCGGCAAGCTGATCGACTATCCCGGCCATCAGGCCCGCCTCCGGCGCTCTCTGTCCGAACTCGATATTGCCTGCCCGCTGTCGGAGACGGCGCTTCTCGACGTCCATCGCGAACTCGTCAGCCGCAACAATCTCGATGAAGGACTGATCTATCTGCAGATCAGCCGGGGCGCGGCCGACCGTGACTTCGCCTTTCCAGTCAACCCCGAGCCGACCATCGTCCTCTTTACACAGGCCAAAGCCATCCTCGACAATCCCCGCAACGAGACCGGGATCGCCATTGCCACGATGCCCGACTGGCGCTGGGAGCGCCGCGACATCAAGACGGTCCAGCTGCTCTATCCGTCGATGGCGAAGATGGAGGCGCTGCGGCGTGGTGCCGACGACGCCTGGCTGGTGGAAGACGGTCTCGTGACCGAAGCCAGTTCCGCAACCGCCCATATCGTGAAAGCGGACGGCACGCTGGTGACGCGCGGGCTTTCCCATGCAATCCTGCACGGGATTACCCGGGCAACCATCCTCGACCTCGCGCGCGGCGCGGGCATTGCCGTCGAGGAGCGCGGGTTCGGCGTCGAGGAGGCGAAAGAAGCGGCGGAAGCGTTCGTGACGTCGGCCACCAATTTCGCAACGCCTGTGGTGCGGATCGACGATGCGACCATCGGCACCGGCAAGCCGGGCCCCATCTGCCGTCAGCTGCGCGAGCTCTACACGGCAAGCCGTCTCGCCTCGGCCATCTGACACCTTTTAGAATCGAACAGGCCGCCGCGAGTGATCACGGCGGCCTGTTCCCGTTTACGCGAGCTCAGTTCTTCACGGTGTCTTCCAGGAAGAAGCGGCCGAGCGGGTTCTGGTAGAAGTTGTCGATGTTCTTGCGCGAGACGTTGATATAGGGGCTGTAGTAGAGGTCGATCCAGTTGACGTCGTCCTTCGCCATCTTCTGCAGATCGACATACATCTGCTGGCGCTTGACAGGATCGAGCTCCAGGCGCGCTGCAGCCACCAGTGCCTTCACCTTTTCGTTCTTGTAGTGGGTCGAGTAGTTGTTGTTGGAATCGTGGCCGAGCACGAAGGTCGTCTTCTGGTCGGGATCGAGAATGTCGTTCGTCCAGTAGTTGACCGAGATGTCGTAGTCGCCGGCAACGATCATGTCCCATTCCTGGCTCGAGTCGACCTTTTGCAGGGTGGCCGTGATCCCGGCTTTCTGCAGCTGCTGCTGCAGCAGCACGGCAATCTGCTCGTCGACCTCGTCGCCGGCGCGCACGAGGTAATTGAGCTTCAGGTCCGAAGCGCCGGCAGCGGCCAGCATCTGCTTTGCCTTCTCCGGATCGTAGGGGCGCTGCATGTTGTCGGCGTAGTAATAGAGAGCGCCCTTGGGGATATAGGAGTTGGCGACGGTCCCCTGCCCGAAGGTCACGGTATCGATGATCGCCTTCTTGTCGATGGCGAGATCGAGGGCCTGGCGGACTTCCTTCTTGGCGAGAGCGCCATGCTCATGGTTGATCAGCAGATGGTCCTCGCGGGTCGAGGGGTCGATGTCGACGACGAGATTGGGATCCTTCTTCAATTCCGCGACGCGGGAGAACGGAACGAAGATCGCCGTGTCGAGCTGGCCTGCCTGCACGTTCAGCATGCGCGTGTTGTCGTCGGGAACCGAAATCCACTCGACGCCATCGAGCTTGACCCGGTCCGCCTGCCAGAAATAGGGGTTCTTCTTCAGGATGATCCGGTCGCCGCGACGCCATTCGTCGACGACGAAGGCACCTGACGCAATCGGCTTCTCGCTGTAGCCGTCCGAGCCGAGCGCTTCCATGCCCTTCTTCGAGATGACGGAGACGTTGGGCAGGGCCAGGGTCGAAAGGAACGGGGCAGACGGGGTCTTGAGCTTGACGGTCAGGGTGTGCGGGTCGGTGGCATCTGCCGTGTCGACGACCTTGTAGGAATCGCTCCAGAGCGATGCCTTGTCGTCGCGAATGCGCAGAAGGCTGTAGGCGGCGTCTTCGGCGGTCAGCGGCGAACCGTCGGAGAATTTCGCATCCCGGATCTTGAAGGTGTAGGTCAAGCCGTCGGCCGATACCGTCCAGCTTTCGGCAAGGCCCGGCTCCAGCTTCGTGCCTGTCTTGTCGACGCGAACGAGCACGTCATAGACGTTGGAAAACACCCAGTTGTCGACGTTCTGGGCGGTCTTGATCGGGTCGAAGGTGGTCGAATCCTCGCGGCGGCCGATGGTGAGAACGCCGGCGGCTTCGGCGAAGCTGGCGCTGAGGGTGAGGCCTGCGACGATGAGCGCGAGGCCGGTTGTCTTCCATTTTCTGGTCATGATGTCGTTCCCTTTGTTGTTATGGCAGGCATTTGAGGAGTGGTGGCGACGTCGATCCCTGCGGGCCGGCGATGTCGGCAAGCAGCGGCTTGTCCGGGTCGATGTCTGGAACGGCGGCGATCAGGGCTGCGGTGTAGGGATGCTGCGGCCGGGCGAAGACCTCGGCGCAAAGCCCCTCCTCGACGATTTCGCCGCGATACATGACGACGACGCGGTCGCAGAGATTGCGGACAATGGCGAGGTCATGGGCGATGAAGACCAGCGTCAGGTTCATCTTCCGCTTCAGCTCCCGGAACAGCGCGATGATCTGCGCCTGGATCGTCACGTCGAGGGCCGCGACGCATTCGTCGGCGATGATCAGCTTCGGCTCTACCGCGAGCGCCCGGGCGATGCCGGCCCGCTGGCATTGCCCGCCGCTCATGCTGCGCGGCCGGCGGACCGCAAACTCGCGCTCCAACCCGACAAGATCGAGCAGCTCGCCGATCCGGGCGGGAATGGCGGCGGCCGGGGTCTTTCCCTGCACCCGCAGGACTTCGGCCAGCATGTCGCCGATGCGCAGCCGCGGATTGAGCGCATTGTAGGGATCCTGAAACACCATCGCCGCCTCGTGGCGCAGCTTGTGGAGCGCGGCACGCTTCTGCTGGGCCAGATCGACGCCCTCGAAACTGACATGGCCGGACGAAAGCGGCGTCAGGCCGAGTATGGCGCGGGCAAGGGTGCTCTTGCCGCTGCCGGATTCGCCGACAACACCGACGCTCTCGCCGGCCATGATCTGCAGGCTGACACCCGCCACCGCACTGACGGTCTTGGCACCCGCCTTGAAGAGCCCGCCGCCGAGCGCAAAGCGCACATGGAGGTCGTCGACCTCGAGCAGAGGCCGCTCGGCCGGCGTCGTCGCAGGAACTTGGGCTACGGAGACCGCCGTCTCCTCCGCGATGGACGGATGGCTGGCAATCAGGCTGACCGTGTAGCGATCACGCGGTGAGGACAGAATCTGGCGCTTCTGCCCGATTTCCATGAGCTTGCCGGACCGCAGCACGGCGATCCGGTCGCAGGTCTGGGCGACAATGCCGAGATCGTGGGTGATGAGAATGATCGACAGACCGCGCTTGTCGCGGATCTCGAGCAGCAGCCGCAGGATCTGCGCCTGGATGGTGACATCGAGGGCGGTGGTCGGTTCGTCGGCGATGAGGATCTTGGGGTTGCAGGACAGCGCCACGCCGATCATCGCACGCTGGCGCATGCCGCCGGAGAACTCGTGGGCATAGCTGTCGTACTGACGAACAGGGTCGGGAAGCCCGACCTGGCGCAGAATGTCGACGGCTGCAGCCTTGGCATCGCGCGCAGTTGCGCCTTGGTGAAAGCGGATGCCCTCGGCGATCTGGTCGCCGATTCGCATGACGGGATCGAGGTGACTGGTCGGGTTCTGGAAGATCATGCCGATCTCGGCACCGCGCACCTTCAGCATCTCGGCGTCGCTGATCTCGGTCAGGTCGCGGCCTTCCAGCAGCACGGAACCGCTGTCGATCTTCAGGCGCGACGATGGCATCAGCCGGACCAGCGACCGGCAAAACAGGCTCTTGCCCGAGCCGCTTTCGCCGACAAGACCGAGGATCTCACCCTTGTTGACATCGAGCGAGACGGCATCGATGAGCGTCCTCTCCTCGTCGAGGCCATGCAGCCTGACGGTCAGATCCCGGACTGAGAGAATGGGATTGGTCATTCATGCACTCCGAAGAGCTCGCCCAGCGCATCGCCGAGCATGCTGAAGCCGAAAGCCAGGCAGACGATGGAGAGGCCCGGAAACAGCGTGATCCACCAGGCCGTCGTCAGGAAGCTCTGCCCTTCCGCCACCATGACGCCCCACTCCGCCAGCGGCGGCTGCACGCCAAGGCCGAGATAGCTGACCGCCGCGCCGCTGAGGAGCACCAGCACGGCATCCGACATCGAAAACACCAGAGACCCGGCAATGGCATTCGGCAACAGATGGCGGAACATGATGCGCGGTCGGCTGAAGCCGAGGCTGACGGCGGCAACGGCGTAGTCGCTGCTCTTCAGCACCAGCATCTGGGCCCGGATGAGCCGCGCATAGGAAACCCATCCGACCAGCGCCATGGCGATATAGAAGCTGCCGAGCCCCGGCCCCAGGATGGCGATGATCGACAGCATTAGCACCAGGAAGGGGAAAGCCAGGATGATGTCGACGAGGCGCATGAACAGCGCATCGACCAGCCCGCCGAAGAAGCCGGCTATGGTGCCGACCGTCGTGCCGATCAGGAAAGGAAAGAGCACGCCGATGACGGCGATCTGCAGGTCGATCCGCGTGCCCCAGATGACACGAGAAAGGATATCCCGCCCAAAATTGTCGGTGCCGAAGGGGTGCAGCCATGTCGGCCCCTGCAGGCGGACATCGGCAGCCTGCAGGATGGGATCATAGGGCGCCAGCAGCGGCGCGCCGATGGCCACGGCGACAAAGAACAGCAGGATCGCCACGCCGATCGCCAGCGTCAGCCGCCCACTGAAAAAGCGACGCCAACCGAATGAGAGGGGAGCGGACATCGGAACACTCATAGCCGCACCCTCGGATCGACCGCCACCGTCGCGATATCGGCGATGAAATTGATGAACACCGTGGCGCAGGCAAAGACCATGGCGACGCCCTGCACCACCATGTAGTCGCGGGAGAAGATGGCCCGCACCAGGAGCTGGCCCATGCCGGGCAAGGCAAAGACGGTTTCCACCACCACGGTTCCGCCGATCAGCCAGCCGATGTTGACGGCCAGCAGATTGATCGTCGGCAGCAGCGAATTCGGCAGGACATGGCGCCAGAACACGGTGCTTTCAGGCATGCCCCGCGCCCGCACGGCCGTTGCGACATCGGATTTCAGGCCTTCGATCATCGCCGTGCGCAGGCTGCGGGTGAGAACCGTGGAGAGCGAGAGCGCAATGGTCAAGCTCGGCAGCAGCAGGTGGGCGGCCTTTTCGACGAGCGTGCTGCCATAGCCTGAGACCGGAAGCCAACCGAGATCGACGCTGAACAGAATGATCAGCATCAGCCCGAGCCAGAAGGGCGGGAAGCCGATACCGAAGGTCGAGACGACGCGGATGATATGATCCGGCGCCCGCCCGTTGTTACGCGCCGCGATTGCTGCCAGGGGCACGGTAATCAGCACCGACAGGATGACGCTCGCCGCCACGAGCGCAACGGTCGGCTCGATGCGGGTGAGGATAAGTTTCAGCACGTCGATCTTGTAGAGAATGGACTTGCCCATTTCGCCATTGGCAAGATTGCGCAGGAAATAGAAGTATTGCAGCCACATCGGTTCATCCAGCCCGTACTGGGCGCGGATATTGGCAATCGCGCTCGGCGTGGCGCGGGTGCCGAGGATATTGCGCACGGGATCGCCGGGAATGAGACGAACGAGAATGAAGGTGATGACGCTGATGCCGAACAGTACCGGCAGGAACTGCAGCGGACGGGTGAGGATGAACCTATATCGATGCATCGTGGCGCATCCCCCCTTGCTCCGACCGGACCTGGCTGCTGAAGTCGATCATCAGACAACCTTTTGCCGGGTCAGGAAATCCAGAAGCGCCGGGTAATAGTCGCCGGGGTTCTCGTAGAACGGCATGTGGCTGGCATTGGCAAAGACTTTGAGTTCGGCATTCGGCAGGGCGAGTTTCATGCGCAGCGCGCAGGCCGGCGTCAGCTCGTCATGCTCTCCCACCGTGATCAGCACCGGAAGCGTCAGGCGCGGCAGATCGGGGATGCGATTCCAGTCCTTGAGATTGCCGATGTAGAGAAACTCGTTCGGCCCCTGCATCGCCA
>CAZZZI010000065.1:0-3786 GCA_964658415.1 uncultured Sphingomonas sp. | reverse complement strand
TTCCAGTCCTTGAGATTGCCGATGTAGAGAAACTCGTTCGGCCCCTGCATCGCCATGTACGGCGCCATGTTCCAGTCATCGAGCGAGCGGCGGACGGGGGCCGGCCATTCCGCCATGCGGCAGACATGGCGGTAACTGAGGATGGTCAGCGCCGCCTGGTACTCCGGATGGTCGTAGCTTCCCTGCGCCTCATGCTTCTGCATCATTGCCACGGTCTCGGACCCCAGTGCCCCGCGCAACCGGTCCAGTTCCTGGATCAGATGCGGCATGTCGGCGACGGTGTCTTCGAGAATGAGGCTATGGAGATTGTCCGGATAGCGCAACGCGTAATCGATGGCGAGCCAGCCGCCCCAGGAATGGCCGAGCAGGTGCACCTTGCCGAGCCCCAGCGCCTGGCGGACCGTCTCGGTCTCCTCGACATAGCGCCCGATGGTCCACAGCGCGGGATCGTCCGGCCGGTCGGAAGCGCCTGTTCCGAGCTGGTCGAAGGCGACGACGCGGTAGCCTTTCTCCGCAAGACAGCTGTGCGCTTCCCGCAGATAATCGCAGGCAAGCCCGGGCCCGCCGTTGAGACAGAATACCGTCTCGTCGCCGCTGCCGAAGCTGTAGGCGACCACCTTGAAGCCGTCGACCTCGATCTCGTGGCGCGCGTCCGGCTGCATTTCATGCCACATAGATGGGGCTCCGAATAAAATTTCGCTTGCTCAACTTTTGGGCATGGCTAAATTTTTACCGGAAACTGGATCCGTTACCAGCTATAAGAAGTGATAGGTCGCAGATCGACGGCCAGGGAAACAGCGATGCTCGATGAGATCAAGACCATGCGGCGGCAGTTCATCGCCCACGATACGCTGGAGGGGCGCATCGACCACGCGTTCGAGGCGGTCAAGAATCTCGGCTTCGAGGCGCTGATCTATGACTACACGCCGGTGCCCTACGATCTCGACGGCGGCATCATGGTGCCCTCGCTGCTGAAGCTGCGCAATATCTCCGACGACATGCACGAATACTGGTTCGACCGGGGATATTTCCGGCTCGACCCGGTGCAGCAGGTGGCGCTGCGCAGCTCGGCGCCGTTCTTCTGGGACTACGACAGGCGCGCCGATACGCCGATCAACCGGTTCATGAACGAGGACAGCGAGCCTGTCGTTCGCTACCTCAGCGAACACGACATGTCGACCGGCGTAACGGTTCCGGTCCACATGCCGCGCGGCGACTATGCGACGGTGACCGGCATCCGGTTCGGGCAGAACGCCGGGTTCGAGAAACACGCCCTGCGCTTCATCGCGGATTTCGGTCTGCTCGCCCATGTCTTCCATGAGGCGGCTTATAGCCTGTTCGACAAGACGGCTCTGACGGTCGCCAAGATGCGCCTGACCGACCGGGAGCGCGAATGCCTGCGCTATTCCGCCGAGGGTCTTTCCGCCAAGGAGATCTCGCGGATCATCGAGCGATCCGTGCCGACCGTCGTCATGCACCTCAATGCCGCCGCCCGCAAGCTCGGCGCCCGGAACCGCACCCAGGCCGTCGTCCGCGCCACCCATTATCGCCTGCTCGAGAACCCGCCATCCTATAACTTGTGATAGCTGCCGGCCGCCCTCCCCCGCCTCTATGCTCTCCGCACTGTTCACGGATATGGAGACGAAGGTGGCCTTAGTGACCTCGAAGGAAGATTATCTGCCGTTCCGGACCTACCGGACCTGGTATCGCATCACCGGATCGCTCGACAGCGACAAGCTGCCGCTGGTGGTGGCCCATGGCGGCCCCGGCTGCACCCACGACTATGTCGATTCCTTCAAGGAGATCGCCACCCTTGATGGCAGGGCCGTGATCCACTACGACCAGCTGGGCAACGGCAATTCCACCCGCCTGCCGGACAAGGGCCCCGATTTCTGGACGCCTGCCCTGTTCCTGGAGGAACTCGATGCCCTTCTTGCCCATCTCGGCATCAGCGATCGATACGCCTTCCTCGGCCAGTCCTGGGGCGGCATGCTCGGCGCCGAACACGCGGTGCGCCAGCCTGCCGGCCTGAAGGCCCTGGTCATCGCCAATTCGCCCGCCAACATGCACACCTGGGTGTCCGAGGCCAACCGCCTCAGGCGCGAACTGCCGCAGGATGTGCAGGACAGGCTGCTGCGCCACGAGCAGGCCGGCACGCTGACGGATCCCGATTATATCGCCGCCTCGCGCGTCTTCTACGATCGCCATGTCTGCCGCGTCTCCCCCTGGCCGCCCGAAGTTGCCCGCACCTTCGCCATCATGGACGAGGACAACACCGTCTACCGCCACATGAACGGCCCGACCGAATTCCACGTGATCGGCACCATGAAGGACTGGACGATCGAAGATCGGCTGGACCGGATCAAGGCCCCGACGCTGCTGATCTCGGGCAAATACGACGAGGCGACGCCACTGGTGGTCAAACCCTATGTCGACCGGGTCCTCGATTGCCGATGGGTGCTGTTCGAAAACTCCAGCCATATGCCTCATGTCGAGGAGAAGGCGCTTTGCCTGCAGACCGTGTCGGCCTTCCTCAGCAAATTCGACTGATCTCTCCTGCCTCGGCCGGGCGTCCCGTTCGGCCGAACCCGGGACCGGATCAGTCCTTCTCTGCCGCCCGAACAGGAAAATCGACCCACAACCGCGATGCCGGCACATTTGCTGTTGCAGGCGGGGGGTGAATTGTGTATCCCCGCCTCACCAACGGTTCGGAGTGTAGCGCAGCCTGGTAGCGCATCTGGTTTGGGACCAGAGGGTCGGGAGTTCGAATCTCTCCACTCCGACCAACTTCAGCTTCAAGCTGACCTTCCCTTTTTAAGAATTATTCGGCGCCCCATTGTGCAGCCATTTGGCTTGGGACATTGCTGCCTGCCGGCAACCCTCGCGCGCCTGCAGGCCGCGTCCAGGCTCCATTGCCTCCCTTACCTTCCCCTACCGCCAATCCCGCGCGATCGCGCGAGATCGACGCATTGCGTTCAAAATCCATATCGACATTAAAATACAAACTGTATACAGAGGATGAGATTGCCACGATACCGCTGCTGAGCGAACCCCTGTGATGGAGAGTGCGATGACTTCCAATATCTTTACCGGCTGCATTCCGGCCCTGATGACTCCGTGCAACGCCGACCGCAGCCCCGACTTCGACGGTCTTGTGCGCAAGGGCAAGGAACTGGTCGCGGCCGGCATGGCGGCCGTCGTCTATTGCGGCTCGATGGGCGACTGGCCGCTGCTGACAGACGAAGAACGCATGGAAGGCGTCGGACGTCTGGTCAAGGCTGGCCTGCGGGTCATCGTCGGTACCGGCGCCGTCAATACCCGGACGGCTGCCGCCCACGCCGCCCACGCACAGCGCGTCGGTGCCCACGGCCTGATGGTGATCCCGCGGGTCTTGTCGCGCGGAACCTCGGTTTCCGCCCAGCGCGCCCATTTCAAGACGATCCTGTCGGCTGCCCCGGATCTGCCGGCCGTTATTTACAACAGCCCCTATTACGGCTTTGCCACCCGCGCCGACCTGTTCTTCGAACTCCGCAACGAGCACAAGAACCTCATCGGCTTCAAGGAATTCGGCGGCCCCTCCGACCTGCGCTATGCCGCAGAAAACATCACCAGCCGTGATGACGGCGTGACCCTGATGGTCGGCGTCGACACCGCAGTCTTCCACGGCTTCGTCAATTGCGGCGCGTCGGGCGCCATCACCGGGATCGGCAATGTCCTACCGCGCGAAGTCTTGCATCTCGTTTCGCTGGCCGAAGCCGCTGCCGCCGGCGATGCAAAAGCCCGCGC
>CAZZZI010000064.1:0-21409 GCA_964658415.1 uncultured Sphingomonas sp. | reverse complement strand
CGAGGTCACCCCGGTCCATCATGCCGAACCGAGCCCGCATCAGGACAACGCGCCCACGGTGGACGACAGCTGGCGCGCCGAAGACCAGTGGCAGGACGACGAACGACCGCAGCCGGTAGAAAACCACGAGGTCTCCGAGCCCGCAGTCGAGCACGACCATTACGGCGGATATGTCGAGCCGGTTGCTCCCGAGCCTGTTCATGCCGAATGGCAGCACGAGCAGGCCTCGCAGACGCCGTCTCTCGACGACGTTCACACGGGCGTCCACGCGCCGGCGCCCGAGGTTGCCGCGACCGATCACGCTGGCTACGGCATTACCGAAACCCACAGCGACCCCGTCCATGCGGACAATGCCGGCCATTTCGACGACGTCTGGTCGGAGGCCGCGACGCCGGAGGCCCATACCGACGGTGAGCCGGATCCCTCATGGTCGAGTGCTGCCACGGGAGAGCATGCCGCACCGACTGCCATTCCCGTCCACTACCCGCCGGATGTGGGCTTTGCCACCGATCACCCGCCGGCTGCCAAGATGCCAGAGGCCTCGGAGCCTTTTGCCTGGGAGGCGGCCACTTTCGACGACCTGCCACCGGTCCGGTCCGCTGCCGCCACCGAGGTTGCGCCAGCCAAGCAGCCTCTGCCGACGCCGGCCGGGGCCTTCGATGACGTCGACCTGTTTGCCGACGTGCACAGCGGATCTGCAAAGAAGGTCGCACCGGCGGGACAGCCGGACGGCTGGAACGAAATCAAGGAACTCTCGGGCTACGAGAAATTTGCCGCCGAGAACGACTTCGGCGAAACCGGCCCCTCGGACATTGGGCAGGTCAGCGTTGGCGGCCTGCAGGGCAAGAGCTACCGGATGGAGCCAAAGCGCCGTCGTTTTGGCGCTGCCGGTATCCTGCTGGCTCTGGCTGGCATCGCGATCGTTGCGGGCGGCGGCTATGCGGCCTGGATCAACCGGACCGCGCTGAACGAAATGGTTGCGGGTCTGGTCAGCTCCGCGCCGAAGACGGCAACGGTTGCCGACAAGGCAGCGACGCCTGCGTCGACTGCGCCGACCACCACCACGCCATCGGCTAGCACCGATGCGCCGGCGGTCGACGATGGCAACACGGTCAACGGCAAGTTCACCCAGCGCCTTCTGGCGGATGGCAGCGAAGTCGATGCGGGCGTACCGCCGGCGCCGGGCGGACAGGTTCCCGCCGAGGGCAAGTCGATTGCCCAGCAGAATGTCGCTGCAGCCACGCCGCCTGCGGCTGCTGCGACGGCCAGCCCCGCAGCTCCTGCGGCGGCTTCGCCGACAGTGCCGGCCCCCGCAACGCCAGCACCTGCGCCAGCGACGACGCCACCAACGGCACAGCCGACCGCGACCGTTCCGCCCGCACCGGCTATCGCTGCCGCGCAAACGGCACCGGTCGGCTCGGCTGAAAAGATGTTCCTCTACGAGGAACGGCTCGGGCAGACATCGCCGACCGCGATCGAGGGTACCGTGACGTGGACCGTGCAGGAAGAAAAGGGCGATGACGGCAAGCCATCGCCGACGGTCCAGGGCAGTATCAACGTGCCCGAGCGCGGCATGACCGCTCTCGTCACCTTCAAGCGCAACAGCGATCCATCGCTGCCGGCCAGCCACCTGATCGAACTGGTGTTCTCGCTGCCGCCGAATTTCGAAGGCGGCGCGATCGACAGTGTCCAGCGCGTGGCGATGAAGTCGACCGAGCAGGATCGCGGCGATCCCTTGATCGGCGTGCCGGCCAAGATCACCGACGACTTCCATATGGTGGCGCTGAACGACTTCCCGGATGCCCGCAAGACCAATCTGGATCTGTTGCGCAACCGCACCTGGATCGACATCCCGATAACCTACCGCAACGGTCGACGCGCCCTGCTGACGATGGACAAGGGCAAGACCGGCACGGATGCCTTCAACAGGGTCATCGGCGAATGGGCTGCCATCGGCGGCAACGGCAGCGGCCAGTAAGGCGGCGAGCGCCGTTTTGTTATAGAAAAGGCGGGTTCAGCGACCCGCCGGATCGTCACTTCACGGCCGCGTTGCCGCCATCGACGAAAAGTGCGGAACCGCAAACGAAGCTGGCCATCGGGCTTGCAAGAAACAACGCAGCCTTGGCAATCTCCTCCGGCTGCGCAATGCGCTTCATGGCATGCAGACCGGCCGCCCATTCTTTCTGGGCTTCGTCGCCCGCCATTGCGGTATCCGTTCCGCCGGGCAGAAGGGCATTGGCTCTTATGTCTCTGGCGCCATAATCGGCAGTAATGCCTTTCACCAAACCCATCAGCCCCGCCTTGGCGGCTCCGTAGACGGCCATGCCGGGAAGGCCGACGCTCGTCCCGACGAAGCTCGATGTGAAGACGATCGCGCCACCGCCGCGTTCGAGCATGGCCGGGATTTGGCAGCGGCTACCGAGAAAGGCCGACGTCAGGGTGGCGGCAAGTGTCTCCTGCCACTCCGTGTGGGTAACATCAGCTAGAGGTTTTACGGGGCCGATCGTGGCGGCATTGTTGAACGCGATATCGAGGCCGCCGAACGACGCCACGGCGCAGGCGACCATTTCCCCATGGGTCTCCGGATGGCCCGCATCGCCGGCGACAACACGAACGCTTCCCCCGGAACTGCGGATCTGGTCTGCCACGGCGTCCAGCCCGGCTTCCCCCCGGGCGTTCAGAACGACGGCGGCGCCTTCGGGGCTGAACAGGAGTGCCGCCGCGCGGCCGATACCGGACGACGCGCCCGTGATGACAGCGACTTTATTCCTCAGCATTCCCATGAAATGGCCTCCTTGTGTGGAGGTACAGAGGTACGGCGCGTCAGCCGGCACGGCCACCCGTTTCCTGCGATCGCCGCGTGATCCTGCTTCAGGCCGGAAAACCGGTCTTCTTCGCCATTCATGTCCATGTTTGCTGGCGATTGTCCGCGAAAAAACCGCTGACAACACAGACTTTGTCAGCGGTTCCAATATTCAATCCGGGCAGGCCATCTAGCTTCGCATTGCCCAGTAGAAGCAGCGCGTTAGGCGGTGGCTTCCACCACGCGCAGGCCCTTGGCGCGGTCCTGTGCGTCCTTGCGAACGGCTTCCTGGACCTTTTCGAAGGCGCGGACCTCGATCTGGCGGACGCGTTCGCGGCTGATGTCGAACTCGGAGGACAGGTCCTCCAGCGTCACCGCATCCTCGGAGAGGCGACGGGCCTCGAAGATACGGCGTTCGCGATCGTTCAGCACGCTCATGGCGCGGGACAGCATGCGGCGGCGCGTCTCGAGCTCGTCCTGTTCGATCAGGACGGCTTCCTGGCTCTCGTGGTTGTCGACCAGCCAATCCTGCCACTGGCCGCCTTCGCCTTCCGACGCCTTGATCGGCGCGTTCAGCGAGGCATCGCCGGAGAGGCGGCGGTTCATCGAGATGACCTCCTCCTCGGAGACCTTCAGCGTCGTGGCGATCTCGGTCACCTGTTCCGGCTTCAGGTCGCCCTCGTCGATGGCCTGGATCTTGCCCTTGAGGCGGCGCAGGTTGAAGAACAGCCGCTTCTGGTTGGCGGTCGTGCCCATCTTGACCAGCGACCACGAGCGCAGGATGTACTCCTGGATCGAGGCCTTGATCCACCACATGGCGTAGGTTGCCAAGCGAAAACCACGTTCCGGATCGAACTTCTTCACCGCCTGCATCAGGCCGACATTGCCTTCGGACACGACTTCGCCGATCGGCAGGCCGTAGCCGCGATAGCCCATGGCGATCTTGGCCACCAGGCGAAGGTGGCTGGTGACCAGCCTGTGGGCTGCCTGGCGGTCAGCGTGTTCGGCATAGCGCTTGGCGAGCATGTATTCTTCCTGCGGTTCCAGCATCGGGAACTTGCGGATCTCGTCAAGATAGCGGTTGAGGCCGGTCTCGCCGGCGGTAATGGATGGCAAGTTATTGCGGGCCATGAAGCACCCTCCTTGTTGGAAACCGACCCCTTCGAAACGTCATTTCACATGCCGAAAAGCGGGTCAGCGCGTGCGGTTCTGGCAGACCCCGCACTAAGTCTATCTACAAATAAGTATGACGAAACTGGGATTCAAGAATGGTGTCACGCATGTGTGACCGTCTGGAGCGTCCGAATGCTCTTTATTGTTGGCAATCTCGATATCAGGCCACCGAATATTGCGCCTGCCATCGAAATTGGCGAACAATGAGGTGCTTTATAGGCGCTCCATAGCCGGAAGTCCAGTTCGATCTAGCTGCGCAGCGCTTCCGCCAGCTCCAGCATGTCGTCGGGCAGGGGCGCCTCGAAATGCAGAATTTCGCCGGTGCGCGGATGCTCGAACTGCAGCAGGTAGGCGTGCAGCGCCTGGCGCGGGAAGCGGCTGACGATCTCCTTCTGCTCATCGGCAAGCAGGTTGGCCTTGGTCTTGAAGCCGGCACCATAGACGGTGTCGCCGAGCAGCGGGTGGCCGATATGGGCCATGTGGACGCGGATCTGGTGAGTGCGGCCGGTTTCCAGGCGGCAGTCGACCAGACAGGCCAGCGCCGTGGCATCGGGCTGCTCATGGAAGCGTTCCAGCACGGTGTAGTGGGTGATCGCCACGTCCGAATCCTCGCGGTCCGGTTTCTGCACGGCGCGCTTGGTGCGGTCGCCGGTGGAGCGGCCGAGCGGAGCGTCGATCGTGCCGTGAAGCTGGCGCGGCCGGCCCCAGACGATGGCGCGGTAGGCGCGCTCGAGCGGCATGGTGCGGCCGTGGTCGGCAAATTGTGCCGAGAGGTGGCGGTGGGCAATGTCGTTCTTGGCGACGACCATGACGCCGGTCGTGTCCTTGTCGAGGCGATGGACGATGCCCGGGCGACGGACGCCGCCGATGCCGGAGAGGGTGTCGCCGCAATGGTGGATCAGCGCGTTGACGAGCGTGCCCGTCCAGTTGCCGGCGCCGGGATGGACGACGAGGCCGGCGGGCTTGGCGATGACGATCAGGTCGGCGTCTTCATAGAGCACGTCGAGCGGGATGTCCTCGCCCTGGGGCGTCGGATCTTCCGGCTCGGGCATGGTAATGTCGAAACGTTCGCCGGGGCGCACCTTGCGCTGCGGGTCGGTCATCGGCTCGCCGTTGCGCAGAACCGCGCCTTCCTTGATCAGCGCCTTCACGCGGCTGCGCGAAATGTCGTCGCCGAGCTGGGCCGTCAGCCAGGCATCCAGGCGACCTTCCGCAGCGTCGTCGGCGATCAGCACTTTGCTAATGGCATCGGCTTGTTTAAAGGGGTCGTTCAAACGCTTTTCTCCGGCGCGATCAAGAACAGGAATATCATGACAAGTCAGAAGCCAGACGACCAGGACGAAAAGCCGCTCGATCCGGCGATGGAAGCAGTGCGGCGCAAGATGGTCCGGCTGATGATCGTCTCGGGTGCCGTCATGGTGGTGAGCCTTATGGCGGTGTTCGGCGCCATTGTCTACAAGGCGATGCGGCCCACAGGCAAGGCGGTCACGACCAGCGGCGTCCCCTCGGATGCGCCGGTTTCCTCGACCATATCGTTGCCGGCCGGCTTTTCAGTGCAATCGGTCAGCCTTTCCGGCAGCCAGATGCTGTTTTACGGTGTGACGATTTCCGGCCAGCGACAGGCTATCGTCTTCGACTATGGCGTCGGCCGTATCGTCTCGACCGTCTCGCTGCCGACACCCTGACGGGCGGGCAGATGAACGAGGACCGGTTGACCTTCATCGACGATGCCGGCGATCCGCGCATCGCGGAATTCCGCGATATCCGCGAGCGCGACCTGACGGGTCGCGAGCAGCGTTTCATTGCCGAGGGAACGGTGGTGTTGCGGCTGCTGGCGGAGGCGCAGGCGGCCGATCGCGGCTTCGTGGCCGAGAAGGTGCTGCTGTTGCGCAACCGGGTGGCGGGGGTGGCCGATATCATAGCCGCGCTGCCGGACGAGGTACCGGTCTATGTGGCGGACGCGCCGGTGCTCGATGCGATCGTCGGCTTTCACCTGCATCGCGGCGTGCTGGCGCTCGGTCGCCGGATCGCGGCACCAGATGCGGACGCCTTCATCGATCGCCTTGCGAAGTCGGCCTTGCTTCTGGTCGGCTGCGGGATTTCCAACCACGATAATGTCGGTTCGATGTTTCGCAACGCCGCCGCCTTCGGGGCGGACGGCATTCTCCTCGATGAAACCAGCTGCGATCCCCTGTATCGCAAGGCCCTGAGAGTTTCGGTCGGCTCCGTGCTGAGACTGCCCTATTGTCGTGGGGGCTCCGATCGCGCCATTCTCGATGCACTCGCCCATCACGGCTTTGCCATCTGGGGGCTGTCGCCGCGCGGGGAGATGCCCATCGGCGCCGTGCCGCCGTCGCCTCGACTGGCGCTGGTGGTGGGGACGGAGGGCGCCGGCCTGCCTGAGGCGATCCTGTCGCGCTTCGGGACGGCGCGTATTCCGCAGGCCCCCGGGCTCGATAGCCTCAACGTGGCGACCGCGACGGGGATTGCCCTGTTTGCCGTGGCATCCGCAGCCGGGCGGATCTAGACCGGCGGCTTCTCCAACAACTCGGAGGCGCGGTCGGCAAGGCTCCTGCGCTCGCTGCCTTCCGTGTCGCCGCCCGTGTCGAGCAAGGCGTGGATGGGCGACTGCTTGCCTTCCTTGAGTGCCGTCAAGGCCACCATGCTGGCGGCAATTGCGGCGATCTCCTCGCGCAGGGCCGCGTCCTGGGCGGTGGAGCGGGATTTCATAAGCCTGTCCGACAAGGCGGTGCTGCGGTTGCGGGCATCGTCGGCAAGTGTCGCCAGCACGGTGGCCTGCACATCGTCCGGGCCAGCGGCGGCGCTCGCTTGCGCAGCGGGTTGCGGGTCGGACACCGATTTCGCCTTCGCAGCTTCAGCCTCCGCCTTGGCTGTTGCGGGTGACCGCTTCGATCCCTTGGTTGTCTCGCGGGCATCGCTCGATGCCGATTTGAGCTTCTGTTTCAGCCGCGAAATTTCTTCGGCGCGACGCTCGATGACACTCTGGTTGTCGGCGTTGGAAGCGACTTCGCGGTTCAGTTTGTCCTCGAGCCGGGCCACCTTGTTCTCCTCCTCGCTAAGACGTATCTCGGCCTGCGTTGCGCGGCGCGTCGTCGTCTCGATCTCGGCGCGCAGCGTATCCCGCTCGGTGCGAAGGCTGTTGAAGCGCACGCGCAGGTTCTCGATCTCGGCTTCCCGCGCCGCAAGGTCGATCTTCAGGCTGTCGGCATCGACCGCCATCCTGTCGATGCGCTTGCGCAGGGTGTCGAGATCGGCTTCCTTTTCCGTGTGCGCCAGTTCCGAGATGCGCAGCGCCGACCGGAGCTGGCTGATATTGCTCTCTTCGCGGCGCAAACGCGAGCGCAGCTCGCTGGCTTCCACGCTCATCTCGTCGGTCTGGGCGTGCAGTTGCTCGTTTTCGGTGGCGAGGCGGCCGGCTTCCTTGTTGAGGGACTCGCGTTCCAGCTGAAGGGCGATGCCTTTTTCCCGTTCGCGCGCGAGAGCCTGCTCCGTCCGCGCGTTTTCAGCGGCAAAGAGCGCCCGTGCCATATCCTTCTGGGCCCGCACTTCCTGGGCGCTCAGAGGCATGGTCGCGCGCAGGCGCTTTTCGGTGAAGTGGACGATGCGGCGATGGATGGCGGGCGCCACCATGCAGACAAGGAGCACCGCGCTCAGAAAGCCTAAACCGAACAGTAGGGCAAATTGTATCACGGCGCAGCCATCACCTGTACTGGGGGTAAGAGCGGATCCTGGAAATTAAGCAGGAAGCCCGTCGCGGAGCAAGCGACATGTCGGTGCGCAGTTAATGGGCGGCGGCTCGTCGTCTGGCCCTGCCGCCGGGGCTGCCGGCTCAGAAGGGGTTCCAGGTCGGCTGCGGCGTAACCTTGAGGTAGCCGAGGTTGAGGCCGAGACGGGCGCCGACGCCGGTGCGGATCGGCACGACGACGATATTGTTGTTCTTCAGCGCGGTCATGCCTACACCGGCGATAACGAATGCCTGGCCGCTGATGCCTCCAAAGCGCGTATAGATGGCTTCGGTGTTTGAGAGATTATAGACGAGCATCATGACGCGGGTGCCCTGGCCACCATAATCGAAGCCGAGGGAAGGGCCCTGCCAGTAAAGCGAATGCTCGCCGGCGTTCTTGGTGTTGAGCTGGCCTTCGCCGTAGGTGAGGCCGGCGATGAAGGCGCCCGAGCCTTCCTGTCCGAGAATGTAGCCGTTCGGCAGGCCGTAGCGCTCGAAGGCGGTCTCGACGACCTTGGCCAGGCCGCCGCTGGTCGAGCCGAAGAAGGAGTGGCCTTCGTCGATGATTTCCTGGACGGTGTACTGGCCACTGTTCGGCGCTGCCGCCGCCTCGCGAGGGGACAGCGATACATTCATCACGGCAGCGAAGACCGCCACCGTGCCCAGGCTCAATAGTCTGCTTAGGAATTGACTGCACATAGGCTCATCCGTTCATCTCAGTGGTCGCAAAGGATGCGCCCGACGATGGCCGCATTTTGCGTTGATCCTCTTAATAATCGGTTTACCAAATATGGTGTCTTTATGGCGCAAGATATGCCGAAGATGGTAATCCCCGTGCAAACTTGCCGTGGCAGTCATGAGGTCATGAAACCTTGCCCGGCATACAGGAGACAATGAATGTCAAGGAATCCGAATCTGACGTTGAATGGACCGGATCTCGCCGCGCTCCTGTGCAGCCGCGTTTGCCACGATGTCATTTCACCGGTCGGGGCGATCAACAACGGACTGGAGCTGCTGGATGAGGGCGGTGCCGATGCCGATGCGATGGATCTCATCCGCACCAGCGCCGTGAATGCCTCCGTACGCCTGAAATTCGCGCGCATCGCCTTCGGTGCCTCGGGGTCGGTCGGTGCTTCGATCGATACCGGCGAAGCCGAGCGCGCCGCCAAGGATTTTGCCGAAGCTGAGAAGAAGGCCACCGTCGTGTGGAACGGCCCGCGGGCCATCGTCGCCAAGAACCGCGTCAAGCTGCTGCTCAACCTGTTCCTGGTCGCCTATGCGTCCATTCCGCGGGGCGGCACCATCGACGTCACGCTCGAAAATCCCGAATTCGACGCGAAGTTCACGCTTGTCGTGAAGGGCAAGCTGATGCGCGTCCCGGCCAAGTTCGCCGAGATCTGCAATGGCGTCGTCGAAGAAGCGATCGATGCGCATTCCGTGCAGCCCTACTACACCGTGCTGCTCGCCGACGAGAGCGGAATGGACATTACCTATACGGCGACTGCCGAGGAGATAACCTACGTCGTCTCCATGCGGGCGGCTTAACCCTGCGTTGCGTCGACAGGGGAAAGTAACGATTTCTTCAGCGTCGAGCCATTATCGTCGATCCTGAAGACGTGGATTGTGGTTCGATGCGAAGGAGTTGCCCATGCAGCGGTTCATGATAGCCGACACATCCGATGTGGTGCGCAAGGTCGGCATGCGCATCCTTTCCGAGCTCGATTTCCTCGTCAGCGAGGCATCGAACGCCCAGGAGGCGCTGAGCCGCTTCGAATCCGGCATCCCGCATTACATGATCGTCGATGCCGGCATGGACGGTGCGCTGGAACTGATCGCCGCCATCCGGGCCATGCCCGAGGGCAAGGAGGTCAAGATCTACTATTGCGTCGTGGAAGCCGATCTTAAGAAGCTGATGGCCGGCAAGCGGGCAGGGGCGACGGATTTTCTGCTGAAGCCGTTCGACCGCAAGATCCTGACGGCCGTATTCGGCAACCGCGCCATCGCTGCCTAATTGCCAAGGTCAAACGTTCCAACCTACAGAAATCCAGCGACTTCACACGAAAAACCCGCCTCGTTGCCGAGGCGGGTTTTTCGATGAAAGGCAGTGGTCGGGTTCTTTCGGGTAGCTCAGGCGCTTTCGGCGTAGCTGCTGCTTTCCGGTTCGCGCAGCACATAGCCGCGACCCCAGACTGTTTCGATGTAGTTTGCACCACCGGCGGCATTGGCGAGCTTCTTGCGAAGCTTGCAGATGAACACGTCGATGATCTTGAGTTCAGGTTCGTCCATGCCACCGTAGAGGTGGTTGAGGAACATTTCCTTGGTAAGCGTCGTGCCCTTGCGGAGCGAAAGAAGCTCCAGCATCTGGTATTCCTTGCCGGTCAGATGCACGCGCTGGCCACCGACTTCGACGGTCTTGGCGTCGAGGTTGACGATCAGTTCGCCGGTCGAGATGACCGACTGTGCGTGACCCTTGGAGCGACGGACGATCGCATGGATGCGAGCGACCAGTTCGTCCTTGTGGAACGGCTTTGTCATGTAATCGTCGGCACCGAAGCCGAGACCGCGAACCTTGTCCTCGATGCCGGCCATGCCGGAGAGGATGAGGATCGGTGTCTTGACCTTCGACAGACGCAGCGTACGAAGAACTTCGTAGCCAGACATGTCTGGAAGGTTCAAATCGAGTAGAATGATATCATAATCATACAGCTTACCAAGATCCACGCCCTCTTCACCGAGGTCGGTCGTGTAGACGTTGAAGCTTTCCGATTTGAGCATCAGTTCGATGCTCTGCGCTGTCGCGCTGTCGTCTTCAATGAGTAGAACCCGCATATTAATCCCCTTTACCGCCGCCGAAAGGTCGAAAGCCTCCTACGCGATACCGATTCAACCACTGCCTGATTTGAAAGCTGCCACGGAATGGTTAACAAATTCTGATTCCATCTGGCAAGCTGTATCGACTTTATTAAATATTTTTCTCACTTCCCTGATTTTCCACGTAAATCAGCATTCTAGTTTTCTTAACTTTTACATTAAGAAAAAAAGCTAACTGATTCTATTGAATCAACAATGCCTTTGTTTCGTTTTCGTCCGAGGCATTTACCGACCCTTAAATGATAGGGCCTATCATTAACGATGCCCGTAAACGAAAGGTTACCAGAGGTAGCTTTTTGTTAACGCCGCCGGAATTTTTTTGTCCCATAGCGATTCATGTCACTGTGGGCGGGTAATGTGTAGAGATCCGGGGTCTCTCATCACGGGAGTAATGCGTATGAAGTCACGTGAGAGCCTAGTCCGCCTGAAAGAGTTCCAGGTGAATGAGAAACGCCGTCAGTTGCAGCAGTTGCAGATGATGACGGCGGAATTTGATCGGATGACCAAGGACCTGGAAAGCCAGATCGTCTTGGAAGAGAAGAAGTCCGGAATTACCGATCCGAACCACTTTGCCTATCCGACTTTCGCCAAGGCCGCGCGGCAGCGCGCGGACAATCTGCAGGTTTCGATCCGGGAACTGCGGACACAGGAGGAAGCCCTGGAAAGCACTCTCGAGGAGATGCAGGCCGAATATGCCAAGGCGGCAGCGCTCGAAGAGCGTGACGGGGTGGCGAGAGCCCGCGCCTGACGTTTCGACTGCGGTCGCGACACGTCCTCGCGAAGAGCCGTGCATGACTGGCCAGCTGGCCAGCCATGCACGGTTTTTGGTGTTTTTCGGACGACCGGCGCCTGCGGAATCCGTTGCGCTCCGGGCGGGCTTCAGGCTATCGCTGCGCAGGCCGGTCGGCTTGGAGGGGTAGAGTATGAACATCAGCAGCGTCAGGGCGGTTCTGCTGGTTGCGGCGCCGTTCTGCCTGGCCATGGGGCTGGTTCTACCCCTGGTGCATTTCGACGGGCTCTATTTTTTCAGTGACACGCCATCGCTGCTTGCCATTGTCGCCTCGCTGTTTCAAGGCGGCAACGTCGTGCTGGCGGTGTTCGTGGCGGTGGTGTCGATCGGGCTGCCGATCATAAAGCTCGTCGCCCTGGCCATGGAGGCCTTGCCCGGCGGACGGCGGGGCGGGGCGTTCTTCGAGCTTGTCGTTCCGCAGCTGACGCGCTGGGCAATGATGGATGTGATGCTGGTGGCGATCGTCATCGTCGCTGCCAAGAGCAGCGGTTTCGCCAGCGCCTTTACGCAGGCGGGGCTCTGGTTCTATGCAGGCTCTACAATCATTTCGGGCCTGCTTCATTTCCTTCTGAGGAATGAGTCAGGCCCGAGAAGTTAGGCTGGCGAAGATCTGAAAACGGATCAGTGGCGATATTGCTGGATGCGCGTCGTGCGCAAGCCGGCAAGGCCGTGGCTGCTGATGGAGGACTGCCAAGACAGGAATTCTTCGACCGTCAGCGTATAGCGGTCGCAGGCTTCTTCCAGGCTCAACAAGCCACCGCGGACAGCCGCGACAACCTCTGCTTTACGGCGGATGACCCAGCGACGCGTATTGGGCGGCGGCAGGTCAGCTATCGTAAGGGGGCTGCCATCGGGACCGATGACGTATTTCACCCGGGGACGTATCATTTCGGTCATTGGACTCTCTACACACACACTCAAGACCACTTGCAGGACTGTATCTCGCCACATTTAAAAATTGACTAAGCTCCTAGTAACACTTTGATAACAATTTTACGGAGTGCGGCGATCAGGTGATTTGCGGGTGCGTCGCGGCGGTCTGCGGTTTGCCTGAAGTCGAGGCGTTGCCGCGCAAACGGGCCGTTTTGCGGGGTTTCTGCTATTCGTCTAATTCAGAATAATACGGTGACGGCACGTGGCGGGTGCTCGAAATTATTTTGTATTTTTTCAATGGCATCCACCTGATTTCTCAGAGATTGGCGCAGACCGGACGGCGGGCAAGCGTGAATTTGGCTTTGTCGGCAGGTCTGGGCAGGTGTTCCTGTTGCTTGCCGAGGCTGGCCGGCTGCTGCCGGCCGGCCGATCTCGTGGACGAATTCCTAGACGCGGATGACGGTGATCTCAGTTTTCCCCGCGCCGAAGTCGTATTGCGCCGTGCCGGAATGAAGCAAAGTCAGGAGGTCGCCGGCATTGAGGACGGCCAAACCCAGCGCGCTATGGCGAAATGGGTTGCTGCTGGCGGCAGCTGCGGCGGTGGCGAGCGTCGTGCCGCCGTTGGCGACGATGCTGGCGGAATGGCCGCTCGAAGTGAGAATGCTGCAGTTGACCGAAAGCAGGTAGAGGCCTGTGGCCGGCACCACGAGGCGATTGCCCGTGCTGCCGCCGAGACTTGCGCCGAGCGTGAAGCCGCCCCGGAGGGCGCTCAATTGGGTGAAGCCGGTCTGGCTGCCGTTTGACGGGGTCAAGGCGCCGACGGCCAGCGAGGCGCGGGCGGTCGGTTGCTGCGGCATATCGACGACGCCCTGAGGCGAGACAGACAGGCCCGTCTGCCAGGTGCCGCCGTCCGGGCTGACCTTGATGGAGAAACTGTCGTTGCCGGCGAGGCCCATTTCGGCCCGCCCGGACCATCCGGTCTGGAAGAGCAGGGACGCGGTGTCGCCGGCGGCGGCCTTGTTGACCTTGATCTGATGGCCGTTGCCGACATTGTTGAACAGCGTGGCCGCAGCACTGACCGTCAGGCGGTTGGTGAGGTCGGCGGAGGCATTGATACCGAGCGCCGACATTGTGCCTTGCGACGGCAGGCCCATCTCGCCCCATGTGCCGTCGCTGAGGATGCGAAGGCGATTGTCGGCCTTGAACCAGGCGCGCCAGCCCGTGCGAGGCTGAACGAAGATCCAGGCGCCGTCCTGCCGGAAGGCCAATTGCCCGGATTTGCCGGCCCAGGTGCCGGACGCGCCGGCAGCGACGAGGTAGCAGTCTCCCTCCGCAGCCACGGCGGGTGGTGATGAAAGGCTCGCCGTGACGACGAGCTGAACGGCGGCGTCCAGGCGTTGCAGCGCTTCGTTGTGGGTGACGTGCTTTTGCGCCTGTGAGGGCAGGATATAGGGCAGGGACAGGTTGGCGGTCTGGTCTGACATGGGCATCTCCCGCGGGTTTGGCCGGTGCTCTCAGGAGCGTGCCGGCGACAATCACCGGCAAGTTTACGGCCGATGCGGAGAGCGGGGATGAAAAAGGCTTGGAAACACTGTATTTGCTGGGTTTTCCGGACGGTTTATCCCCCGGACGCGGCGGGTCGGCCACCCCAGGAGATGAAATCGGGGTTGGCGAAGTCGCTGTCGGTCGGCTGCTTTCTCTTGCCGTAGGTAAGCGGCGCGCCGTCGAGGGTCACGGTCATGCCACCCGCAGCGCGCAGCACGGCATCGCCTGCGGCCGTGTCCCATTCCATGGTGCGGGCAAAACGCGGGTAGACGTCGGCC
Source organism: uncultured Sphingomonas sp. (assembly GCA_964658415.1). Lineage (GTDB taxonomy): Bacteria > Pseudomonadota > Alphaproteobacteria > Rhizobiales > Rhizobiaceae > Rhizobium. Next base: position 7,331 of record CAZZZI010000064.1, on the reverse strand, counting down.
TTGCCCTCGGCCAGCAGGCAGAATTTCAGCGAGGAACCGATCGTCGTGCAGGCGACCACGGCATTGTCGCTGAGGAATGTGTCCGTGCGGGCGTTGCCGTTGCAGCGGCTGGCCAGTGCCGTGAGCGTCTCTCCGGCCGCGCGCACGGCGATGGGGCAGCGGCCGACGATGGCAAAGTCGGCATCGACCTCGAGCTTTTCCGCCCGCCCGGCCTCGGCGGTGAAGGCGACACCCAGCGCCGGGGCATAGACGATGCCGGCGACCGGTCGACCGTCGACGATATAGGCGATGTTGACGGTAAACTCGTCCCGGTGATCGATGAACTCCCGCGTCCCGTCGAGCGGGTCGACCAGGAAAAACGGCGTCGTGCCGATCTCCGGAACGTGGCCGGCGGCGACGGATTCTTCGGCGATGACGGGAATGCCCGGAAACGCTGTCGCGAGATGTCCGAGGATGATCACCTCCGCCCGTTCATCGGCAACGGTGACCGGCGACAGGTCGAGTTTCTGCGTGACCACGTGGCCGGACCGGTAGACGGCCAGAATGGCCTGTCCGGCCTCCAGGGCGGCCTTTTCGAACGTTGCAAGCATCGGCTTCTCTCATGCGCTGAGCGTCGCCATGCTGCCGGGCGACTGCAGCTGACATGACCCTCAGGCGCTGACGGCATTGGTGGAGCGCCGCCGTTTCGCGTTTCCAGAAGCCCGTCAATGCCGAAAGCCGCGCCGCGTTTCAAGCGAAATAGGCCGAGGTACCGCATGCGGCCATGGATTCCGGCCTTACAGAAGGATTAGCGATCCAGCTGCGGGCAAGTTGAATGGGAGGCATACTCGCCGTTAGGTTGAATAGGAGGCTAGCCATTCGTGTATTCTAAAGCAAATTCTAAATTTCATTTTTCATTTTTAATTAGAAAATGGCGTCAATATTGGTCGAAATTTCAGCTAGTATTCATATTGTCATTCTAATTATGTAAATATCGAATCTATACGATCAAAACCGAGAATCCTGTTTGCAGTCCGACGACATACATTGTATCGGATTCGAGGAATATTGCGGGCGGTATTTCGCGTACGAGAAAATTGAAATGTATCAGCCAGAGTTTGTCTCGCTTCCGGTAAAATCTACTCGACTCGACTGGATAGACGTGTGCATCGTCGCGACGCGTCGTCCCGCGTTGTTGGAAAGGACATTGCGATCCTTCCACGAAAATCTCTTCAGCGCGTTCAAGGTTCGCAGGATCATCGCCAACATCGACCCGCTGTTCGGCAGCGAGGCGGATCAGGATCGGTGCGTGGAAATCATTCGCCAGTATGATCCGGATGCATCGATCACGCTGCCCAATCAGCCCAATTTCGCCAAGGCCGTGGCCAACAACTGGCTGGCGAGCTCGACCGACATCATCTTTCACCTCGAGGACGACTGGCTTCTCCACCGGCCCGTGCGCCCCGATCATCTCTACGCATTCGTCGATTACCCGTGGATCGGGCAGATCAGTTTCAACCATGCCAACAAGCGCTGGGACGCCCGCAAGAACGGATCGTTCTGCTACGCCTCCAAGCAATTGAAGCTGGCCGGTATCAAATGCGGCTTTGGCCCGAAGAAGCCGACTTTCCTGACGGGACCGTCCTTCCTGCGCGGCTCCTTCGCCCACCGGTCGGCCGAGCTGATGGATTTCCGGCTCGATCCGGAAAAGCAGTTCTGCCGCGGGGTCAACCGGGCGCTGGAACGCTATGCGGCCCAGTACCGCAACCTCATCGTCGGCGAACTCGACGCTTACTACATCGAGGACATCGGCCGCGACTGGCGCAAAGAGCGCAACATCGTGAAGAAGGTCGTCGCGGGCCAATCCTATTGGACCGGCCCGGCGCAGCAATGGATCGAGGAGCCCGAAATGCGGTCCCTTATAGAATCCGGCTCCAGAGAAATTTAGGAAGCATATCCTTGCGGCGCACCGTGACGCGGGGCAAACGCATCGGATCGAGCGCCGAGCTTGCCCGGCCTTTGATGGTCGTGGTCGCCGTCCGGTAGCCGCTCTCGCGGGCGATGTCGACGACGAGATCGCTGTGGCTGCCGAACGGGTAGCTGAAGGCCGTGACCTCGCTGCCGCTGATATCCTCGAGCTCAGCCTTGCTCCCGGCGATCTGCTCTCTTGCCTCGCTCTCGCCGAGGACGCCCAGTCGCTCATGGTCGAGCGTGTGGGCGCCGACCTCCTGGCCACCCGCCATCCACTCGCGCAACTCCTGACGGCTCATGCAGGGGGCAGGCGGCATGTGCCCTTCGTCCCATTTGTTGTAGCCGTCCACCTGACGACTGACGAAATAGGTGGTCGAGGTAAAGCCGAACTCCGACAGAATCGGCAGGGCATTGTGGTGGACGTTGCGATAGCCGTCGTCGAAGGTGATGCCGACCGCCCGGCCTTTTTTCTGGCCCGACATGTAGAGGCCAAGCTCGGCCATCGAGCAGCCGGTGTATCCGAGCATCTTCAGAGCCATCATCTGGCTGCGAAAACGCTGCTTGCTGACAAACATGTACCGCGAACCGACACCGCGCGGCGGGGCGTCGTCGATATGGTGATACATCAGTATAGGAAAGCTTCGATTTGCAGCCGAAGCGCTAGGCACAACAGTATCCATGACATCATACCAATTTCAATAGAGTGCCGTTTACTTGACAACCTGTATAATTGTTACTCCGGAATGCGAAATTTTCGTCGAAATCGGAATTTTCCACAATCGCCAGCGCTTCGTCAGAGCATCGTTGTCCGTCGAATATGTCTGAAGCTTGATGGGTACAGGTACTGCCCTCTATCAGGGGCGGACGTCTCCCTGCCGGAAGGGCAGCCATCTCCGTCCTCCGCGTGAAAAATGAGAGGCCGCAATGTCCTTCTCGGTGCAATTTAGGTCCTTCCCAGGCTTGTTGTTTTTGCTGCATATGCGAATGTCGCTCCGGGTCGAGTTTGGGACATGGCATGCGCTATTCAGCACTGAACATCTTGAAGCAGGCATTTTCCGGCAACCGCGACTGGAAGCCGGTCTGGCGGACGCCGGAGCCGAAGCCGCATTATGATGTGATCATCGTCGGCGGTGGTGGGCACGGTCTGGCGACCGCTTACTATCTTGCCAAGGAACACGGCATCACCAATGTCGCGGTGCTGGAGAAGAGCTATATCGGCTCCGGCAATGTCGGCCGCAACACGACGATCATCCGGTCGAATTACCTGCTGCCCGGCAACGAGCCTTTCTATGAGCTGTCGATGAAGCTCTGGGAAGGCCTAGAGCAGGACTTCAACTACAATGCGATGGTGTCGCAGCGCGGGATCGTCAATCTGTTCCACTCGGATGGCCAGCGCGACGCCTATGCACGGCGCGGCAATGCCATGCGCATGCACGGCGTCGATGCGGAATTGCTCGACCGCGAGCAGGTTCGCAAGATGATGCCGTATCTCAACTACGACCACGCCCGATTCCCGATCCTCGGCGGCCTCTTGCAGAAGCGCGGCGGCACGGCCCGTCACGATGCCGTCGCCTGGGGTTATGCCCGCGGCGCCGATACACGCGGCGTCGACCTGATCCAGCAATGCGAGGTCACCGGTATCCGCCGTGAGAACGGCGTGGTGACCGGCGTCGAGACGACGCGTGGGTTCATCGGCTGCAACACGCTGGCGCTGGCGGCGGCCGGCAACACCTCGACGCTCGGTCGCATGGCCGATCTCGACCTGCCGATCGAGAGCCATGTGCTGCAGGCTTTCGTCTCGGAGGGGCTGAAGCCTGTTATCGACAATGTCATCACCTATGGTGCCGGACATTTCTATATCTCGCAGTCGGACAAGGGCGGCCTCGTCTTCGGCGCCGATATCGATGGCTATAGCTCCTATGCCCAGCGCGGCAATCTGGCGACGGTCGAGCATACCCTGGAGGAGGGGGTGGCGCTCATCCCCGGCCTGTCGCGCGTCCGCGTGCTGCGCGCCTGGGGTGGCATCATGGACATGAGCATGGATGGTTCGCCGATCATCGACCGGACGCCGATTGACAATCTCTATCTGAACTGCGGCTGGTGCTACGGTGGCTTCAAGGCGACACCGGCCTCGGGCTTCTGCTTTGCCCACCTGATCGCCAAGAATGAAAGCCACGAGGTCAGCCGCCTGCTGCGCCTCGACCGCTTCGCCCATGGCTTCGAGATCGACGAGGGCGGCAAGGGCCCGCAGCCGAACCTGCATTGAGGGCACGAAGACAATGGCAAGCTTGATCCACTGCCCGCATTGCGGCATCCGACCCAAGGAAGAGTTCTACATCAGGGGCGACGCTTCGGTCTCGCGGCCGTCCCCGACGGCGTCCGACGAGGAATGGAACCGCTACGTCTATATTCGCGACAATCCGCGCGGTCGCTATCAGGAGTTCTGGCATCACGCCTCCGGCTGCCGCCGCTGGCTGGTGGTGGACCGCAGCAATGTCACGCACGAGGTCTTTTCCGTCAGAGATGTCGCCGACGTAGCGCAGGAGAACGCCGAATGACGGCCTATCGAGTTTCCTCCGGCGGGATCGTTGATCGGGGCATCTCCCTCGGCTTCACCTTCGACGGCAAGCGTCTGCAGGGTCTCGGCGGCGATACGCTGGCTTCGGCGCTGCTCGCCAACGACCAGATGCTGGTCGGCCGCAGTTTCAAATATCACCGCCCGCGCGGCATCGTCACCGCCGGCTCTGCCGAGCCGAACGCGCTTGTCACGATCGGCAAGGACGGCCGCACGGAGCCGAATACGCGCGCCACCGTTGCCGAGCTCTATCACGGGCTCGACGCCGTCAGCCAGAACCGCTGGCCGTCGCTGAAGCATGATATCGGCTCGCTCAACAGCCTGCTGTCGCCGTTCCTGGGCGCCGGCTTCTACTACAAGACCTTCATGTGGCCCGCCGCCTTCTGGGAAAAGGTCTACGAGCCGATCATCCGCAAGGCAGCCGGTCTCGGCCGCGCCGTCATGCAGGCCGATCCGGATCGCTATGAGAAATCCTGGGCCCATTGCGACCTGCTGGTGGTCGGCTCCGGCCCGACCGGCCTTATGGCAGCCCGTACTGCCGCCCGCGCCGGGCTCCGTGTCATCCTCGCCGACGAAGGTTTTCGCCTCGGCGGCTCGCTGCTGTCGGAGAAGCTTTCGGTCGGGGGCACGAGCGCCGATCTCTTCGTCAAGACTGTGCTCGACGAGCTCGCCGCCGTCCCGAACGTCACGCTGATGCCCCGCACCACCGTTTTCGGCTGGTACGACGACAATGTCTTCGGCGCGGTCGAGAAGGTACAGAAGCATATCGCCGTTCCTTCCGCCGATCTGCCGGTCGAACGTCTGTGGCGCATCGTTGCCAAGCGCGCCATCGTTGCCACCGGGGCGGAGGAACGGCCGCTGGTGTTCGGGGGCAACGACCGGCCCGGCGTCATGATGGCCGGTGCTGCGCGCATCTACCTCAACCGCTACGGTGTCGCCATCGGCCAGAAGGTCGCCGTCTTCACCAATGGCGGCTCCGGTTACCGCACGGCGCAGGACCTGCAGGAAAAGGGTGTCGAGATCGCGGCGATCATCGACACGAGGTCTGCGACTTCGGATGTCGCGCCGGCCGGCGTGCGGGTCATTCATGGCGGCACGGTCGTCGCCACCAAGGGCAAGTACCGGATCGACGGGCTGATCGCCGACCGTGGCGGGCTGGACGAATTCATCGGCTGCGATGCGCTGGCGATGTCCGGCGGCTGGTCGCCGATCATCCATCTCGCCTGCCAGCGCGGCGCAAAGCCGGTCTGGTCGGACGAACGTCAGGCGTTTATGGCACCTTCGGACACGGCGGAACTGGCAGTCGCCGGCTCTGCCGCCGGCATCGACAGCGTTGCGGGATGCCTTGCCGATGGCGCGGCGAAGGCTGCCGCCGTCGTCGAGAGCCTCGGCTTCGTCTCCCTGGCGCTCGACATGCCTGATATCGAAGGCGAATACGATCCTTCCTTCGCGGCGGCCTGGCATGTGCCGGGCGCCAGGGACAAGGCGTTCATCGATTTCCAGAACGACGTGCATGCCAAGGACATGGGGCTGGCACTGCGGGAGGGTTTTGGCCACATCGAGCATGCCAAGCGCTACACCACCAACGGCATGGCGACCGACCAGGGCAAGCTCGGCAATGTCAACGCCGTCGGCATCATTGCCGGCATGCGCGGCGTCAGCCCGGCTGCCGTCGGCACCACGACGTTCCGCCCGTTCTACACGCCCGTCTCCTTCGGCGCGATGGCGGGGACCGCGCGCGGAAAACATGCGCGGCCGGTGCGGCAATCGCCGCTGCATGGCTGGGCCAAGAAGAACGGCGCCATCTTCGTCGAGGCTGGCGCCTGGTACCGCTCTTCGTGGTTCCCGAGGGCCGGTGAGAAGACCTGGCGCGAAAGCGTCGACCGCGAGGTGCTGAACGTTCGCGCCAATGTCGGCATCTGCGATGTCTCGACGCTCGGCAAGATCGAGGTGTTCGGCAAGGATGCCGCCGAATTCCTCAACCGGATCTACAGCAATGCCTTCCTCAAGCTTCCCGTCGGCAAGGCCCGCTACGGGTTGATGCTGCGGGAAGACGGTTTCGTCTATGACGACGGCACCACCAGCCGGCTCGCTGAGAACCATTTCTTCGTGACGACGACGACGGCCTATGCCGGCGAGGTCATGACCCATATGGAATTCTGCGCCCAGTCGCTCTGGCCCGATCTCGACGTCCGCTTCGTGTCCTCGTCGGACCAGTGGGCGCAGATGTCTGTCGCCGGGCCCAAGGCGCGGCTGGTGCTGGAGCAACTGGTCGAGAACGATATTTCCAACGAGGCGTTTCCTTTTCTTTCGGCAGGGAGCGTCACGCTGAAGGGCGGATTGAAGGCGCGCCTGTTCCGCATCTCCTTCTCCGGAGAGCTTGCCTTCGAGCTCGCTGTGCCCGCCGGCTACGGCGAGGCCGTGGCTGACGCGGTGATGGAGGCTGGCAAAGCCCACGACATCTGCGCCTACGGCGTCGAAGCGCTCAATGTGCTGCGCATCGAGAAGGGGCACGTCACCCACAACGAGCTGGATGGCCGCACCACACCCGATGACGTCGGCCTTGGGCGGATGCTGTCGACGCAGAAGGCCGATTTCATCGGCAAGCGACTGTCGACGCGCTTCGGGCTGACGGCCGCCGATCGCGGGCAGCTCGTCGGGCTGAAGCCGGTCGACCCTGAAAAGGAAATCAAGGCAGGCGCGCATATCCTCAAGGAAGGGGCCGCGCCCTCGACGGCCCATGACCAGGGGCATGTCTCCTCGGCGTGCTTCTCGCCCGTTCTCGGCCATTCCATCGCGCTCGCCT